>CAZMLG010000056.1:0-17704 GCA_964566985.1 uncultured Intrasporangiaceae bacterium
CGCCGTCGCGGCGCCGCACGCCGAGGCCGAGCTGGCCGTCGGCTTCTTCGGATCACGTTATGAACGAGCAACTCCAGGCGAACGCGACTATCTGCGCGCGATGGCCGACGCCGCCCAAGAGCTCGCCGGGCCTGCCGCGCTCGACGAGGTCGAATCCGTGCCTACGTCCGCGGTGGCGGACGTGCTCGGCCGCAAGCCGCAGTCCCTCTCCCACGCCCGTGACGCGTTGCTGAAGAAGGGCCTGATCTACAGCGGCGAGCGCGGCCGGATCGCCTTCACCGTCCCCCATTTCGGCAAATACCTCCGCAGCGCCACGAACTGAAACACCACCACCGGTCTCCACCGGATGGTTGAGTAGCCGAGCGCCCAGCGCGAGGCGTATCGAAACCACCCCAACCCGACTGCTTGAGTTTTCTTGGCACGGTTCGTTACGCCATCCCGGCGCGAAAGCCGTGCACGACCACGGACCCCAACCCGGATGATTGAGTAGCGAGCGCCCTGACCCGAGCATATCGAAATCGCCCCACCGGATGGTCGAGTAGTCCGCTGACGCAGCATGTCTTGAGCCCGTCGAAGTGTCGAGGACGTATCGAAACCACCGTCCGCCGCGTTCCATCGAAGCCAGGTCGGCCGCCGAGGCGAAGCTCCGAGATCAGCCTCGGTGATCACACCGGAGCTGGTTTGGAGCGCGAGCATGGAGCACCGAAGCTGAACGTTTGACACTCGGAGGGCATGCGCATCACGCTGCTCGCCTGGCTCCCCACCGTCCTCCGGGACTGATGGGGCTTTTTCATTAGGGGACAGTCATGGCTGACACGCTACGCACTCTTATCATCATGCACATGACCAGAACGTTCATCTGACCGGGCACGGTCTCTACGAGTCGACGCGCCACCTCCCGCGCCATGAGACCTTGGTTGATCCGCTCCTCTTCGCGCACCAGCTGCTACGCGAACGTAACGCTCGTCAGCCTCCGGAGAACGCCTTGACCCTCCGCCCCTTGAAATATCGCCACCAGAGGGAGACGACGGCTCACCTCGGTCACGACATTCATGGCAAACGGATTCTGGCTCGGCCTCCGCAGGAGAAGGGCGTGCTCACGAGAGCACCTGTCCTCCGTCTCTGTCGGTGCGAAGCCGTCGCGATGGCACGGGTGGCATGATGATCGTCGTGCCGGAAGCAGAGGAAGCCCTGACGAGGGGCGCCTATGACGCCGTGGCGGACGTGTACGCAGACCGGTTCAAGGCGACGGAGCCAGAGCAACCACTTGAGCTTGCGATGATCGACCACTTCGCGCGTCTGTGTCCTGAACCGCGGCGGGTGCTGGATGCCGGCTGCGGATCGGGTCGCATGCTGCCATACCTCGCCGCCAAGGGGTGTCGGCCCGAGGGCGTGGACCTCTCGACCGAGATGATCCGCCGTGCCATGAGCGACCACCCGGAATACCCGTCAACGGTGGGGAGTCTCACGGGCTTGAAGCACTCGGATGAGGAGTTCAACGGCGTCTTCTCCTGGTATTCCACCATCCACAACCCGAACGAGGACATTGATCGCATGATCGCGGAGATGGTGCGTGTCCTTCACCCGGGTGGCTATCTGCTCGTAGCATTCCAGACCGGCGAGGGGATGCGCCGCGTTGGCGACGGCTTCGCTGCGCTGGGGCACGACGTCGTCATGAACCGCTACCACCGGCCCATTGATCGAATGATGGCTCAGATCGTGTCTCATGACCTTGAGATTGCTGCGCAGATGGAGCGCGCTCCCATCGCTGCGGAAGCCGACCCTCAAGCTGTCATCATCGCTCGTCGACCTCAGCCTTCATGAGGGGTTGCGCGCCCGACGATCGCCGACTCTCTTCCTGTTGACCCGTGCGCATTGGCCCGTCGACCAGTCGCCACACTCCAGGTCTGGCGACCCTGCTCATCGGCGCGGGATCGTTCGTGGTGGCGATCCTCGTGTCGGTCCTACTGCTGGTGCCGATCAACAACCGCGCCATGACCTGGGCGGACGGCGAGCCGCCGTCGGACTGGCGCGCACAACTTCGCCGGTGGGACCGACTTCACTACCTGCGCCTGGTGATCATCACCGTCGCGTTCGTGCTCGTCGCGCTCGGTGCCGTACGCGGCGGATAGGCAGGCTGCGCTCGGCACTTCGTCGTGCCCCTCGGTGGCACACATCTGCCAGGGTCATCATCCGGCCACGGCGCGGCCCGTGAATCCCTTGACACCTCCCGCCGGGTCGGCGACTGTGACATATCACACGTCACGCTGCATAGGGGCCAGCCACCGCTGCCCCGGACTCCCAGGAGAAGAATCTGATGAAGACCCACCGACTCCTTGCCGTCGCCTGCGCAGCATCCCTGCTCGCCGCAGCCGGCTGCTCCAGCAGCAGCGACGACCACGGCACCTCGGACAGCCACGGTGGTTCGGCCGGTGCCTCACACGGCGGCACGACCGAACCGTCGAACGGGGTACTGCCCAATGCCGATCCGATGCCCATGCCGGTCGCCGGCAAGCGCTACGACAACCCCCAACCACGCAGCAACGTCAAGCAGGGCGGCACGCTGACCCTCCCCATCACGGAGATCCCCCCGAACTTCAACACCTGGAGCGTCGACGGCTACACCGCATACAACGCCGACATCGACTACTGGACCACCCCACAACTCTTCGAATACGACGTCAGCGGCAACCCGCAGCCCAACAAGACCTATCTGCAAGACGTCGAGCTCGTGAGCAAGTCGCCCGAGGTCGTCAAATACACGATCAACCCGAAGGCCAGGTGGAACAACGGGGACCCGATCACCTGGAAGGCGTTCAGGGCCACATGGAAGACCCAGAGCGGTGCCACCAAGAAGTACAACCCGTCCAATGAGACCGGGTATTCGATGATGAAGAGCGTCACGAAGGGCACGTCCGACAACGTCGCTCTCGTCACCTTCAAGAAACCCATCTATCCCTACCAGCTCGTGTTCCAGAGCCTGGAGAACCCGAGGAACGTCGACCCGGACTTCTACAAGAACGGCTGGGTCGGCAAGCCACACAACGAGTTGCGTGCCGGACCCTACAAGATCAAGAGCTCCGACAAGAGCAAGCTCGTGCTCGTGCCCAACGAGAAGTGGTGGGGCCCCGAGCCCAAACTCGACAAGATCGTCTACAAGCAGATGGAGGACACCGCCTCCATCAACGCCTTCCAGAACGGCCAGATCGACGTCGCCAGTGTGAGCACGGCCGACCGGCTCAAGCAGGTCCAGGACATGAAGGGCATCCGGGTGCAGCGCGGCTTCCGCAAGCGGGTATCCGTCAACATCGTCGGAAAGGGCAGCCCTCTGCTGAAGCATCGCTATGCGCGCCGCGCCTGGCAATACGGCACCGACCGCAAGACGTTGGCCAACATCCGCTTCCAGGGAATGGACTGGAAGGAGAAGCTGCCCGGCTCGGTGCTCACCTTCACCTGGATGGACCACTACCACGACAACCTCAACATCTCGTACGACCCGGACAAGGCCAAGAAACTCATGGAGTCCCACGGCTGGACGATGGGTGACGACGGCTACTACCGGAAGAACGGGAAGATCGCCTCGTATACATATGTCGACTTCGGCGACGATCCGACCGGCGCGGCCATGGCTCGCGCACAGCAGCAGATGGCCAAGAAGGTCGGTCTGAAGATGACGATCGACAACCGCAAGAGCGCGCGATTCTCCGACACCCTCAACGACGGGGACTTCGGTGTCCTGACGCTGAGCTGGAACAGTGAGGACCCCTACGGGTACTACTGGAACTGCGTGATCTACTGCACCACGGCGGGGAACAACTTCGCCGGCCTGGGCAGCAAGGCGTTGGACAAGCAGATCCTCAAGCCCCAGACCGTGGCCGACCGGCACACCGCGATCACGCTGGGCAACAAGGCCGAGGCCAAGGCACTCGACCTCGGCGGCGTCCTACCGCTCTACAACGGCCCGACGATGTCCGCCGTCACGTCCGGCCTGGCCAACACGGGGGCCATCACCGGGACCGCCGGCTACTACTCCGTCTCACCGGAGGATGTCGGCTGGCAGAAGTAGGCCGGCCCCTCCCGGCCGAGCCCGGCTCGCCGCCGCCCTCGCCCACCCCGTCAGGTCGACGAGGCCGACGGCGAGCCCACCCAGGATCGCTGCACGGCATACGTCGCGAGCTGGAATCTCGTCTTGGCGCCACTGATCCGCATCAGCCGCTCGATGTATCGCGCGACCGTGCGGCGACTGATCCGAAGGTTGTGCGCGACCACGTCGTCGGTCGCGCCGATGGCCAACTGGCGCAACAGGAGGGTCTCGATCGGCTTGAGCTCCGTCTCACGCCCCTCGCTCGACACCGACAGGGGAAGGCCCGCGTCCCAACGCAGTTCGAACAGATCGCTCAATGCCTTCAACAGGCTCGCCGACCGAATGCGCAATGCCGTATGCCGACTGTCCGCGTCGGCGGCGGTGAGGCCGACCATCGCCACGCGGTCGTCCATCAGGAACATCTTGGTCGGGACCGACGGCGCGCATCGCGCGACCTCACCGGCATCGATGCACGGCACGATGTTGCCGGCATAGAAGTCGGGGGTCTCGATGGACGCCCGGGCATAGAGGATCCGGTATCGCACTCCGCGGCGCAGGTTGTCGATCTCGATGGGATTCTCGACACGATCGTCCTCGTAGGGCGCCGTGTCGAAAGCTCGCACGTGATGGAGCGCGGCACGCTCGAGTCCGGCCACGGTGCGATGGATCTCGCTGCCGTGGATCACCTCGACGCCCGATTCGTGTCTTAAGTCGCTGTGGTTGCGCCGGTGGAACTCGTAGGCGGCGATGGAGGCGTTGATACTCGCAGCGACCCCGGCCTCCAGTGCAGCGCGGCGGTTCTCGAGGGCGGCGACAGGATCGACCGGCAGGACGGTGACGTCGTCCGTGCCGTCGGTGGAGATCAACCCCACGGCCGACAGCTCATCGACCGCCGCACACACGACGTCGAGTCGACAATCGAGCGCGCGGGCGATGGTCGACGCCTGCTGCGCTCCGTGCTCGAGCAGCGATTGATAGACGCGCGCGGCGTCCTCCGGTATGCCGAGGGTGCGCAAGTGCCCGGTGAGGTCGGGCCGCATGCCCGGTCGACCCACCTGCTCCGAGACCCGCCGCCCGAGACCCGCCACACCGATCGGCGGCGCATCCGACAGGATTCGGTCGCCGGCCTCGCGCTCTGCGTGGTCGAACTCGGTCGTCACGTCCGTCTGCGTGTCCATCGTCATGCCGGGGCCTCCGGGGTCGTCGATCGTGACCGCCGGAGGAGCCGCCGTGACCCGACCCGTGGCACGGGTCGGTCCGCACCGTCGACCGTCCTCCGGCGGGGCGTGCGCCAGATCAGTAGTATGTCACACGCCATACAGGGAGGGAGGGCCTTTTGGCGATCGTCACCCGCAGGGGCAGCGCTCCGCGCGCCGATCGACGTCGGCGTGTGTCGCCTCCGGCCGTCGGCACACCGGGCATGTGGCCGGTTGCCACCGCGGGCCGTTCAAGATCGGGTGTGTATCGAGCTCCCGGCTCGCACGCGGGAGGACGAAGACCTGCCATCCCGCGCGCTGAAGCGCGTCCCAGTTCTTGATGCTGCAGTGGCCGCAGAAGGCCAACTCATGTCGACTTTGCCTGGCGGCGGTCAGAGCGGCGACCGCCGGTCCGCACCGTTCACAGTGTTTCCTCATCCGACATCACCCTTCTCCGGGTACGGAAAAGCGATGCGCCACCAACTCCGCGTATGACGTATCGCTGGACCTCAGGATATCGGAGCGCCGAATCATTAGCAATAAAGCCCGATCTCACCAGCCCGATCTCGCCTCAGGGCGCGCGAACGGATCGACCGACGGACGAGCCATGTGGCGCGATCAGGGCAGCGGTGGCCCGTGGACACCGATCACCGGATCGGTCGCCATCCGCGGAGGGATCGGGCTGGGGCCATGAGGACGCCACCGCGCCGTGACCTCTTCCAGGCGCGCCCGCCCGGCGAGCCCACTCACCGGATAGCCATCCGCCAGCATCGCCGCCTCCAGATCGGCCAGCAACCGAGTGGCACGGCGCGTGCCGAGCATCCACCACGCATACGGTGTCACCGCGGCACCCGGCCTGTCGGCATCCACCCACGGGCTATTGATCGCCGAGTCCAACCCATTCAAGGCGATGCCCTCAAAGCAGCCGAACCCGACACGAAATCGTGGTGACCCCTTCTCGACGTCGGGTAGCCGGCCCAGCCAACCCAGGTGCCCCACGACGCGAACGCGGCCAGGATCCAGCGTGGCATACGGGATCACATACTTCGAGCGCTTGCGAAACCCCAGGACCAGCCCGTGTTCGCAGACACGATGCCGCTCGAAATAGTTGATCCCGATCATCGGTCCGCCGAACATGAGCAGCGCAGCGATGCCGATGCTGCCACGCACCACCGCCTCGGTGCCATCGGGCGCCGTCACGAAGAGGACCACCGGAAGCAGGACGAACAGGCCGATGATCGTCCAGAAGGCCGGCCCTGGCCAGGACCGGTAGGTGGCCAGGACCTCACCCATATCCTGGTAGTCCAAGCGCGTCAGGTCCATGAATGCCTCGACCTGAGCGTCATCGTCCGGATCATCAACCTGAATGAACCGCTTCACCCGACCAACCTCCATATCGATCCATCAAGCCCACGCCGCACGGTCATGGCAACCGTGGCCCGTGGACACCGATCACCGGGTCGGTCGCCATCCGCGGCGGGATCGGATTCGGACCATGATCATTCAACGGCTGAGTACAGCCCTCCGCCAGAGCGTGCGCCGCAAGCCCCTTCGCCGGATAGCCGTCAGCCACCATCGCCGCCTCCAAGTCGGCGACAAACTCCCCCGCACGGCGCGTGCCTATCAACCACCACGCAAACGGAGACTCCGTTGGATCTGGATCAGAATTCCAGGGGCTCATGATCGCCGCATCCAGTCCGTTGAGGACCAGTCCATCGAACCCGAACACGCCCACCCGCCAACGAGACGACATGTTCGCAATATCCGGACGCCGAGACAAGGAACCCATATGTCGCACGGCACGCAGCCCCGGCCACGGACGATAGGTGGCCAGGACCTCACCCATGTCCCGATAGCCCAGTCGAGTAATACCCAGAAAGTGCTCGATCACGTCGTCATCATCGACGCCATCGTCGGTCAGCTCCGGGAACTCACTCACGAGCTCAGCGCCTCCTTCAGGTGAGCAGCAATGCCACTGGCCCCGAGGGCAACTCGCTCCGCGGGTGTCGATGCCACTGTCAACACGCCGGATCGCCACCAGGGAATGTCATGTGCTCCCCTTCATGAAGACCGTGGCCGCGAGCCACGGTACACCGCTGTTTGCCTGCGCTGATGGTTCCTTCTTCCACGACAGGGGCACCTCGGAGTGCGCTGAGCGACCGTTCCGACCCGTCCACACATACTCATCACCACCCAGCATCGGCACACGTCACGCTTCCGGTCCGTGCGTGGGCAGACCGTCGCAACGTGCCCTTCCGACACGGCGTGCGCGGGGTCTACGCTGAATGACGACGGCCTACGACGACGGCCGCATCGCGTGCACCGACGGCGGCCTCCTGATCCGGTGGTACTACTTCCCCGTCGGCACCAAGCGCATTCCCTATGACGGCATCAAACGCGTGGTCCGCGACCGCGTCGGGCAGGGACGGATCTGGTGCACCGGCGACTTGGTGCATTGACGCAACCTCGATCCGTCGCGGCCGCGCAAATCCGGTCGACACGTAAACCCCCACGCCAAGTGACTCGCCAGTAACATCGGCTTCCGGAGCCTCTCACCCACCTACCCGGAGTCCAACATGGTCACCGTCCGCACCCGCACCGCCGCCGCCACGATCGCCGCCGCCGCAACCTTCGCCGGCACTCTCGTCGCCACGAGCCCGGCCGCTCACGCCGACACCTCCGATGCGTTCTACAGCTATACCGGCACCACACCACTGTCGTCCTACGATCCCGGCACGGTCCTGAAGACCCGCACCCTCTCCTATCACGTCGCCGGCATCCCCACGCCCGTCAAGGCCGTGCAACTGCTCTATCGCAGCACCGATGCCCAGGGCCACGCGGTCGCCAACGTCACCTCGGTGCTCGAGCCGCTGGTCGGCAACGGCAAGGCGGTGGCCTACCAATCGTTCTACGACTCCCTCGACCCGGCCGACAGCCCGTCGCGAGCCATCGCGGGCGATGTCACCCTCGGCGGACTGATCAACGACGCCGAGGGACTGTTCATCGCGCCGCTGCTGGCACAGGGATATTCCGTCGTGGTCGCCGACACCGAGGGCCAGCACGCGGACTTCGCCGCCGGCCCCGAATACGGCAAGCTGACACTCGATTCGATGCGTGCCGTGTCCACATCACCTGCGACCGGGCTGAACCCGTCCACCACGTTCGGCATGATCGGCTACTCCGGCGGCGCCATCGCGACGAACTGGGCGGCCGCTCTCGCACCGTCCTACGCGCCCGATGTGAACAAACGCCTCGTCGGGTATGCCGAGGGTGGACTGCTCGTCGACCCCATCCACAATCTCGACTACGTCAGCGGCAGCATCGGGTGGGCCGGCATCGCGCCAATGGCCGTCGCCGGAGTGGCCCGTGCCTACGACATCGACTTCGGCCCCTACCTGAATGCCTACGGCAAGAAGATCATGGCCAAGATGCAGAATGCCTCGATCATCAACGTCATGTATCAGTACCCGGGTCTGACCTGGAAGAAGATGGTCAAACCGCAATATGCCGAGCCGACGTCGATCCCCGCCTTCGTCAAGACGGTCAACAAGCTCAATCTCGGGTCGCGACCGACGCCGACGATCCCCGGCTTCATCGGACAGGGTGCCGCCGGATATCTCGAGGGCACCTCGGGATCCACGCCGGGCATCGGCGCCGGTGACGGAGTCATGATCGCCGGTGACGTGCGCTCGCTCGCACGGCAGTACTGCAAGACCGGATCGGCCCCCGTCAAGTACACCCAATACAACGTCACCAGCCATATCGGCACGGCCGCTCTGTGGGCGCCCACCGCGCTGGGGTACCTGAACGACCGGTTCGCCGGGAAGACCGCGCCCTCGGACTGCGGACACATCAAGCCGGGCAATCCGCTGACCCCGGCGACGGTGACCAAGTAGGTCTCGCTCGATCGGGTCGGTTCGTGGACCCCCACTCGACAAGCGGCTAAAGCAAGGCTTACCTTATTGGTGTGATCGTGTGTCAATGCGGCGTCGTCTCCGACGGTGCCGTGGCGGAGGCCCTCGACGAGGGCGCCGCCACTCTTCGCCAGTTGTGCCAGGCGACGTGCGCCGGGCAGGACTGCGGGGGCTGCGTGTTCTTTTTGAAGCGACTATTGTGTGAACACCAGGCCGCTGGTAGCCGGGCCGGTGAGCCGAGTCCTTCAGAAGGTGCATGCGATGCAGCCAGTTGACTCCCGCGTAACCGATCTGCTCAACAACGCTCTCACGCTCGAACTCACCGTCGTCAACACGTATTTCCTGCACGGCCGCATGCTCGACAACTGGGGCCTGCCGCGGATCGGGAAGGTGTTCTACGACCTGTCGATCGACGAGATGCGCGACGCGGACGAGCTGATCAAACGGATCCTGCTGTTCGACGGTCACCCCAACCTGCAGCGTCTCGGCGCGATCCAGGTCGGCGAGTCGCCCGAGGAGATGCTCCGCCTCGGCCTCGCCGGCGAGAAGGAGGCCGTCACGCAGTTCAATGCGGGGGCCAAGGAATGCCATGACCTCGGCGACCACGGCACGGCCAACGTGTTCGAGGAGATGGTGCGCAGCGAGGAGGCGCACGTCGACTGGTTCGAGGCGCAGCTGGACGCCGTCGAGCGCATCGGCGTCTCGGGCTACCTCGCCCAGCAGTTGGACGCCGATCAGGGGCCCGAGTAACCCACCGGCCTCTCTGCGCCGCCTCCGGACGTCCTGACGTCACCTGCCGAGCCTCTGGCGCTCTCGTGACGTAAAATATAGGGTAGCCTTACCTAAGTGTCGGAGGGGACCGGCTGACCCGCGATGGAGGCGAGCATGACGGATTGGCAACCACACGGCGCACAACTCGCGCGCGGCGCATTGGCGCAGGGCCACGGCGCCACGCTGCTGGTCTGCGGAGGTCCGGCGGCCGGGCCCGGAGAACCGCTCTTCTTGCAGGACCACGGTGGGAGGCCGACGTTCGTCTGCGGCGATGCGTCACCGCTCGTCGGCCATCTGGGCGAGGCGGCCCTGTTGCGCCTCGCCGTGCCGGAGCGCCCGGAGCTGACCGTCGTGCTCGGTGGGCGGTTGCGGGCGCTGCGCCGCGGCGGCTGCGCGCGTCACCGCACCGCATTGTTCATCACCCTCGACCTGGAGCAGATCGTGCTGCGGGAGGAGTTCGTGGGTCGGCGGCCGTGCGCCCGCGTCACCGTGCCGGTCGAGGCCTACCTGGGTGCGCTCGACGGATCCCTCTCCGATTTCGCCGCGGACGTCGTCGAGCACACCAACCGGTGCCACCAACCCGAGTTGCGCCGCCACGTCGCCGACCGCACCGGTCGGGCGCTGGGGGATATCGCCGGAGTCAGCCTGGTGCGGATCGACGCCGAAGGCTGCCTGCTCTGCTGGATCGACGGCGACGGATCGCACACGCTCCGCGTGTATTTCGACGAGCCGGCACACACCCCGGAACAACTGCGACAGACCCTCCACCACCACCTGCGGTGACATCGGCGCCGAAAAAGTGTCGACGCGGGCGGCGCCGCCGGGCACAGTGGACCTCATGAAAAGGTCGGATCACGGCCCGTCGGCCGTGGTGCTGGTCGAGGGGCCGAGCGACGCCGAAGTGGTGGATACGCTCGCACGGGCGCGCGGCCTGCCCACCGTCCAGATCGTCGACATGGGCGGTGCCACCAACATCGGCCGTCATCTGCAGCAGTTCGCCCGCGCCGGAGGCGTCGGGCGGGTGACCGGGCTGTGCGATGTCGCCGAGGAACGCTATTTCATCCGCGCGCTCCACCGCCACGACCCGACGGTCCGCGCACACGTCGACCTGGCCCGCCACGGATTCTTCACCTGCGAGCCGGATCTCGAGGCCGAACTCCACCGCGCGCTCGGCCCGCGCGCCGTCATCGGTGCCCTGGACGATCTGGGCGACGGCGAGCGGTTCCGACGCTTCCAGCACCAGCCCGAATGGCGCGACCGCCCGATCACCGCCCAACTCCACCGGTTCGCCGGCACCACCTCCGGGCGCAAGATCCGGCTGGCTCGGCACCTGGCCACGCTGTTGACTCCGCAGACCACCCCGGCGCCCCTGTCGGCACTGCTGGATGTCGTGGAGCGTCGCCTCCTGGGGGTTCACCGACCGCAGGCGTAGCCCTGCATGCCGCGCGGGTTGGCCCCGGCCGACAGCAGACCCGTCTCCGGATCCCGACCGACCGCGCACATCCGGCCGAGCGTCCACGGGCCGGTCACCCTCACCCGGTGCCCGCGAGCGCGCAGGGCGTCTCGCGCCGGTTCGGGGATGCGCTCCTCGACCACCAGCGACGCCGGGTCCACCGCGCGCGGATAGAACGACGCCGCAAGGCTGTCCGTATGCCATGTGGGCGCGTCGATCGCCTCCTGCAGGCTCTGCCCGCCGACGACGTGCCGCAGCAGGAAAAGGAGTTGCCACTGCTCCTGCTGGTCCCCACCGGGCGATCCGCAGGCGAGCACGGGCTGCCGGTCGCGCAGCAGCATCGTCGGGGTCAACGTGGTGCGCGGGCGCCGGCCGGGCACCAGCGAGGTCGGCAACCCCTCCTCGAGCCACAGCATCTGCAGGCGCGTGCCGAGCGGGAAACCCAGCTCGGAAATCACCGGAGAACTCTGCAACCACCCGCCGCTCGGCGTCGCGGAGATCATGTTGCCCCACCGGTCGACCACGTCGACGTGGCACGTGTCTCCCCGGGTGACGCCCTTGGCGTCCACCGTCGGCTCCCCGACGGTGGCGTCGACCGAGGCGTCCTCGTGGGCGAGCGCGCGCAGGTGTGCCGCGAGCCTCGGCATACGGCCGTCGGGGCTGCCCGGCTGCAGCTCGCCCGAGGCCCGGTCGAGGATCAATCCGATGCGCTCGGCGGCATATTCGCTCGACAGCAACGTGTCGAGCGTGACGTCGTCGCCGTCGCCGTACCACGCGTCGCGGTCGGCGAAGGCCAGCTTGAGCGACTCGACGATCTGGTGGATGCCGTGCGCCGTGCCGGGATCCAGTGCGGACGGGTCGCCCAGGGCGTCGAGCATGCGCAGCGTCTGCAACAGGGCCGGGCCCTGGGTCCACGCACCTGCCTTGGCGACGGTGAACCCGTGCCAGTCGATCGTCACCGGTTGCTCCCAGGTCGCCTCGTAGGCCGTCATGTCGGCGCCGGTGATCACGCCGGCGTGCCGCTGCCCGCTGGAGTCCCGGAACGGCTCACAGGCGAAGGCCTCCACGGCCTCGGCCACGAAACCGCTCCCCCACGCCCGGCGGGCCGCGTCGATCTGCCGCTCACGGCCGCCGCCGGCCGCGCGTCCCTCCTCGACGAGCCGGCGCAGCGTGGCGGCATAGCCGGGGAAGCGCATCAGCGTGCCCGGCTGCGGCGCGCGGCCGTCCGGCAACCAGAGCTGGGCCGAGGTGATCCAGTCCTGCTCGAAGAGGTCCCGCACCCGCTCGACCGTCGCGGTGACCCGCTCGAGCACCGGTATGCCGTGGCTCGCGTAGCCGATCACCGGCTCGAGCACGTCCTCCAGCGACATCGTGCCGCGATCGCGCAACAGCAGCAGCCAGGCGTCGACCGCCCCGGGCACCGCCGCGGCCAGGGGGCCGGAGCCGGGGATCAGGTCGAGCCCCAGCGAGCGGTAGTGCTCGATCGTCGCACCGGCCGGCGCCGGGCCCTGCCCGGCGAGGATCATCGGCTTCGGCTCTCCCGCCGCCGCGACGATCGCCGGGACCTCGCCGCCCGGCCCGTTCAGGTGCGGCTCGGCGACGTGCAGGACGAACCCGGCGGCGACGGCCGCGTCGAACGCGTTGCCGCCGCGCTCGAGGACGCCCATCGCACTCTGCGACGCGAGCCAGTGCGTCGACGAGACCATGCCGAACGTGCCTTCGAGAGTCGGTCTCGTCGTGAACGTCACCAGGTGTCCTCACTCTGCAGGGGTGTCGGGATCCCCAGTGTCGTCCCGGCACGCGATCGCGTCCAGTGCGACGCCGTTCTGCTCACAGCAGATCGCCTCGCCGTTGCCGCGATCCGGCCATAGGCTGGCGGCATGACCAGCGTCGTCCCGTTCCCGACACGACGATCCCGCCGCCGCGAACCGCTCTGGCGCGAGTGCGTCGGCGAGACGCTGCGCGACGAGCGCGGCGACCGGGCCGAGCGTCTGGCGGATGTCGCGAACCGCGCGGGTGTCGCACCGCAATACCTTTCCGAGGTCGAGCGCGGTCTGAAGGACCCGTCGTCCGAGGTGCTCGCGGCGGTGGCCGGGGCTCTGGGCCTCACCGTGCAGGAGATCGCCTCGCGCGCCTCGCGCCGGATGATGCACGGGCCGGTCTGCCTGGCAGCCTGACCGACTATCGTCGCAGGCATGAGCGATGCCTTCGGAGACATCGATGCCGCCCTCGCGGCCGAACGATCGCGTGGGTTCGGGGGCATCCGCCTCACCTCGAATCTCACCGCGCGACAGGAGAGTGACCGGCTCAGGGAGGCGGCCGGCAACTTGCTGGAGAAGGCCTACCGGGACCTGCACGACGGGAACGAGGACCGGGCACGCACTTACCTGCTCAAGGCGGCGGCGCTGCCCTGGGACCAGCACGAACGGACCCATCCGGCCGCTGTGGACATCCACATGGTGCTGTTCTCCGAGATGACGGACACGCTGGAGGCCGCGGAGCCCGGTGACCGCCGCTGGCTGACCGCCGCGCAGGAGGCGATGGGCCACCTCGACGAAGGCGGGGCGACCGAGCTGGCGCGCGCACTGTCGTCGATCGTGCACGACTATCGCCTGCCCACGCGAGAGGCGCGTCTGGCACGCGATCTCATCGGCGACCGGGCCACCGTCGAGGACGACATGGAGTTCGGGCTGACCGCTGCCAGCAGTCGCGACGAGGTCGCCGCCACGATCGAACCCATGCTGCGAGCCCTGGTCGCCTACCACCACGCGCTCCACCACGCGGACTGACGAGCGACTCGTCGGGCCCCGGTCACGCCGCCGCGACGGGGCGATTCACGACGATCTCGTCGACCACGCCATACCGTCTGGCCGCCTCGGCACCGAGGATGAGGTCCCGGTCGGTGTCCTCACGGATCTGTGCTCCGGACCGCCCGGTGTGCTCGGCCAGGATCTCCTCGAGCATCGCCCGCACCCGGGCGATCTCGTCCGCCTCGACGATCAGGTCGGGCACCGCACCACGGCCCTCGCCGGTCGGGGCGTGGATGACGACCCGGCCGTGCGGCAGGATCATCCGGTGCCCGCGCTCCCCGCCTGCGAGGAGCACGGCGGCGGTCGCGGCCGCCTGACCGACACAGGTCGTGTGCACCTGCGGCCGCACGAACTGCACCGTGTCGTAGATCGCCAGCATCGCGGGGATCGATCCGCCGGGTGAGTTGATGTAGAGGTGCACCGGCAGGTCCGGCGACTCGGACTCCAGGTGGATCAGTTGCGCGATCACGGCATTCGCGACGCCGTCGTCGATCGTGGTGCCGAGATAGATGACGCGGTCGGCCAGCAGGCGGCTGTAGATGTCGACGGTCCGTTCACCCTGGTTGGTGCGCGTCGTCACGTAGGGAATCGTGTAATTCATGGCGGTGTCCTCTCCGGCGCGGTAGGTCATCGGTGCGCCCCCAGTCCGACAGTGCGGCGTCCGACCGGAAGGATCTCCTCGAGGGTGTCGACGACGTGGTCGACGAAGCCGTAGTCGATCGCCCCCTGCGCGTCGAACCAGCGGTCGCGGGCGGAGTCACGCCGCACGGTCTCGAGGTCCTGTCCGGTGTCCTCGGCCACCAGCCCGAGGACGGTGTCGCGCGTGTGTCGCAGGTCGTCGGCCTGGATCGCGATGTCCATGGCGGTGCCGCCGATTCCTGCCGACCCTTGATGCAGCAGCACCTTCGCGTGGCGCAGGATGTAGCGCTTTCCCGTGGTCCCGGAGCTCAACAGGAACTGTCCGGCGCTGTAGGCCATGCCCACGCCCACGGTGACGACGTCGCCCGGGACGGCCCGCATACAGTCCCGGATGGCGAGCATGCCGGGGACCGAGCCTCCCGGAGAGTTGATCAGCAGCCGGATGTCCGCATCCGGGTCGTCGGCGGCCAGCAGCATGATGCCACTGCAGATCCGGTTGCTGTTCCAGTCCTCGAGGGCTTCGCCGAGCAGCAACGTGCGGTGATCGAAGAGCCGGCGATACATCTCCTCGTCGAGCGATGATCCAGGTCGTGCTGTCGTGTCTGTCATGTCTCGACCCTGCACCCGCACACCGCGATCGCGGGGGTGCTGCTGCTCTGAGCGGATCCGCTGCGAGCGGTGCGGACCCGGCCGTCACCCCCGTCCCTCGCGCACTCGCTCCGCGGGTGCCACGCTGGAGGTCCCTACGCACCGATGGCCTCGAGGGGGTGAGACCCGTGGCAGAACGACACGCGTCACTCACGCGGCGTAGGCCGAGCAGCCGTCTGGGCCGGATCGTGCTCGCGATCGTGGTGGTGCTGCTGGCCATCGCCTCGGGGGCCCTGGCCCTGCTCGTGACACCGATGCAGACGGTGACGGCCTCCGGCCAGACGATCAAGGTCGGCGCGGCCAGCCCCTCGTGGGATCTGTCCGGGCCGGGGCAGTTGGACCTGTTCGGCCAGCAGATCCCGACGACCATGGACTTCGTGGGCCCGGTCCGCCCGCGACTGGTCCTCACCCGCATCAGCCTCACCGACCAGCTCGGCCAGTTCGCTCAGAACGGGCTCGGGGCAGCGGGCGAACAACTCAAGGACGCCCTCATCACCGGCTGGGAGCACTACTTCGCGTGGCAGGTGGCCCTCACCGCCGGCATCGCCGTCGTGCTGTTCGGCGCGCTCGCCGGGTGGTTGCGCCGCTCCGCCGGGGCGACCACGATCCTGCTGGTCGTGGGGGTCGTGCTCGCGGAGCTGTTCAACCTGGGCGCCATCATGGTCACGGCCTACACCGCCCCGTCACGCCTTGCCGCGGTGCGGTCGCTGGAGGACCTCGTGGGTGGGGTGCCGCCGCCGGCCATCGCGGAGCGCTCCACCGACGCACACAGCTCCATCAAGCGGGTCGTGGTCATCGGCGACTCGACCGCGGCGGGGAAGGGCAACCGCCTGGTGCCCCACCCGACCGCGCGTGACAAGGCGTGCAACCGCAGCCGCGACGCCTTCGCCGCCGATCTCGCGGCCAGCAACGGCTGGAAGGTCACCAACCTGGCCTGCTCGGGAGCCACGATCCGCAACGGGATCCTCGGGCCGCAGGAGACCGCCGGGCGCACCCTGCCTCCGCAACTGGACCATCCTGCCGTCACCAAGGCCGACCTGATCGTGCTCAGCATCGGCGCCAACGACGTGCACTGGAACGTCATGCTCGCCCTGTGCGCCGTCACCCAGGACTGCTCCAACAAGGCGCAACAGGCCTTCCTGCAACAGCAACTGTCGGGGTTCAGCCGGGACCTGCTCCAGCTGCTGTCACAGCTGCAACTGCTCGACAACCACCCGATCGTCGTGGTGAACCAGTATTACGACCCGCTGCCCGGCGACGTCAGCTGTCTGGATTCGCACGGCATGACCGAGGCCAAGAAGCACACCTTGGAAAACGACCTCTCGGCACTCAACACGATCTTGGCCAAGGGCGCGAAGGCCGCGGGGTTCCGCACGGCCACACCCAATTTCGACGGCCACGGCCTGTGCGCCGACCAGTCCTACGTGCAGGGCATCGAGGCGAAGGCGCCCTTCCATCCCACGGCCAGCGGACAACTGGCGATCGCGCTCGCCGTCGAGAACGCCCTGCATCTGCACGGCGCCGTCGTCCCGCCGTCCACCTCTCCGCCGGAGAGCGCCGACACTTCCCCCGTCGACACCCCGTCACCGTGACACCGCTCGACCGATGACATTTTTGTGCCACTCGGTCGCAAGAATGCGTCTCGTCGCCCGATCGGACGGCATTCTTGTGCCGCTCGATCGCAAGAATGCGGACGCGGTAGGCCGTGCCGCAGCCCGAGGGCGTCAGGGCCGTCGGATGCTCAGTCGGCGCAGAGACAGAACGGGTGCCCGGCCGGGTCGAGGAACACCCGGAACGTCGTGCCGGGCTGATGCGCGTGCTTGGTCGCCCCCAGCGCGAGCACTGCCGCCTCCGCCTCGTCGAGATCGTCGACCTCGACATCCAGATGGAACTGCTGGGGCAGCTGCTGACCCGGCCAGTCCGGCGGACGGTAGTCGGCGACCTGCTGGAAGCTGAGGCGCAGGCCGTCCTCGGAGCGGATGTCGGCCCAATCGTCGTCGACCTCGACGCTCCAGTCGAGCATCTCGGCATAGAAGCGCGCCAGGGCGGCGGGGTCGGGGCAGTCGAGCACCGTCGTGGAAAATCGTGCGATAGCCATCCTTGGAGGGTAGGCGTGACCACCGACAAGCACTCTCCGTCAGTCGTCCTCCGTATAGAAGTGGTCCGTCCCGAGGACCAGCCCCGCATCA
>CAZMLG010000057.1:0-17676 GCA_964566985.1 uncultured Intrasporangiaceae bacterium
TCGACGGCGTAGTCGTCGCGACATCGCAGCCAGGAGAGCGCGATGAGCGGGCGGATGCCCGTCAGCGTGCTCGACCCGGCAGCGAATTGCTCACGGGTACCGAGGATCGTCCGGGCCTCGGCGCGGGCCAGCCCGACGCTCATGGTGAATCAGGAGACATCAGCGCCCCCTTGTAGCCGAGAGTGCGAAGCTCCATCATAAGGTGTGCCTTCCCTTATGTCGATGGGCAGCAGGGGTGCGAGATCGTCCGGACCGCGTCTTCATCACCGTGCGCACCACATGGGTGGTCACCCGCGCGACCTGACGAGAGCGTCTACTCCGGCATCCCGATCTCGCGGGCGGGAAGCTCCTCGACGTTGACGTCCTTGAAGGTGATCACGCGCACGTTCTTCACGAAGCGCGCCGGGCGATAGACGTCCCACACCCACGCGTCGTTCATCCGCACGTCGAAGAACACCTCGGACCCCTCGCCGCGCACGAGCACGTCGACGTCGTTGCACAGGTAGAACCGGCGCTCGGTCTCGACGACATGGCTGAACAGCCCCACGACGTCGCGGTATTCACGATAGAGCGCCAGCTCTTGCTCCGTCTCGTAGCGCTCCAGGTCCTCCGCGCTCATGCGAGGCCCCCGCGACGTGGCGAACGAAGGGAATGGCCTCGTGGGGTGCTGCTCATGACGGTGTCTCCTTCACGTCCAACGACGCCGCGACCACCCGTGTGGCCTCCGAGTCCGTGCCGGGCACGGTGTCGAGCGGGTGGCAGCGCTTCCAGCTGCGACGGTGCAGTTCACATGGTCCCAAAGTCGCCAGCGCCCGGAGGTGGTCGGGGGCCGAATACCCCTTGTTGCCCGCCCAGCCGTAGGCCGGGAACCGGTCGTGTGCCGCGGTGATGATGCCGTCCCGCTCGACCTTGGCCAGCACGCTGGCCGCCGCGACGCTGGAGCAGCGCATGTCCGCCTTGATCATGGTCCGCACCGGAGGCACGACCGGCCCGCTCGGGTCGGCGAAGGCCAGCAACCCCTGATCCTCGGGATCGGTGAGCCAGTCGTGGTTGCCGTCCAGGAGGACCAGGTCGGGCTCGACGCCCAAACGGGCCAGAGCGCGCCGGCCCGCCGTGCGCAACGCCGCGATGATGCCGATCGCGTCGATCTCCTCCGCACCGGCGTGGCCGACGGCGTAGGCCGTGGCCCACCGCTGCAGGCGCGGCACGAGCCTCTCGCGTGCGGCCGGGCTGAGCAGTTTGGAGTCCTTGACGCCCTGCGGGGCGCTGCGCGTGGCCGCCGTGATCGCGACGACACCGACGCTCACCGGCCCGGCCAGGGCTCCCCTGCCGACCTCGTCCATCCCCGCGACGACGGCATACCCCTCCCGCTGCAGCGCTCGCTCGCACCGCAGCGAGGGGCGAGATGACGTCACGGCGTCGCCTTCCTCATGGATGTTCGGGCACCTTGGCGAAGGTCTGCGGATAGCTCTTCAGCGACTGGATGCGGCTCAACGGCCAGGCGATGGCCACGACCTGCCCGCTGATGTCACTCATCGGCACCGAGCCCGTTCTGCCGTCACCGTGCACCCGGGAGTCGGCGGAGTTGCCGCGGTTGTCGCCCATGACCCACACTCTGCCCTTCGGCACGGTGATGTCGAAAGGGGTGGCGCTGGGCACGTTGCCGGGTTTGACGTAGGGCTCGTGGATCGGGGTTCCGTTGACGCTGAGCAGCCCCTTGGCGGTGCAGCACTTCACGTGATCCCCCGGCAGCCCGATCAACCGCTTGACCAGGTGCTCGCCGCCGCCGGGCAGGACGCCGATGAAGACCAGGGCGTCCTTGACGGCGCGCTTGACCGGGCTCGGCTCGGGGGCCGGGTTGGGCCCCCAACTCGTGGGCCGGGTGAACACGATGACGTCGCCGCGGTGCAGCGGCGAATGCTGCGGGGTGAACTTGCTGACGATGATCCGGTCCCCGGGCAACAGCGTGTTCTCCATGGACTGCGACGGGATCGAGTAGGGCTGGGCGACGAAGGTCTTCACCAGGAAGGACAGGGCCAGGGCGATCACGACGATCGTCGCGATCTCCCGGGCGAACGCCTTGCGCGACTTCTTCTGCGGCGTCCTGGGAGGCGGCGCCTCCCCCGGCGCGAGCCGACCGTCGGTCTCGGCCGCCCCGTCGGTCTCGGTCACTCCGTCGGGCTCGCGCTCGTCACCGTCGCGTTCGCTCACCGGCTCCCTTTCGTCGCGTCGTGATCGGCTGCCCGATCATGGCTGGGGATCCTGTCAAATACCTGCGAGTAGTCCGACAGCCACGACACTCGGTCGATCGGCCAGACGATAGCAATCGCACGGCCGGTGATGTCGTCGATGGGCACGGATCCGGACGTGCCGGTGCCGTCGTCGTGGTATCGCGAATCGCCCGAGTTGCTGCGGTGGTCCCCCATGACCCACACCCTGCCCTGTGGCACCGTGATATCGAACTCCTTCTGGCTCGGCGGATCGCCCGGGTGCAGATAGGGCTCGTGGAGGGCGGTGCCGTTGACCGTGACCAGGCCCCGCGCCGTGCAGCACTTCACACGGTCACCGGGCAACCCGATCACCCGTTTGATCAGGTGGTTGTCCCCGGCCGGGTAGAGCCCGATGAACTGAAGGGCCTTGACGGCCGGGCCGTGCCGGTCGTGATGCTCGGGCAGCCAGCCACCGGGGTCGGTGAAGACGACGACATCGCCGCGATGCAGGTCGAACGGTCCCGGCGTCAGCTTGCTCACCACGATCCGGTCGCCGTCGACGAGCGTGTTGCTCATCGACCCGGACGGGATCCAGAACGGCTGGACGAGGAACGTCTTGATCAGCAGGGACAAGATCAGGGCGACCAGCACCACGATGGCCAGCTCACGACCGAACAG
The DNA here is from genome assembly GCA_964566985.1 of uncultured Intrasporangiaceae bacterium. GTDB lineage: Bacteria > Actinomycetota > Actinomycetes > Actinomycetales > Dermatophilaceae > Leekyejoonella. Next base: position 2,889 of record CAZMLG010000057.1, read on the forward strand.
CACGACCGTGTGGGACACCGGCCGTCGATCGGCCGTGCGCGATCGCGTCGCGTCGGAGCCGTCGGGACCGCCCGAGGACTCCGGCGGCACCGGGCGTTCGCGTTCCGTCGTCACGACGGGAGTCTCCCCCATGAACCTGTCGGCCAATAACGCAGCACCACCGTGCCGATGACGTCGTCCCTCGGGACGGTCCCTCCGCCGGGGTCGCCCAGGTGATCGCGGGAGTCGTCGGAGTGTGCTCGGTCGTCGCCCATCACGAACAGCCTGCCTGGCGGCACCGTCACCGTGAACGGCACGTCACCGGCCTTCTGATGACGGCGCAGCGGGGCGATCCGCCGGACCTTCCCGTTGATGCGCAACACCCCCTCGCGGTCGACCGAGACGGTGTCTCCGGGCAGGCCGATGACCCGCTTGACGTAGTCCGTCTGTCCGGTGCGGATGCCGACGGTGTTTCCGACGGTCCGGAGGGCATGCACCACGGCGTTGTCCGATCCCTGCCCGTCGTCCAGGTCGAAGGCGTCCGATGCGTCGAAGACGATCACATCGCCTCGGTGCAAGGAATCCTCACCGATCTTCCAGACGACGATCCGGTCACCGGGACGCAGCGTGGGTCGCATCGAGCCGGACGGCACCGTGAACGTCTCGAACAGCACGCCTCGGGCCACGACCGCGACCGCGAGGATCGCCAGCACCACGATCGACCATCGATGGCGTCGTAGGAACGACGATGGCATGACCTCCGATGAGGTCATGCCATCGTCTGATTGCTGCAACGCCGCGCGCTCAGGCCTTCGCGGCCGGCTGCTCGCGCTTCTCCTTGATCTTGGCCGCCTTGCCGCGCAGGTCGCGCAGGTAGTAGAGCTTCGCGCGGCGCACGTCACCGCGGGTGACGACCTCGAGCGAGTCGATGGTCGGTGCGTGCAGCGGGAAGGTGCGCTCGACACCGACCCCGAAGCTCACCTTGCGCACGGTGAAGGTCTCGCCGATGCCCCCGCCGTGACGGCGGATGACGACGCCCTGGAAGGCCTGCACGCGCGAGCGGCTGCCCTCGACGACCTTCACGTTGACCTTGACGGTGTCGCCGGCGCGGAACTCGGGGATGTCGCTGCGCATCTGTGCGGCATCGATGTCGTCGAACTTGTGCATCGTGTGCTACTTCCTTGCGGCGCCACAGGTCGCCGCGCTCAGGTGTGCGGGTGCGCGTCACTGCGTGCCGGCCGCATGGGCGATGGGCCGGGAGGCGGGGCCTCCCGGATCCGCACCACTCACTCCCCCTGTGGCGGGGGCCGGACTGGTACAGGACGCAAGATCTCATTTTGCCAGACGAGTGCCCCCGACCCGAAATCGGGCGATCCCACGCGTCGATCCGAACTGCCCGACGGCTACCGTGGTGCGGCGCCGTCGGCAGTCGTTGCCGGCCACCACCTCGACGCCGACAGGCAGGAGCGCATGACTTCCACCCGCACAGCGGCCACGCAGGGCACACCGACACGCGAACTGACGGTCCGCGGGATCGTGCTCGGCGGGTTGATCACCCTGATCTTCACCGCGGCCAACGTCTACCTCGGTCTGAAGGTGGGTCTGACCTTCGCCACGGCCATCCCCGCGGCCGTGATCTCGATGGCGATCCTGCGGCGGTTCGGCGGCACGACGGTCCAGGAGAACAACATCGTGCAGACGGTCGCCTCGGCCGCCGGCACGCTCGCCGCGATCATCTTCGTGCTGCCCGGCCTGATCATGATCGGGTGGTGGCAGGGGTTCCCCTACTGGACGACCGTGGCGATCTGTGCCATCGGCGGCACCTTGGGCGTGATGTATTCGGTGCCGCTGCGTCGCGCACTGGTCACCGGCTCGGATCTGCCGTACCCCGAGGGCCTGGCCGCCGCCGAGGTGCTCAAGGTCGGCGTCGGGGACGCGGACAGCCATCGGCAGAACGCCCGCAGCCTGAAGATGATCGTCAAGGGCGCGTTCGCGGCGGTCGGGTTCAACATCCTGACCTCCCTCAAGGTCGCGAGCAGCGAGGTTGCCAAGACCGTCAAGATCGGGGCGGGCGCGACGACCTTCTCCGCGAGCCTGTCGCTCGCGCTCGTCGGCGTCGGCCACCTGGTCGGGCTGACGGTCGGTGTCGCCATGCTCGTCGGCCTGGCGATCGCCTGGTGCATCCTCGTGCCGACGATGACCTCGGGTCACCTCGACGCCGGCAGCCTCGCCGACGTCGTGAGCCAGACGTTCTCCGACGACGTGCGGTTCGTCGGGGCCGGCACGATGGCGGTGGCGGCGATCTGGACGCTGCTGAAGATCCTCGGACCCATCGCGCGCGGCATACGCGATGCCATGACCTCCGCCCGCGCGCGCCGCGGCGGCAGCACGGTCGACCTCACCGAGCGAGACATGCCGATCACCATCGTCGGCGGCACGATCCTGCTGTCGCTGATCCCGATCGCCGGGCTGCTGTGGGCCTTCGGCAGCGGCACGTCGATCCACGACCATCTCGGCCTGACCATCACGCTCAGCCTGGTCTTCGTCGTGATCATCGGGGCGGTCATCGCGTCCGTGTGCGGATACATGGCCGGCCTCATCGGGTCGTCCAACAGCCCGATCTCCGGCGTCGGCATCGTCGTCGTCCTGGTGGCGGCGCTGATGATGGTCGCGATCCACGGCCGCGGAGGCGACAGTCACCACATCGCGGCGATGGTCGCCTACACGCTGTTCACGACGGCGGTGGTCTTCTCGATCGCGACCATCTCCAACGACAACCTGCAGGACCTCAAGACCGGTCAGTTGGTCGGAGCGACGCCGTGGAAGCAGCAGGCTGCCCTGATCATCGGGGTCGTCTTCGGTTCATTGGTCATCGCACCGGTGCTCGATCTGCTCAACGCCGCGTTCGGTTTCCAGGGCGCACCCGGCGCGTCCGATCACGCGTTGGCCGCTCCCCAGGCGTCACTCATCTCGGCCCTCGCCAAGGGCGTATTCGGTGGCAGCCTCGACTGGGGCTACCTGGGCCTCGGTGCCGCGATCGGCGTGGCGGTCATCGTCGTCGACGAGATCCTCGACCGGACCTCGCGATTCAACCTGCCGCCGCTGGCCGTCGGCATGGGCCTCTATCTGCCCATGGCGCTGTCCCTGCTGATCCCGATCGGTGCGGTCCTCGGCCACGTCTACGACCGCTGGGCCGCACACCGATCCGACCCGGAGCATGCGAAACGCCTCGGAGTGCTCACCGCGACCGGCCTCATCGTCGGCGACAGCCTCTTCGGAGTGGTGTATGCCGCGGTCGTGGCGGGCTCCGGCAAGGAGTCGCCACTCGCCGTGGTGGGCGATGGATTCGCCCACTGGGCGGACGGGATCGGCGTGATCGTGTTCGTCGCCGCGATCTACTGGCTCTACCGATCCACGCGGCGCGGCGCCCGGCTCGACGAGGCCGACCGGGCTGCGTAGGCCCATCGCCCCGCACGGGCCGATGGCCTCCTCGCGGTCGGGCGGTCGGCCTCAGGCTCGTCGCTTGGTGAAGGCGACCGCACCGGGCACCTCGCTGGTCGCCAGCTTGCGGAAGCCGGCCTTGCGGTAGAGGCGCTGGTTGTCCCGGCTCGACTCACCCGTGATCAGCCGGAACGTCGTCGCGCCCGGCGGCGCGACCTGTTGGATGTGCTCCAGGAGCGCACGCCCGAGGCCCTTGCCCTGCAGGTCGGGTGCCACCATCAACCGACCGATGTGCCAGGTCGTGTCCTCCAGACGCCCTCGGACGGAGGCGATCAGCCGCCCCTCACTGCGCACGACGTCGGTGCGCCAGTCACTCAGCGAGGCACGGACGACCTCGAGCGTCTCGTGCAGCGCAGGAATCTCGAAGGTCCGCCCGACGATCGCCTCCTTCAACCAACACGCGTGGGTGAGGGTGAGCAATTCTCCGGCATCGGCCGGCACGGCCGGGCGCAGCCCCGCCAGGAGGTCATTCGCGTCGAGCGACGCCTCTCGGCTGAGCAGGTCGGGGCGGTGCTCGGCGGTACGCCGAAGTCGCTGCGCGTCCCTCCACCTTTCGATCCGACCGTGGTCGCCGGACAGGAGCACCTCCGGCACCTGCCGACCACGCCAGTCGGCCGGCTTGGTGTAGACGGGATATTCGAGCAGTCCGTCCTCGTGGGACTCCTCCACCAGGGACTCGGCGTTGCCGATGACGCCCGGTATCAACCGCACGATCGCCTCGACCATCGCCAGGACCGCGACCTCTCCCCCGTTGAGCACGTAGTCGCCGAGCGAGAGCACCCGCACGTCCCCCAGTTCACGGGCCCGCTCATAGACGCGTTCGTCGATTCCTTCATAGCGCCCCGCCCCGAACACGAGGTGGGGCCGGCGCGCCAGATCCTTCGCGACCCGTTGGGTGAACGGCTCGCCACCCGGCCCGGGCAAGACGATCGTGGGCCGGTCCTCTCCGCCCGTGACGTGCTCGAGAGCCTCCCCCCACGGTTCCGGCTTCATCACCATGCCCGCGCCCCCACCGTAGGGGGTGTCATCGACCGTGCGGTGACGGTCGTGGGTGAAGTCGCGCAGATCGTGCGTGCGCAGGTCGAGCAGGCCCGTGCGACGAGCCCGGCCGATCAGCGACAGGTCCAGCGGGGCGAGGTATTCCGGGAAGATCGTGACGACGTCGATGCGCACCGGTCACGCCTTCCCGAGCTCGAGCAGTCCGGGCGGCGGATCGATCACCACGCGCCCGGCCTCGAGGTCGATCTCGGGCACGATCTCCTCCACCAACGGGACGTAGGCCGTGGCACCGTCGGGCAGGCTCAACTCCAGCAGGTCCTGGGCCGGCCGATCCTGCAGCCCGGCCACCGTGCCGACCTCCCGTCCGTCGACGGTGACGACGCGCAGGCCCACGAGTTCCTCCTCGTACCAGGCGTCATCGTCATCGTCGGTGTCCGGGGCGGCCAGCAGTTTCGTGCCGCGCAACGCCTCGGCCGCGTCGCGGTCGGTGGCTCCCTCGAATCCGAGCAGCCAGATGCCCCGGTGCATCCGAGCGGTCCGCACGGTCAGCGGTCCACGCTCGTCGGGGTCGGTGCGCAGCACCGTGCCCGCGGCGAATCGATCCTTCGGGGCATCGGTGTGCACTCGCACGGTCACCTCACCCTTCAATCCGTGCGGCTTGCCCACGCGGGCCACGACGACGTCATCCATGACCACGATCTTGTCAGGTCACGACCCGGGGCACGGCACCGCGGCGGAGGCGTGCGGCGGCATTGTCTATGGTCGGGGCATCCGATCGGCCCCGTCTCTCGAGGAAGCGATGTCCTACGGCCCACCGTCACCCGACGGCCGGCATCTGCCGCCGGCACCACGACCCGGGGCCTCGCACCGGAGCTATCCTCCGTTGCCGCCGGAGAACCGGACCCCCTTGATCGCTCTCGTATGCGGTGTGATCGGGCTCTTCGGCCTCCCTCCGTTCAGCATTGCGGCCGTCATCGCCGGGCACGTCGCCACACGCGAGGTGAATGCCGCACGGCGGTTCGACGGCCGGGAGATGGCTCGGGCAGGATTCGTGCTGGGTCTGGTGGGTCTCGCCCTGGACGCGATCGTGCTGGCGGCGATCGTCCTGTGGCTGCTCGCCTGACCCGCTACCCGGCGCCCGCGCACACCCGGTGTCGCTCGGTGGGCATCACGACGGAGAGGGCGGACAGGATGACACCCAGCACCAGGGGGAACAACAGGGCGTCCTGCACCCCGAACCGATGCACCAACGCGCCCATGACGCCCGGGCCCACGAGCATGGCCGTGTATCCCGTGGTGACGACGACGGACAGCGAACGCCCGCCGCCGTTCTGGCCGGCGAGACCGTAGATCTGCGGAGCAACCAGTGCCACACCGGCACCCACCACGCACCAGCCGACCAACAGCAGGGGCATCGGTGTCGCCAGGATGCCGATCAGGTATCCGACGACGGCCAGGGCCGCCCCCCAGCGCACCACCGCCCGGCGACCCAGCCGGTCGACGATGTGATCGCCGAGCAGACGCACCACGACCATGAATCCGGAGAAGCACGCGAGCCCCCAGGCACCCTTGCCGTCACTCACGCCGGCGACGCGGCTGACGTGCACGGCCGACCAGTCGTTGCCGCTGCCCTCCGTGATGCCGAAGCACACGGCCATGAGCGCGAGCACCCACGCCGCCTTCGGGATGGCCGAGCGGCGGCCGCCTTGGATGTGGCGCACGGGGGTGGTCTGCGCGGCATACCGCTCCACCAGCACGGTCGCGACGATCAGGAGGGCGGCGACCAGGGTGAACGACCCGATCACGAGGCGTTGCGCCGAGATGCCGGCGGCACCCAGGGCGAGCACGACTCCTGCCCCCAGGAACATGCCGACGCTGAAGGTGGCATGGAACCGGCTCATCAGTGGTTTCGGACGGGCCTGCTCGACCTGGACGGCCATCGCGTTCATCGACACGTCGGTCATCCCGTTGCCGAACCCGTAGAGCAGCCCGAGCACGATCGCGACCGAGAGGCCCGTGGAGAGCGACACGGCGACGGATCCGGCCGCCATGAGCACGAGTCCGGCCTGGACCGGCCGGATCGCGCCCCGGGAGTCGCTGACCCGGCCTCCGACGTTGATGCCGACGATCGCCGCGACGCCGAAGCTCGCCAACAGCACGCCGATGCCCTGAGCGTTCGTGTGCAACCGACCGGTCAGCGAGGGCACCAGCCCTCCGACCACACCGGCACCGAGTCCGTTGGCGACGAAGGCCGCCGTCACCGCCACGACGGCTCGCGAGTCGGCGAGCGTGGGGCGCGGCATGACCCTCCTCGATCGTTGAAACAGTGGATGCGCCGGAGCCGTCGGCTCCGGCGCATCCTTCGTGACGTGATGGGCGAAAGTCAGCGCATCCGGTCGGTGTCCACGATGTCGACGCGCACGTTGCGACCACCGGCCAGCGCCTGCACGACCGTGCGCAACGCCGAGGCGGTGCGGCCCGAGCGGCCGATCACCCGGCCGAGATCCTCCGGGTGCACCCGCACCTCGAGGAGCTCACCGCGGCGGCCGTTCTTGTGGCGCACGGCGACGTCACCATCGTGATCGACGATGCCCTTGACCAGGTGCTCCAGGGCTTCTTCGAGCACAGGTCAGCCCTCGGACGCGGTGTCGCCGTCGGCCTTCGCCGGGGCGTCGTCGGCGGCCTTCGGCTCCTCTGCCTTCGGCGCGTCGGCCTTGTCGTCGTGCTCTGGCTTGGCGGCCTTCTTGCGGGCGGTGGTGGCGCCGCCCTTGCTGCTCGAGGCGTCCTCACCGGCCTGTGCGGCGGCCAGTGCGGCCTCGTACAGCGCCTTCTTGTCGGTCTTCGGCTCCTTGACCTTCAAGGTGCCCTCGGTCCCGGGCTCGCCCTTGAACTTCTGCCAGTCGCCGGTGACCTTCAGCAGCGCCTGGACCTGTTCGGTCGGCTGTGCCCCCACGCCGAGCCAGTACTGCACGCGCTCGGAGTCGATCTCGATGCGACTGGGCTCTTCCTTGGGGTGGTACTTGCCGACCTCTTCGATGGCCCGGCCGTCGCGACGGGTGCGGGAATCCATGACCACCACGCGATACTGCGGGGTGCGGATCTTGCCGAGGCGCTTCAAACGAATCTTGACGGACACGTTGTGGTGTCTCCTGTTTCTTTTCATCGGTGAGACACGGCGAGACCGGGTGGGGAACACGCGGGGAACCGTGACTCGGGGGTAGAGGCGCCGCACCGGCGAGAGGGTCCGAGGCGGCACGAGTACGGCGGTCATTCTGCCAGACGACCGTGCCCACCTCGAAATCGCGCCCCGCCCACGTCCGCCGAGTGTGCGTGTCGCGTCGCTCGACCCACCGGTAGGCGACACGACACGCACACTCGGCCGGGTCAGCATTCGGACTGTGATGTTTTGCTAAACCTCACGTTATATGTTCAACGTATGCGCGCGCTGTTCAGCTTCCCCGATCCCGTCAACGAGAAGGCCGCACGCACCGTGGCCGCCGTGGTGACGGTGATCGGTGCCGTCATCCTGTCCACGGGGTGGTTGTGGCTGCTCGTCCCCCTTGCCTACGGGTTCGTCGCCCGTGCCCTCACCGGGCCGACCCTCAGCCCTCTGGGCAGCCTGGCCATGAAGGTCGTCGGCCCGAGGCTCGGCCGGCCGAAGCCCACCGCGGGGCCGCCCAAGCGATTCGCGCAGTCGATCGGTGCCGTCCTCGCCACCGTCGCGGCCGTCACCGGACTGCTCGCCGGCTGGACGACGGTCGCCCTGGTCCTCACCGCGATCCTCGCCGCCTTCGCACTGTTGGAGTCCGCAGCCGGATTCTGCGCGGGCTGCTTCATGTACGGCCAGTTGATGCGTGTCGGCCTCATTCCCGAGGCGGCGTGCCGCGAGTGCGCCGACATCTGGCTGCATCAGCGAAGTCGCCCGGCCGCCCACTGACCGGTCACCGGGTCGCGAGGACGCAGTCGCCGCAGTATCCGCCACCCGGCGCCCGGTAGAACAGGCAGCACGACCGGCGGAAGCCGCGATCGTCGACGGTGCCTCGCAGGCGCCCGTGCTGCAGGGCCGCGTGCACGAGGTCCGCGGCGGCCGACCCGTCCGCCGGACGCACCGCCGCGATCACGCGCGCCGCGCCGGTCAGGCTCGCGGCGACGTTGCCCCACAACACCGTGTCCGACAGCGCACAGTGCTTCCCGATCACGGTGCACACCCCGTCGAGGACCGATGCGATCACATCGGACAGCGCCGCACCACCCGAGTCGAGCAGCCCGGCCGGGCGCATCGCGATCTCGCACGGCCCACCTCCGCCCGCCCGTGTCCACACTCGGTCCGCAGCCACCTGCGGCACGCCCCCGTGCAGCGCCGCACCGAGCAGCGGCGAGGTGATGTGCGCGACCAGGCCCAGGTGCCAGGTCGACGCCGCGACCCGGCCCGGCTCCGGCATGCCGAGCGCGCTCGCCGTGCGCGCCACCTCGCCCGTCAGGACGCCCGGCGCACACGACGCGGCCAGCGGGATCCACTCCTCGCCGTCCGGGTCGGTGTATGCCATGAAGTACGGGCCGTACGCGGCGCCCGCGCGCAGCGCCGCGATCGCCGAGGCCTGCTGGTCGTCCACGGATCGATCGTAGGTGCGCCGATCGGAGGCCGGGACAGGCGTTCATTAGAGTGAGCCGTGATGAGGGAGCACGGAAGCCGGCGACAGGGCCGACCATGACCGGGGTCGAGCGATCGGCCCCGCATCGGCTACGCCTCCTCGTCCGCCGCACCGCCTCGTGGCGCCCCAGCACGCGGTGGCTGCTGAGCGCGCTGCGGTCGTTCATCACGTCCTTCCTCGCCCTCGGCGTCACCTTGTGGATCCTCCCGGGAGAACAGACGAGCGGCTTCGTCAACGTCGCCACGCTGGCGATCGGCGTCCTGGCGATCGGGGCCCTGCTGCGCCCGTTCCTCACGCAACTGACCGTCGTCACCGGCGCTGTCGGTCTGCTGCTGGCCAGCCTTCTCGCGCAGGCGGTCATCCTGGGCCTGGCGCTCAGCGTCGTCCCCACGCTCGAACCCTTCTCCGTGACCGACATCGTCCTGGCGTCCTGGGGCGCCGCGGTCGTCGCGGCGGTCATCAACTGGCTCTTCGACGCGAGCAGCGAGGAGGCCTTCCTGGGCCAGCTCCTCGGCCAGGCGGTGCGCACCACGCACCGCATGCCCGGGCACGGCCCCGGCATGCTCGTCGTCCAGCTCGACGGCGTGAGCGAGCCGCTGCTGCGGCAGGCCATCACGGCCGGCGCGATGCCCACCGTCTCCCGGATGCTGCGCAGCGGCAGCCACCGACTGCGCCGCTGGCACACCGGCCTGCCCGCCACCACCCCGGCCGGTCAGGCCGTCCTCCTTCACGGTGACGTGACCGCGGTGCCGTCGTTCCGCTGGTACGACAAGGACCAACGACGCCTTCTCGCCGCGAGCCGGCCCGCCGACCTGGCCGAGGTGGAACGCGACATCTCGACCGGGCGCGGACTGCTCGCGGACGGCGGGGTGAGCGTCGCCAACCTCTTCTCCGGGGACGCCACCTCCCGCGTCCTGACGATGAGCGACGCCCGCCTGCCGACCTCCAACCGGGGCACGGCTACCTTCGTCAACTCCGGCAGCGGTTTCGCCCGGTCCATGGTGCTGTTCGTCGGCCAGGTCCTCACCGAGTGGTATCAGGCCCGCCGACAACGGCTGCGCGACGTGCACCCGCGCGTCAGCCGGGGCGGAGCCTTCCTCTTCGTGCGTGGGCTGACGACCGTCGTGCTGCGGGACCTCACCATGTCGATCGTGTCCGAGCAGATGGCGCGTGGCGTCCCGGCGATCTTCGTCGACCTCGTGGACTACGACGAGGTCGCCCACCACGCCGGGCCGAGCCGGCCGGAGTCCATCCGGACTCTGGAGGGCCTGGACCGGTCGATCCAGTTCTTCACCGACCTCGCCGCCGAGGTCGGCCGGACCTACGAGGTCGTGCTCGTCTCCGATCATGGCCAGTCCCAAGGCACTCCGTTCAGCCAGCTGCACGGCGGCAAGACCCTCGCGGAGGTCGTCCACCGACTCGCCTCGCAGGAGCACCGCACGTCGACTCACGACCGGACGGACGAGGCCTGGGCGCAGGCCAACGTCCTGTTGGCGGGCGCGTCACGGTCGGGCCACCTCGTCGGAGCTGCGGCCCGCAGCGCCCAACGGCGTCGGGAGGAGCGGGAGAGGCCCGGCATCGAGGTCACCGAACGGCTTGCCGTCGCCGCGGCCGGCAGCCTCGCTCACCTCTACCTCACCGACGAGCCCGGGCGGGCGTCGCACGAGGCGGTCGAACGGCGGTACCCCGGGCTGGTGAACGCGCTCTCGCGACAGCCCGGGGTCGGCGCCGTCGTCACCAGGTCCTCGAAGGGTCACCTGCTCGTGCACGGTCCGGACGGAGCATGGAGCACCGTTGCGGGCGGCGCGGAGCAACCCGGTGAGGGCCCGTCTCCCCTGGCGGTCTTCGGGCCACGCATCATCACGGACCTGTGCCAGCTCGACTCGCGACGGCACGTCGGTGACATCGTGCTGTTCGGCTCGTTCGACCGGTCCCTCGGCGAGGTCACCGCATTCGAGGACCTCGTCGGGTCGCACGGTGGCCCCGGCGGGTGGCAGACCCAGGCCGTGCTGATCCATCCGTCCTCCTGGAACGGGCCACCGGCCGGCGACCTGACCGGGGTCGACGTGCACGACGCGATGGTGACCCGGTTGCGCCGACTCGGCCTCCGTCCCGGCGACACCCGCGACGACAAGGCAGATGTGCATGAGTGACGAGCTCGCACTCACCTGGTGGGGGCATTCCTCGGCCACCGTCGAACTCGACGGGACCCGGATCGGCACCGACCCGTTGCTGACCGGGCGCCTGGCTCATCTGCGGCGCGCGATGCCGACGCCCCCCGAGCGCGCTGCCGCGACCGACCTCGTGCTCATCTCGCACCTGCACAGCGACCACCTGCACATTCCGTCACTGCGCCGATTCGACCCGGACGTGCCGATCCTCGCACCGCCGGGCGCCAAGGACCTGACCGGTGACGTGGGCGGGGCACGCATCTACGAGGTGCGGCCTGGCGAGACGGTCGATCTCCTCGGCCTGCACATCCAGGTCCTCCCCTCCTATCACGACGGACGCCGACATCCCCTCTCCCGCAGCGCCTCCCCCGCCCTGGGGTTCCGGATCGCCGGCGCACACCACACGTTCTGGTATCCCGGGGACACGGGCCTGACCACGTCGATGCATGACGTCGACCCGGTCGATCTGGCCCTCGTGCCGATCGGGGGCTGGGGACCGAGCCTCGGTGAGCAGCATCTGGATCCGGCCCAGGCCGCCGAGGCCCTACGGCGCGTGGGAGCCCGCTTTGCCGTGCCGGTGCACTACGGCACCTATTGGCCGATCGGTTTCCGTCGATTGCGGCCGGACATCTACCGCCGCCTGTTCGTTTCTCCACCGAGGCGATTCGTCGCCGAGGTCGCGCAGCAGCACGTGCGCACGTCGGTGCGCGTGCTGCGGCAGGGTGAGCACGTCACCCTCGACGACGGAGCGTGCCGATGATGCCTTCCGGTCTCGGGCCGACCGGCCTGCTCGTCCTCTTCGCCACCGTCGCGTTCGGATCGATCGTCCCGGTCCTGCCGACCGGTGCCGCGGTCAGCGCTGCCGCCGTCCTGGCCCGCACCGAGCACCCATGGGAGATGATCCTCGTCTTCGCCCTCGGCGCCGGCGGGGCCTATCTCGGGGACATCGTGACGTATGCCGTGCTGCGTCTGGCCGGCCGTTCGCTCGCCGAGCGCGTGGGTTGGCTCAGTCGGCAGGACCCGGAGGGCAGCCTGGCCCGACTGCGCCGCAACATCGAGGCTCACGAACTGCGCACCCTCCTGCTCTCCCGGCTCATCCCCGGCGGGCGTATCCCCGTCCTGCTCGCAGCCGCCCTCGGTGGCTATCCGTGGATCCGCTTCGCCTCGGCGGATATCGCCGCCAGTCTGCTGTGGTGCGCCGTCTACGGCGTGATCGGCCTGGTCGGCAATTCGATCTTCCCGACGACCTGGATCGCCCTGACCGTCGTCGTGGTGGCGGCACTGCTGCTGACCGCCGTCACCAAGGTCATCCAGCGCCGCAGATCGACTCTGTGAGTCCGCAGCCGACTCGCAGGCCCCGCCACGGGTGGCCCCGCCCTATTGGACCACTCGAGGCGCGTTGCGCTCCAGGAAGCGATAGACCTCGGTGTCGTCGACCCCCGGGAACACGCCCGGCGGCATCGCCGCCAGCAGGTGTGAATGGACTCGTGCGGACGGCCACGACTGACCGTTCCACCGCTCCGCCAGATCGGCGGGCGGCTGCAGGCAGCAGCTCGGGTCCGGGCAACGTGACTCGGCGCGGAAGGTCGTCTCGCGCCCGCGCATCCACTTCACGTCCTGGAAACGCACCCCGACGTTGACCGAGAACAATCCGTCGGGTGTCTGGTCGATCGCGGCCGTGCACCAGTAGGTGCCCGACCGTGTGTCGGTGTAGGCGCAGAATGCCTGGCTCAGATCGGGCTGCTCGAAGACTCGCCGTGCCGTCCAGGCGCGGCACACCCGCTGCCCCTCGATCGCACCGGTGTTGTCGGTCGGGAACTGCACGCCGTCATTCTCGTAGGCCTTGTAGATGACGCCGTCCTGCGAGATGCGCATGAAATGCACCGGTATGCCGAGGTGCTCGGTCGCGAGGTTGGTGAATCGATGCGCCGCGGTCTCGTAGGAGACGGCATACGCGTCGCGCAGATCCTCGATCGCGATGTCCTTCTGCTCCATCGCGCGACGCAGCATCGGCACGGCGTCGTCCTCCGGGATGAGCAACGCCGCGGCGAAGTAGTTGATCTCGACCCGCTGCGAGAGGAATTCGGCGTAGTCCGCCGGCACACCGTGCCCCAACACCAGGTGGCCGAGCGCCTGCAACGCCAGAGAGCGTGAATCGTGCTCCCCGGCCTGCGGCTGGGGCAGATAGACGCGGTGGTTGCGCATGTCGGTGACGGTTCGCGTCGACCCGGGAAGCTCCGAGGTGTGCACGAGTGAGTAGCCCAGGTGCTGTGCCAAGCGGTCGACCGCGACCCGCGTGATCGGACCTCCCGGGTGATCGATGGAGGCCAACAGGTCCTGCGCGGCCTGTTCGATGTCGCCGAAGTAGTTGTTCGCGGCCCGCATGCGTTCGCGCAGTTGGGCGTTGGCGCGGCGCGCGTGCTCGGGCGTCGCCGCGCGGTCGGCACGGGCGCTGGCCATCGCCTCGTGCATGCCCACCAGGGCCTCGAGAGCCTCCGTCGGAAGCCGGGGGCCCACCTTGACCCTGGGCAGGCCCATCGCCTCGTAGGATTCCGAGTGCTGTGCCCGCTCGAGCTTGATCTCCAAGGCCGCGCGCCGGTTGGGCGCCTTCCGGGTCAGCAGGTCCTGCACCGAACAGCCGAGCTCCTGCGCGAGGGCACCGAGGACCGACAGCTTCGGCTCGCGCTTGCCGTTCTCGATGAGCGACAGCGCGGACGCGGAGATCCCCACCGCGCCGGACACGTCGCCCAGTGTGCGTCCGGCCTCCTGCCGCACGTGGCGCAGCCTGCGGCCGATGAGCAGCGGGTCGGCCGACCCGGACGCGGTGCTCCCGCCGTCGCCGTCCGGGTGCTCGTCCGGGGTGATCAGCCGACCCGTGCCGGCACGGTCATCCGGGCGTCCGGAAGGTGTCGTGGCGGATCCGGAACGGGCAGAAGGGCGAGTTTTTACCTCGGTGCTCCGCGAAGGTGCGGCAGAAAGACGGCTCATATCACCACTGTAGCGAAACTTTCGCATATTTTTAATGGAAATCCACCCTGTTTTCGCCGCATCCGTCCCCCACAGTGGATTCAACGACCCCCCGGAAAGGACGAGGAGCCATGACGAACAGCCCCGACGGCACGACCACCGCCGCAACCGCCACCGCCCTGCAGAAGCGGTGGCACACCGACCCGCGCTGGAAGAACGTCACGCGCGACTACACCGCGGAGGACGTCGTCAAGCTGCGCGGCACCATCCAGGAGGAGCACACGCTCGCCCGCCACGGTGCCGAGCGGCTCTGGGACTCGCTGCACACCGAGGACTACATCAATGCGCTGGGCGCCCTCACCGGCAACCAGGCCGTGCAGCAGGTCAAAGCCGGGCTGAAGGCCGTCTACCTCTCCGGTTGGCAGGTCGCCGGCGACGCGAACCTCGCCGGCCAGACCTACCCCGACCAGTCGCTCTACCCGGCCAACTCGGTGCCCAACGTCGTCCGCCGCATCAACA
>CAZMLG010000058.1:0-17610 GCA_964566985.1 uncultured Intrasporangiaceae bacterium
TCCGCCCGCTCATCGCGCTCTCCTGGCTGCGATGTCGCGACGACTACGCCGTCGACCCGGGGTTGACCTTTGCTCCGCGCGCGTCGACCGAGGTGGCCGACGTCGAGGGAAAGGACACCGCGGTGGTGACCTGGCTGAGCCGACTCGCCGCGATCATCCACGAACAGTTGAACAGCAATGTCGTGGTGACTGTCGTCGACAGTGACGGTCGTCTCGTGCATTCGTGGGGACATGGGGTCCCGGGTGCGCTCGAGGCCAACCTCGCACCGCAGTATTCCTGGTCGGAGGCCACGGCCGGAACCAACGGGATGGGCACGGCCCTGTGCACGGATCGAGTCACCGCAATCCGCGGCCCGGAACACTGGTGTGACGGGTTCCAGTCCTTGGATTGCCTGGGCACCGCGATCCAGGATCCGGTGACCCGTTCTTCGGCCGGCGCGATCAACGTCTCTTCCCCGACGGGGAGGATGCCGAAGCTCGCGTACCCGCTCCTCGACGCCTCGGCGCTACGCGTGACCAAAAGGCTGCACGAGCGGGCCAGAGCGCATGGACACGCTCTTCTGGACGCCTACCGTTCAGCGCCCCCTCGGCACGCGCCGAGGGTGGCCGTGGACGCGGGGGGCAACGTGGTCGTCGCCACCAGGGCAGCCGCTGTGCTGCTCGACATTCCCTACGGCGGGCCGTGGATCGATCCCGGCGACCGCGTCAGGTTGCCGGTGCGTGGCCTCGACGACCTGATGGCGACGGCGCTCTCTTGGGCCGGACACTCCGAAGGCTGGATGGGCAGCGGGAAACTGGATCTGCCGGACCACGGCGAGCCGGTCGAGACCACCTTTGCCGGGGTCCTTTCCGACGGCGACACGATCGGCTTTGTCCTCTCGTTCGGTACGGGCGGCGGGGAACCTATCGGGTTCGAGACCTGGACAGAACCGAAAGAGATATCGTGGGTCGTCGCCGAGCAGCCCAACCACCGCACACTTCTGTTGAACCCAAGCGAGATTCGCTGCGCGCGGGCCAACGGAAACAGCGTCCTGCTCGACACCGACCGTGGGCTGCTCCGGGCCGCCGAGCGTGGGCTCACCGCTCTCGAGGAGCGGCTCCGCGCCCACGGCTTCCTCCGCGTGCACCGAGGTTTCCTCGTCAACTCGCGTCGAGTCCGCGAGGTCGGCCGTGGTGATCGAAATGACCTCCTTTTGTTCATGGACGGCGCGCCCGCGACGCCCGTGCCGGTGTCGCGAGCACGTGCCAAGCACGTGCGGGCACGTCTGGGTCTGTGAGACGTGGTGCGCTCTTCGTACCCTTCGTCCCAGAATCGGGCCGGTTCGTCACACATACCTTGATTCCCGGCGACGTCGCTCATAGCGTAAAAGCAATATCCCGAGCGGCAGACCGAATAGTTGAAAAGCTCGGTGCGCGAGGCTAACTCGGGACCTGGAAGCGAATCGATCGCTGGATCGGCGAGAGGACTGAGCGTGTCAGGAAACAGAGCAGTCGCCTACAAGGGGCCGGGCGAGGTCGAGGTGATCGACATCGATTATCCGACCTTCGAGTTGAAGGACGGCCCGGGCGTCGATCCGGCGAACATCGGTCGGAAGGTTCCCCACGGCGTCATCCTCAAGACTGTCACCACGAACATCTGCGGATCGGACCAACACATGGTGCGCGGCCGCACCACGGCACCCGTCGACCTCGTGCTGGGGCACGAGATCACCGGTGAGGTCGTGGAGACGGGGCCGGATGTGGAGTTCATCGCCAGAGGAGACATCGTCTCGGTTCCTTTCAATATCGCGTGCGGCCGGTGCCGCAACTGCAGGGAGGGCAAGACGGGCGTCTGCGAGAACGTGAACCCGGGCGGCTACGGCAGCGCGTACGGCTACGTCGACATGGGCGGCTGGGTCGGTGGGCAGGCCGACTATGTCCTCGTGCCGTACGCCGACTGGAACGCACTGAAGTTCCCGGACCGGGACCAGGCTCTGGAGAAGATCATGGACCTGACCATGCTCTCCGACATCTTCCCCACGGGCTTCCACGGCTGCGTCTCCGCCGGGGTAACCGTGGGATCGACGGTCTACATCGCCGGCGCAGGCCCGGTGGGTCTGGCCGCGGCGGCGAGTGCTCAGCTGCTGGGTGCTGCCGTTGTCATCGTCGGCGACATGAACGCGAGCAGACTGGAGAGGGCACGGACCAACGGCTGCGAGACCGTCGATCTGACCCAAGGCGATCCGGGTGAGCAGATCGAGCAGATCCTGGGCGTTCCCGCCGTGGACAGCGCAGTGGACGCCGTAGGGTTCGAAGCCAAGGGTCATGGAGCGAACGCCGTGGAGGCGCCTGCCACCGTGTTGAATTCGTTGATGGATCTGACGCGGACGGGTGGATCGATCGGTGTCATCGGGCTCTACGTGACGGGCGACCCTGGCGCTTCCGACGAAGCTGCGAAGCGAGGATCGCTGTCACTCGGCCTGGGTACCGGCTGGGCGAAGTCGCTGTCCTTCGTCACTGGGCAGTGCCCGGTCATGCGATACAACCGGCAGCTGATGATGGCGATCCTGCACGACAAGGTGCGGATAGCGCAGGCGGTCAACGCGACCACCATCCCGCTGGAGGACGCTCCACGCGGCTATGCCGAGTTCGACGCCGGTGCCGCGAAGAAGTTCGTCCTCAACCCCCACGGTTATGTCGGCGCCTGAACCGCGCCGTGCGTCCACGAGTTTCAAAAGAAGGAGTCATCATGTCGGAACTGACCCTCGCCGATGCCCGCGCCGTCATCAGTGCGGCAGAGGGCCGCGCTGATGAAATCGGCCGGCCGATGAACATCGCCGTTGTCGACACAGGCGGCAACCTCGTCGCGCACGCACGGATGGACGGAGCGTGGATGGGCAGCATCAACATCTCGATCAACAAGGCATGGACTTCTCGCGCCTTCGACGTCTCCACCAAGGACCTCGCCGAGAACGCCGGCCCTGGCGGTCAGTTCTACGGGATCCACGCGAGCAATGGCGGCAAGGTCATGATCTTCGCCGGAGGCATCCCTTTACGCCGTGGCGGCGAGGTCATCGGGGCCATCGGTGTCAGTGGCGGAGGCGGGGACCAGGACCAGGCCGTAGCCGAGGCGGGAGCGGTGGCGCTCGGCTAGTCATGCTTCGTGCTTGAGGAGCACTCGCAACATTCAATTCATCCGATTTTTTTACTGACGGGTCTCTCGCCGCCAACGGGAGACCCTGCACAACTACGAGGTGACGACAATGGCCATCGATTTTACGCTGACAGAAGAGCAGGTCGCTCTCAGAGAGACGGCACGAGCCTTCGCCCAGAACATTCTCAAGCCGGTTGCGGTGAAGGCGGACGCCGAGCCGGATCCGCAGAAGGCCTTCACCATGATGAAGCCGGTGTACAAGGAGGCCCATAGGTTGGGGCTGACCTTCGCCTTCATCCCCGCCGAGTACGGAGGCCTCGGCGCTACCAACCTGGACTACCAGATCGTATCCGAGGAGATCTGTGCCGTCGATCCTGGCTTCGGATGCGTGCTTCTCGTGAACGGCCTCGCGCTCATGCCCATCATCTGGTATGGCTCCGAGGACCAGAAGCAGAAGTGGTTGAGCGAGGCAATCAACGATGAGACCGGCGAATACATTGCAGGGTTCAATGTCAGTGAAGCGGCCGGGACGGCTAACTTCGACCATCCCGGGAGTGGGTCCGCAGGAATTCAGATGACGGCGACGCTCGATACCGCAACCCGTGAATATGTCCTCAACGGAGCGAAGTACTGGCCGAGTAGTTCTGGCGGCTGGGACCTTGCAGGTGCCGACGTCAACCTTTTCGTCGTTCGGACGGACCCCGGAAAGGGAGGAAAGGAAGGCCTGAGCGGCATTCTTGTCCCGCGAGGCACGTCGGGTATGACGTTCAAGGCACCGATCGACAAGATCAGCCACAGGACGAACCAGAACAACTGGGTCGAGTTCGAGGATTGCCGAGTCCCGGAGGACAACGCCTTCGCGATCGGTGACGGCGACCTCATCATCTCGAAGGCGTTCACGTGGTCGGGCCCCGTGGCAGGTATCGCAGCGGTCGGCGTCGCGAGAGCGGCCTACGAATGGACCATGGACTGGGCCAAGACCTATACGGCTGCGGGCGACAAACCGATCATGAACTACCAGAACGTGGGTTACATGCTGGCCGACATCGCCATGGAGATCGAAGCGTCCCGATACCTGTGTTGGAAGGCGGCTCACTATCTCGATCAGTACCAGGAGGAGGGACAGGCGTTCGGGGCCATGGCCAAGATCTTCTCCACGGAACTGCTCTTCAAGACCGTCTACAAGTGCATGCAGGTCGCAGGAGTCAACTCGCTCAGCAAGGAGTACCCGCTCGAGAGGTATCTACGCGAGGCGGCGACTCTCCCCATCTATGACGCAGGAACCATGGGTATGCAGCGCCGGAAGGTCTGGGGCGTGATGGCCGACTCGGACTTCAACACCAATGCCTTCAGAGACGGGCTACCCGTGAGCTTCAAGAAGTCCATGGAGGGCTGGGGACTATAGGAAGGCACCTGCCGGGCCGGCGCGCTGCCGGCTCGGCAGGCACTCCGTCCGGGTCACGTATGCGGCGGCCCCTGACCCGACGTGATGGATAGATCGTGATTCTGCGGTGGGTCGTCGAGTTATCCACCTCTCAGAACGCGTCGGCGATGTGGTGCGGTGAGGTTGTGCACAGGGTCGTCGTGTGTTCGTCCGCGCCGACTGACCTGCACGACAGTGGTCGTGGAGGTGATGGGGATGACCCAGGCGAGTCGACCACCGGATCCGGTCCCCCGGGTCGGACGGGATGCGCGACAGGAGTTGGGGCGCGCAGGTGAGGATGCCGCGACGCGATATCTGCAAGATCACGGCATGGTCGTGCTCGACCGCAACTGGCGCTGCCGGGACGGGGAGATCGACATCGTCGCCCTCGAGGAGGCGAGCGACACGCTGGTCATCGTCGAGGTCAAGACACGCAGGTCTGCGGCCTACGGTGCACCGATCGAGGCGGTGACCCGTGTGAAGGCGGCCCGGTTGCGGCGCCTCGCCTCGCAGTGGCTTCTGCGCCACCCGATCGGGGCACGCCGGATCCGGGTCGATGTCGTGGGCATCCTCGCACCGCGGCGGGGCGATTTGACGATCACTCATGTGCAGGATGCGACGGCATGACTCTGGGACGCACCAAGTCGGTGGCGGTGAGTGGGATCGACGGGCGATTGGTGCAGGTCGAGGCGGATTCCGCTCGCGGGTTGCCGGCGTTCGTGATCAGCGGGATGCCGGACACCGCATGCAAGCAGGCTCCGGACCGGATCAAGGCGGCGGCGGGCAATGGTGACCTGGAGCTGCCGACGCAGCGGATCATGGTCAATCTGTCGCCGGCGGCGTTGCCCAAGCAGGGGTCGGGATTCGATCTGGCCATCGCCGTGGCGGTGCTGACCGCCGCAGGGACCGTCGACGCGGCGCTGGTCGACGATGTGGTGCACCTGGGCGAACTCGGACTGGACGGGTCGGTGCGGGCGGTGCCCGGTGTGCTGCCGGCGGTGCTGGCGGCGTCGGAGGCCGGGATCCGGCAGGTCGTCGTGCCCCGGGACAACGCCGCGGAGGCGGCCCTCGTGCCCGGCGTCGAGATCGTGCCGGTGCGGACGCTGGGGGAGATCGTGCACCGATACGACCTGCTGCACCGGCGGCGCCCGGTGCCGGTCGCGGAAATCCCGACCGCCACGGCGGCCGACCCCCCGAAAGTGCCGGATCTGGCCGACATCGCCGGACAGCACGAGGCGCGCCACGCGATCGAGGTGGCCGCCGCCGGAGGGCATCACCTCCAGATGATCGGACCGCCGGGAGCCGGCAAGACGATGCTGGCGGAGCGGATGGCCGGGATCCTCCCGCCGCTGGAGCGGGCCCAGTCGTTGGAGGTCACGGCCATCCACTCGGTCCTCGGCGCCCTGACCGACGAGGTCCTCATCGAACGGCCGCCGTTCGTGGCCCCGCACCACAGTGCGACGGGCCCCTCGATCATCGGCGGTGGCTCCGGTCGGGTGCGGCCGGGAGCCGCGTCACAGGCACATGGTGGAGTCCTCTTCCTGGACGAGGCGCCCGAGTTCAAGCGTGACGTGTTGGACTCGCTGCGTCAGCCCTTGGAGTCCGGGCACGTGCGCGTGGCGCGAGCCGATCGCACCGTGACCTATCCGGCACGCTTCCAACTGGTGTTGGCGGCCAATCCGTGTCCGTGCGGACGAAACTACGGCAAAGGCATGTCCTGCACGTGCTCACCGCTGGTGCGACGGAACTATCTCTCGCGCCTGTCCGGACCGTTGCTGGATCGCGTCGACGTGCAGTTGCAGGTCCAGCCGGTCACCCGATTGACGTTGGTCGACGGCGGCGGCGAGTCCAGCGCCGAGGTCGCGGCGCGCGTGCGCGAGGCGCGTGACCGGCAGGCGCGGCGCTGGGACGGATGCCGGTGGTCGCTGAATTCCCAGGTGCCCGGGCCGGTGCTGCGGCGGGGTGACTGGCGGTTGCCGAGCGAGACCACGCGCGACCTGGACGCCGCGTTGGAGACGGGAGCGTTGACGCTGCGCGGATACGATCGGTGCCTGCGCCTGGCGTGGACCCTTGCGGACCTGCACGACCTGGATCGGCCGGGCCCGAGCGAATTGGGGGAGGCGCTGTGTCTGCGGACGTCCCACGCGGCATGACGGTAGGTGAGCACGTCCATTCAGCGGATCGAGTCGCCGAGCGCCGCGCCCGGGTGGCGCTGAGCAAGGTGGTCGAGCCGCTCGATCCCGCACTCGGTCCGGTGATCCTCGAGCACGGTCCTGTGGAGGCGTGGGATCGCATCCGGGACAACGCCGGCGGGAGATTCGAGCGAGCGGCCGCCCGGGTCCGCGCGCTGAACGTGGACCAGGTGTTGTCTGTCGCGGAGCGCCTCCGGATCCGAGTGGTGATCCCCGGGGATGTCGAATGGCCTTCCGTTCTGGACGATCTGGACTATCCGCCGGTGTGCCTGTGGGTCAAGGGGTCGGCCGATCTGGCGTCCGTCGTCGCACGAAGTGTCGCGATCGTCGGGGCACGCAGCGCCACGCCCTATGGCGTGCAGGTCGCGGGTGAGATAGCCCACGGGCTGGCCATCCGTGGCTTCACGGTGGTGTCGGGTGCCGCCTTCGGCATCGACGTCGCGGCTCACCGAGGAGCCTTGGCCGCGCAGGTCGACACGGTGGCCGCCATGGCCGGCGGCGTGGATCGGCCCTACCCCGCAGCGCACACCTCGATCCTGCGGCAGATCGAAGAGGCCGGCGCCGTGATCGCCGAGTCGCCGCCCGGAGCCTCTCCGCAGCGTCAGAGATTCCTGGCACGGAACCGGTTGATCGCGGCACTGACCCCGGGCACCGTGGTGGTCGAGGCGGGCCTGCGCTCGGGGTCGTTGAACACGGTCGGTCACGCGGAAAGCCTGTCGCGAGTGGTGGCGGCGGTGCCGGGATCGGTGTATTCCCCGACGAGTGCCGGCTGCCACGCTCTGCTGCGCGACGGGCGAGCCGTGGTGGTGACCGATGCCGCGGAATGTGCGGAGCTCCTCGGCGAGGTCGGCACCGACCTCGCGCCGATCCGGCGGGGGAAAGAACGCCCCCGCGACGATCTGGCCGAGGTGCCGCGCCGGGTGTTCGACGCCCTGCTGTCGCATCGCGCATCCAGCGTCGACCGGTTGACGCAGGTGGCAGGTCTTTCCGCGTCGGAGGTGATGAGTGGCCTCGGGCACCTGCAGTTGCAGGGGCTGGCCTCGTCCACCGGGTCCGGATGGTGCCGGGCCACGGGCCGGTCTTCGGGGTGATTCCACCGGTAAGGGTGGAGTCGTGAGCACCGCTCCTTCACAGACCGTCGATGGATCGACAGGTTCGAAGTGAGGGAGGAAACCCTCATGGGACCCAGGACTCGTCGTCGTTGCCGTCGCGTGCACCGACGCGATCAGCGCTGTGGTGGAAGGCGGTCGCGATCCGGCAGGAATCCGTGTGCGACGCCCCACAGGACGGCATTCGATCGGTTGGTCACGCCGATGCGTCGGTAGGCGCTGCGGATGTAGGTCTTCACCGAGTTGATGGACAGGTGCGCTCGCTGGGCGATGTCCTGATTGCTCAGCCCCTGCGTGATGAGGGCGAGGACCTCGGCCTCTCGCGGGGTCAGGCCCTCCTCACGTCCCGGCCAGTCCCCGGCGACGACGGCGCGGGACGCGCGTTCCTGCGGGACGACCTGTCGTTCCCCACGATGCACGGCCTCCAGGGCCTCGACCAGGTCGCGCGCCGGGAGCGCCTTCGACAAGTAGCCGCAGGCTCCGTTGGCCAGCGCCCCGTGCACCAGGTCGGGCTCGACACTCCACGAATAGATGACCACCCGGGACACCCGCGGGTTGCGCGCGAGTTGCCGCACCTCCTCGCGATCTCCCTGGGATCCGGCGAACGTGTCGTACATGGCGATGTCCACCGTCTGCGCGATGGATTTGTTGACATCGAGTTCGACCACGTCCACGCGGTCTTGGTAGGTCCGCAGCATCGCCTCGAGCCCACGCACCACGACTTCGTAGTCATCCACGAGGGCCACCCTGATCGCCGTCATGCGTCCACCCTATGAGGCCCCGGTACACCCCTGGGGGTGAAACGGATCGCCCCGGTCAGTCACCCTGCGATTGCTGTCCGCCGACCGTCGGAGTGGAGTGGTCCCAATCGGAGAGAAGCGTGCGGAGCGCGGTCACCAGAGCCAAAGGGTGGTCGAGCATGACGTGGTGTCCGGCATCGGGGATCTCGATGACCGGTGCGGCGCGGCCGAGCCGGTCATACATGACCTGGCTCATCTGCTCGGACAAGATTCCGTGCTCGCCGCGGAACAGCGCCACCCGGCATTCCATTCTGGTGAGCAACGAGGGAGCCAAGGGCGGTCTGCCGAAAACGCGCGGATCGAACTTCCAACTCCATCCGCCGTCGACTGCTCGGGTCGAATGTCCGGCGATGTGATCACGCACGAAGTCGAGAACCGGCTGATCGGGAACGGGATGGAATCGGGCCAGGGCTGCCTCGAATGTCGGGTAGACCTGCAGGGGGCCGAAGGCACGCTCTTCACGGGCGGCTCTTTCCTCGGGGGTGAGTTCGTGAACCGGGGAGTCGATCACGACGATCCCGTGCAGTCGGGGTCCGAAGAGGGCAGCCGTCCGCAGGCTGACGAATCCGCCCATGCTGTGTCCGATGACGATCGGCGCGCTCGTGATTCCCGCTGCCCGGGTCACGCCGAGGATTTCCGAAGCCCACGTGTCGAATTCGTAGCTCTCGCGGTGATCGCTGTCTCCGTGCCCGGAGAGATCGATGGCGATGACGTGGCGGCGATGTTCGACCAGCAGCGGCGCCACGTGGTCCCACCAGCGGCTGTGTGCAGCGCCGCCGTGCACCAGGACGATCGGCTGCCCACCGGATTCACCCCAGACCCGGTAGGCGATCGTCGCGCCCGCCACCTGTGTCGTGTCATGTCGCACGGGGGCATTCAAGGCCGCACCGAACCATGCCGGAATCCCGTCGTTCGCCGTCGATTGCATCGAACCAGCATCGCAGAGCCCTTCATCGTGTCGTGAGCGCGGCCTTCGAGGATGTTGATCCGGTCACATCGCCGACGTGCGCGACGGATCGCCTCAGGGCGCTATCGGCGGATCACGCCACTGGTGGTCGTGCAACCGCGTAATGCGTCACAAACCGACTTCAACGCAATGGCAACAGCATTCGTGGGTAAACAGAGAATGACGGTCGAGGCGGTCAGGAATTGCCGATATGTTGCGGCCTCTGGGGTCGGCCGCGATATCACGGCTTCCACATATCCGTATTGGCGTGCTCACGATCTTTCGTCTACCGTTCTGGTGTATTTTCGGAATGCACAGGAAAGCACGAAAGATCGTGCACCAGGATGGGAGACCCGTGAAGATCAGCTTTGATTCGAACGATGCCTTGCAGGACGTGATCCGCGTGGTCGAGGCGGCGTACGGCGTGAGCCTTCAGGTCGGCGACGACACCACGTCGAAGGCGGCGGCCCGGCCGACGGCCTCTCGGCAGCGTTCCGCGCGCGGACGCAAGGGTGGCCGTCCGGCCGGCAAGTCCGCCTCGCCGGCTCGCCGCGGTGGTCGGCGGGCCGCGAAGCGATCGGCCAGCCCGGCCCAGATCCGCGAATGGGCCCGCGAGCAGGGCCACACCGTGTCGGCCACGGGCCGGATCCCGTCGGCCGTCGTGGCGGCCTACCAAGAGGCCCACTGACCCGAGGACGATCCACCCGGCGTGCAGGCGACATCGCGCCGCGGGCCACAGATGCCGCACATCGGGGATGCCGGCACACCACATGATCGTTAGGTTAGGCTGACCTACGTATCGATCGGTGTTCCGACATCCCCGAAAGGTGTGCCCCCGGCTCATGAAAAATGCTCTTCTCGCTGCCGTCACCACGGTAGGGCTGGCGTCCCTCGCACTGTCCGGATGCTCCGGCTCGAGCGATGCGGGCGCGTCGCCGAGTCAGGGAGGTGCGCAGACATCGCAGGCCGGCTACCCGGTCTCGATCGCGACGAAGTTCGGCAAGGTCACCATCGACCAGCGGCCCGAGCGCGTCGTGGCGCTCGGGTGGGGAGACGCCGAGACCGCACTGGAACTGGGGACCGAGCCGGTCGGTGCCTCCGACTGGTTACAGTTCGGAGGCGACGGGGTCGGCCCGTGGGACTCCGGCAAATACGACAAGAAGCCGACCATGATCGGCACCATGGAGCCGAATTACGAAAAGATCGCGGCATTGCATCCCGATCTGATCCTGGACACGAAGGGGACCGGGGACAAGGCGCGCTACGACAAGCTGTCCGCGATCGCCCCGACGGTCGCCGTGCCGAAGGGTGGCGGCAATTACCTCACGTCGACGACACAGCAGGTCACGATGATCGCCGCCGCGCTCGGCAAGAAGGCGAAGGGCAAGGCCCTGCTGGAGAAGGTGCGCAGGGCCTTCAGCAAGGCAGCCGACGCCCACCCGTCCTGGAAGGGAAAGACCGTGAGCGTCGCGACGCGGACGAGTGAGGGGTGGGGCGCTTACGTCAAGGGCGACGCCCGTCTCGAATTCATGCGCCGGCTCGGTTTCGTCCAATCGCCGAAGGTCGCGAAGCTGAAGCCGAATGCGTCGGGATTCTCCGTGTCGATCTCGAACGAAAAACTCGGTGTGCTCGACGCCGACCTGATCGTCGCGTTCCCGATCTTCATCCCGAAGTCGAAGATCACCGAGAATCCACTGTGGAAGGCCATTCCCGCGGTCGAGGACGGCCGGGACGTCGTCGTCTCCGGTGCGGTGTCCAACGCTTTCTCCGACGGCACGCCTGGGGCCCAGCTGTATGCGCTGCGGACCTTGGTGCCGATGATCGAGAAGACACCCCTCGGCACATAGTCGCTCTTTGTCGCGCCGCTCGGCGATTCTGCGCGATGCCGGGCGGCGTTGCCGATAACGTCGGCGTTGTGAGCGAGCGCGTGGACGCGATGCTCGAGGACGAGCTGGTGGCCGGCTTCGAGCGCTATCTGCGTGCCGAGAAGGGGCGCTCAGCGCACACCGTGAAAGCGTATCTGACCGATCTCGCCGGGCTGTGGCGCTTCATGGAGGATCGGGAGGTCGCCACGTGGGACGACGTGCGCCTGGCCGACCTGCGCGCCTGGCTCGCCCAGCAGGATGCCGCAGGGGCAGCCAGATCCACCATCGCCCGGAAGGCCGCCTCGGTGCGCGGGTTCTTCGCCTGGGCCGACCGCACCGGGCGGATGCCGGCCAATCCGGCCCTGCGTCTTGCCGCACCGAAACGCACGAAGACCCTTCCCGGTGTCCTGCGAGAGAGTGAGGCCCGGCAACTGCTCGAGGTCGCCGAGGTGGCCGCCGACGACGACGATCCCGTGCACCTGCGTGATCGGGCCATTCTCGAGCTGTTGTATGCCAGTGGGATCCGTGTCGGAGAGTTGGTCGCCCTGGATGTCGACGATGTCGACCGGGGCGAGCGGATCGTCCGGGTCATCGGCAAGGGGGACAAGGAGCGCACCGTCCCGTTCGGCGTCCCGGCGGCACATGCGGTGCAGGAATGGATCACGCGGGGCCGGCCACGCCTCGCGACCGCCCGCTCGGGACCTGCGCTCTTCCTCGGCCGCCGCGGTGGCCGTGTCGATCCGCGCACGGTGCGGACGAGCCTGCACGATCTGCTGCGGCACGTCGCCGACGCACCGGATCTCGGCCCGCACGGCCTACGTCACAGTGCCGCCACCCATCTGCTCGAGGGCGGGGCCGACCTTCGGATGGTCCAGGAACTGCTGGGTCACGCCAGCCTGTCCACGACGCAGGTCTATACCCATGTGTCCGTCGAGCGACTGCGTCGGTCGTTCGCCCGAGCCCACCCGCGCGCATGACCGGTCCCGACCGTCGCCTTCGAGGAGGCAGGATGTCCAGCCCACACCACCCCGTCCGTCGAGGAGCGTCTCGCGAAGTGCGGCTGCGGCGCACGATCGTCGGAGGGGTCGTGCTCGTCACCGTGACCAGCTCGCTGGTCGCCTTCGCACGCGACCGCACACCGGCTGCGGCCGCCGGCTCGCCGGCACACGCGACCGCTTCGGCCCCCCGCCCGGCTTCGGTGAGCGCGACACCTCGCACGCTGCCGTCCCCGATACCGGCCTCGCCGTCGGCGCGGTCGTCGACCACGCCGACACATCGTGCGACGCCCTCCAAGGCTGCACCGACCGATGCTCCGGACCGAGGTGACGGGTCGTTCTCCACCGTTCACGTGCCCGGCAAGGCCTCGACGGCCAAGGGCACCGCGGTGACCTACCGGCTGAAGATCGAAGGCGGAATGCGCGCCGACAAGAAGGCGATCGCCCGCACCGTGCGCAGCGTCCTGCTCGACCCGCGCGGGTGGCAGAGCGTCGACCATGTGCGTTTCGTCCAGGCGACCGGCAGGCAGCAGGCGAAGATCACCATCATGGTGGCCAGCCCGAAGACGACCGACCGGCTGTGCTACCCCGCCAAGACCGAGAGCAGATGGTCCTGCTTCAACCAGGGCAACGCGGTGCTCAATTATCGACGGTGGCTCAAGGCCGTCCCGCAGTTCAAGGGCAACGTCACCGGATACCGGCAATACCTCGTCAACCACGAGGTGGGCCACGGGCTGGGGCACACCCACCGGACCTGTCCTGCCAAGGGTGACCCGGCACCGGTCATGCAGGAACAGTCGATGGGATTGCACGGGTGCACGGCCTGGTTCTGGCCGATGTCGCCGAAACAGGCCGCAAAGGCGAAGGCGAAGGCGTAGTCCGGCCGGCCGCCACGCCGATCACGGGGTCGGTGCGGGATCCGGCAGGTCGGTGCGGGCCGCGACATTCATCCGGTTCCACACGTTGATCGCCGCGACGGCCATGATCAGGGTCACCGTGTCCTGCTCGTCGAACACGGCAGAGACCTGCCGCCACACCTCGTCGGTCACGCCGTTTTCACTGATCAGCGTGACCTGTTCGGCGAAGGCCAGTGCGGCCCGTTCCCGCTCGTCGAACAGGGCCGGAGCCTCGTGCCAGGCGGCGATCAGGTCGATCTTGCGCTGCGCGATCCCTGCGGTCCGCGCCTCCTCGGTGTGCATGTCGAGACACCAGGCGCAGTGATTGATCTGCGACGCCCGGATCTTGACGATCGACAGCAACTTTTCGTCGAGATTGCCCGAATGCACGTACTTTTCCAAACCCAGCACGGCCTTGTATGCCGAGGGGTCCACGTCGTTGATGGACAACCGCTGCGTCGACGTCATGTCGTCATCTCCTTGCGATGATTGAATCTGCATCTTCGACGTTACGCCGGTCGGTTCATCTCGTATGCGGGGGATCCGGCCAGTGATCGGCCGGTTGCGACTCGTCACGGGAGGGGGAGCAGAACGGGTCGTCGGTGGGCCAGCAGGTCGAGCGGATCGCGATAGGCGTCGGGCCCGACGATCCACCCCCAGTGCAGGCACAGGCGCGGCAGGCAGTGGCCGTCGGCACGCCCGAGCGCACCGAGACGTTCACCGGGACGCACCGAATCTCCCTGCGGCACGCGGTCGGTCACCGGCTGGTAGGTCGTGCGCCCGCCGTTCGCCTCGGTCACCGAGACGACCCCGACCCCGGCGACCTCCCCACTGAACATGACGGTGCCGGCCCCCGAGGCCAGGACGGGTTGGCCCGCGTGGCCGAGCAGGTCGACCCCTCGATGACCCGGCGCCCACGGCTGCGGGGGTGCATCGAAGACGTGCACGACCTGCGGTCGAGGATGCAACGGCCACACGTGATCACCGGCCGGGGACGGGGTGCCCGCAGCGGGGGCCGCGGCACCGAACAGCGCCACCACCAGGCGCGCGAGAAAACCGAACATGTCTGGAGTCTGGAACGTGCGCCGGGACGACAAGGCTCGAGGCGACGACCTGTGGATGATCGTGCCGGACCACGCGGGCCGGGGATCACCCGTGTGTGGACGACGCGTCGAGCAGGCGGGCGGGCGCCCACGGCAGGATTGCCACTGCGCGGTGGCCCGAGAGCGCCTCGACCCCCGTGATCCGCCCTTGAGGCCGAGGGAGCAGATAGCGAGTGAGGACGCGGCCGTCTCTCGCGTCGATCATCGTGATCCAGCTGTCGGATCGAATGCCGGACACGACCTGATAACGGCCCGAGGGCTGGGTCCACACCGCGACGGTGTCCGCGCCGACCGACGCCAGCCCGGTGCCGACCCACCCGTCGCCCGGGTCGCTGTCGGGCACGGAGACCGTCCATGTGCGTTTGCCGGTCCGTGCGTCGTAGGCCGTATACCGGCCGCCGTGACCGGTCACCATGAGGCGTGGCCCGAGGGCCGGGACCATGCCGACCGCGTTCGGCAGTGCTCGGATGCGCCCGGTCCTCAGGTCGATGCTGTGCACGTGGGTCGCCTCGCCGACGTGCGTGTCGGCGAAGTAATAGAGCGACCCGACACCGATCAACGGGTGCGGGGTGTCGTGCCCGCACGAGGAACAGGCGAACCGTGACCCGGAGCGGTCGTGGCGCCCGGGCCGGACCACGACGACGTGCCGGGCCGATGATCCGGGTCTCGGGACGATCACCAGGCGATCGTCGACGGCGATGGCGGAGTCGCCCTCGCGCGGCACGTGGGCGCTCGTCGCGACCTTCGCGCCATGGACGTCGAGGCCGACGAGACGATGGTGGCGCTGTACCCAGGCGAGACGGGGAGCCTGCGCGAGCACGGGGCTGGTGGGTCTGCCGGTGCCACGGAGCCCCGAGACATACAGACTTCCCGCCGCGTGGCTCCATCGGCGGGTGCCACTGCGCATCGCGAACACCGTGCAGACGGACTTCGACTTGGCAAGCGGCGGGCGCATCGCGCAGTCCTCGAACACCACGGTGTCGTCGGCGATCGCCAGGGGGACCAGGCTGTGGCCGTCCCTCTCGACGATGCTCCACGCGGCCTCGTCCCTGCTCGCGGCGTGTGCGTCGTGGAAGTAGCGGAAATGGCCTCGGTCATCCTCGAGAAGTCCGCCGTTGCGGGCCACCAGCACGCGGTCGAGCACGGTCCGCGTCGCGGTTCCGTCCGAGTCGAGCATCACGACGTGGTCGCTCAGGCGAAGGTAGGTGCGGCCGGCGACGTCCAGGCGATCCGGAACGTGTCCGACAGACGCCGGCAACAACGGAGTCCTCCCGACGTCGGTCCCGACGGACTGCAGGGCGGTGGCTCGGCGATGGGGGATGACGACCAGGGCGGCGGCGAGCGCTCCCGCGCAGATCGCGCACGCGGCATACCGAGCGCACGCCGTCCGGCATCGTCTGCTGTGGACCCGCCCGCTCGCCACGAGTGCCTGGGCGCAGCACACGGCGAGCGCGGCCGCGGCGCACGCCAGCCAGATGTCGTAGCGCCGGGAGATCGAATCACCGGACATCCTGGTGAGATGCGCACCGTCGATCACGTAGCGCCCGTGAGCGCCGTCATGAGCGCCGATTTCGTGCCAGGCAGCGAGCGCGCACCCGGCGGCGATCACCAACCAGACGATCGGGCCGGCCCATCGCCGCAGGCCGCGGAGCAGTCCGCTGTGCGTCATGGAGCGAGCGTGCCCAGCCGGCGCACCGCCTCCGTCATCAGGTCCTCCTGTTTGCAGAAGGCGAAGCGCACGAGGGTGCGCCCGGCCTCCGCGTCGTCATGGAACACCGACACCGGCACGCCGACGACACCGCATCGTTCCGGTAGGTGCCGGCAGAAGTCGACCGCGTCGCTCGCCCCGAGTGAGGCGACGTCGGCGATCACGAAGTAGGTCCCCTGGGGCGTGTGGGCGACGAGTCCGGCGTCCTGCAGGCTGGAGACCAGCAGGTCCCGTTTCGCCTGCATGTCCCGGCGGAACGTCTCGAAGTAGTCGTCGCCCATCCGTAGGCCGTGCGCGATGGCCGGTTGGAAGGCTCCGCTGCCGGTGTAGGACAGATATTGCTTGACCGTGCGGGCGGCGGTCACCAGCGGTTCCGGGCCGGTGATCCAACCGACCTTCCACCCGGTGAGTGAGAAGGTCTTGCCGCCGGAGCTGATCGACAGGGTCCGATCGGCCATCCCCGGCAGGGTCGCCATCGGCACGTGGCGGCTGCCGTCGAAGACGAGATGCTCGTAGACCTCATCGGTGACGACGTAGGCGTCGTACTCGCGAGCGAGGTCGGCGATCAGGTGCAGTTCGTCGCGCGTGAAGACCTTGCCGGTCGGGTTGTGTGGGGTGTTGAGCATGATCAGGCGTGTCTTGTCGCCGAACGCGGCGCGCAGCGAGTCCTCGTCGACCGCGTAGTCCGGGAATCGGAGCACGCTGGTGCGGCGCGTCGCGCCTGCCAGCGCGATCGCCGCGGCATACGAGTCGTAGTAGGGCTCGAAGACGACGACCTCGTCGCCGGGCTCGCACAGCGCCATGATCGTCGCCGTGATCGCCTCGGTGGCGCCGACGGTGACGAGCACCTCGGTGTCCGGGTCGAGGTCGATGCCGTACCACCGGCGCTGATGTGCGGCGATCGCCTCGCGCAGTTCGGGGTAGCCCTGCAGGGGGGCGTACTGGTTGTATCCGGTGGCGACCGCCTCGCGTGCGACCGCCCGGATCTCCTCGGGCCCGTCGACGTCGGGGAACCCCTGTCCGAGATTGATCGCGCCGGAGCGCCGCGCGAGCGCGGACATCTCGTCGAAGATCGTCGGTCCGAACGAGCGCATACGAGTGATCAGCGGGGTGTCGTCGGTCATGTCACCACCGTAGCCGGGCCGGCCGGCACGACGACGGGGCCGATCGCGCCGATTACCGCATCCGGCGCGTTCCGCGTAGACTGGGAGCACGACCCGTAGGCAACGGGTCGAATTCGCGTGTCTTCTTCCGGAGTCATCGTCCGCGGTGGCCTCGGGGCGCGACCGCTCGGTCCGGCACGGCTCGTCCGCGCCGGTGGGGAAGCGTCAAGGCACCAGGTTCGCCACCGGCACCCGCCGCGGCGAAGGACAACTGGAAACCATCGACGAAAGGACTTCGGCATGGCCGTCGTCACCATGCGCCAGCTCCTCGAGAGCG
>CAZMLG010000059.1:0-17497 GCA_964566985.1 uncultured Intrasporangiaceae bacterium
CGGACCGCGAGTTCACGGCCCTGCGCGAGGCGCTCGCGGCCTACCTCGGCGATGTCACGGGGGCGCGCCTCGACGCCGAACGGGTGTGGGCCGCGAACGGGTCGAACGAGGTGCTGCAGCATCTGGTGCAGGCCTTCGGCGGGCCCGGCCGCACCGCACTGGGCTTCACCCCGTCCTACTCGATGCACCCGATCATCGCCCGCGGGCTGGGCATGAGATGGGTCGACGGTCGGCGCTGCGCGGAGCCGGGCGTGTTCGACATCGCGGTCGACGACGCGCGAAGGCAGGCAGAGGACCTCGACCCGAGCGTGATCTTCCTGTGCTCGCCCAACAACCCGACCGGCACCGCCCTCGGCCTCGATGTGGTCGAGGCGGTCTACGACGCCGCGCCGCACGCGATCGTCGTGGTGGACGAGGCGTATGCCGAGTTCGCGCGGGCCGGCACGCGCAGTGCGGTCACGCTGCTGCCCGGCCGGGAGCGCTTGGTGGTCACGCGCACCATGTCGAAGGCCTTCGCGTTCGCCGGGGTCCGCCTGGGCTATCTCGCCGCCGACCCGCAGTTGACCGATCTGCTGCGCCTGGTGCGCCTGCCCTATCACCTGTCGTCGGTGACCCAGGCGGTCGCCCTCGCCGCTCTGGAACACGCCGACACGATGCTCGGCATGGTCGACCGGATCACGTCCTCGCGTGACATGCTCGTCGACGGGCTGGCCCGCCTCGGACTGACGCCGGTGCCCAGCGACGCCAACTTCGTGCTGGTCGGCGGATTCTCCGACGAGCACGCGACGTGGCAGGCTCTGCTCGAACGTGGTGTGCTGGTGCGTGACGTGGGCATCGCGCACCACCTGCGGATCACCGCGGGCACCGAGGCCGAGACACAGGCCGTGCTCCGGGCACTCGACGAGGTGCTCGGGGCGGGGCGGAAGGAGAGAATATGACCGCCCGGCATCGCACTGCGCAGATCTCCCGTGCCACCAAGGAGAGCAGCGTCGAACTGTGGCTGGACCTGGACGGCACCGGCGAGGCACAGGTCACCACAGGGGTGCGCTTCTTCGACCACATGCTGGAGAGCTTCGCCAAGCACAGTCTGATCGACCTGCGCGTGGCGGCGGAGGGGGACATCGACGTCGATGCCCATCACACGGTGGAGGACACCGCGATCGTGTTGGGTGACGCGCTGCGTGAGGCGCTGGGGGACAAGGCGGGCATCTCGCGGTTCGGCGACGCGTTGGTGCCCCTGGACGAGGCACTCACCCAGGCCGTCGTGGACGTCGCGGGCAGGCCCTACTTCGTGCACGAGGGTGAACCCGAGGGCCAGGTGACGGTGATCATCGGCGGCCAGTACACCGGATCGTTGACCCAGCACGTGCTGCAGAGCTTCGCCCATCACGCGGGGATCGCGCTGCACGTGCGCGTGCTGTCCGGCCGCGATCCTCACCACATCGTCGAGTCTCAGTTCAAGGCGGTGGCACGGGCGTTGCGCGCGGCCATCGAGCCGGACGCGAGAGTGGACGGTATCCCGAGTGCGAAGGGCGCCCTGTGACGATGGCTCCGAGCACGTTGCGCGGACTGCTGCTGCTCGACGACGATGCGAAGCGTGTCGACCTGCTGGTCCAGCGTGGCATCGTGCCCGGCTATGTCGTGCAGCTGTCCGGCTGGGCCGCCGTCGTGCCGGCGGGCCCCTCGCGAGGGGAAGCGCCGTACGACAACCCGCTCACAGTGTTGGCGTCGACGCCGATCCCGATGACGATGCGCAGTGCGATGGGTTTTTTCGAGATCGACGGCCGGGCGGTCATGACGGTCCATCCGCGGCGTTGGCGGGCGCTCGCGCGGTGGTTGGTGTGGGAACCGGGGCAGGGCCTGGTACGGGTCAACCTCCCGCAGGGCGGCCCCGGCGACCTGGTGCGTGCGGCCGGTGTCGTGGATGACCAGGAGAAGGTCATCTCGCGCCGGCTGCACGACTCCGACGGCACCCCGCTGGACGTGTTGAGCGACGTGATCGACGCCCTCGCCCTACCCGGTGGTCCGCTGCTGCGCGGCAAGCGGATCGAGGAGAGCGACGACGCGATGTTCATCGAGCCCCACCGGCGGTCGGTGACGCGCTTCGAGCGCGTCTCCAAGAATGCCGATGCCTCCGGTGCCGCGGATGGCTGAGCCGCGGATCGCCGTGCTCGACTACGGCAGCGGCAACGTCCGGTCCGTGGTGCGGATGCTGGAGCGCGTCGGTGCCCGGGTCGACCTCACCGCGCAGCGCGACGTCGTCCTCGAAGCCGACGGACTCTATGTGCCCGGGGTCGGCAACTACCACGCGTGCATGCTGGGCCTGCGGAAGGTCGGAGGCGACGATCTGATTCGCGATCGCGTCGCGGCGAGGCGCGCCACGTTGGGGGTCTGTGTCGGGCACCAGATCCTGTTCGACGCATCGACCGAGCCCAGCTCGAATGCTCGACAAGCGGGCGTCGGTGCGTGGGCCGGGGAGGTCACCCGGCTCGACGCGCCGGTGGTGCCCCACATGGGGTGGTCCACGGTGCGGTCCCCGTCGGGTTCACGGCTGTTCTCCGGTCTGGCGGGTGCGTGGTTCTATTTCGTCCATTCGTATGCCGTGCCCCGGCTGACAGAGTCGCGGTGGCACCCGGGAGAGGCGCCGCTGGTGACCACGGCGTGCCACGGACACGAATTCGTCGCCGCCGTCGAGGACGGTGTGCTCTGCGGCACCCAGTTCCACCCGGAGAAGTCGGGTGACGCCGGAGCGACGTTGTTGGAGAACTGGATCGGATCGCTGTGACGGATGTGAGAGGAAGGATCGACGTGGTGGAGCCCGAGGCGCAGGGATGCGACGTGCCGCGACTCGAACTGTTGCCGGCCGTCGATGTGGCCGGCGGCCAGGCCGTGCAACTGGTGCAGGGCGTGGCCGGCAGCGGTGGCCGCTTCGGCGACCCCTGGGAGGCGGCCAAGGCGTGGCAGGACCAGGGCGCCGAGTGGATCCATCTGGTCGATCTCGATGCGGCGTTCGGGCGCGGCGGCAACCGCGAGCTTTTGGCCGACATCGTGGGCCGGTTGGACCTGAAGGTGGAGATGTCCGGCGGCATCCGCGACGAGGAGTCCCTGGTGGCGGCGCTGTCCACGGGGTGCCGCCGCGTCAACATCGGCACGGCCGCGCTGGAGGATCCGGACTGGACGGCACGGGCGATCGCCGAGCACGGCGACCGGGTCGCCATCGGGCTCGACGTGCGCGGCACGCGCCTGGCCGCCCGCGGTTGGACGCGCGAGGGCGGAGACCTGTGGGAGACGTTGGAGCGGCTGGACTCCGAGGGGTGCGCACGCTACGTCGTGACCGACGTCGCCAAGGACGGGATGCTGCAGGGGCCCAACGTGGACTTGTTACGGCAGGTGTGCGAACGCACCGACCGCCCGGTCGTCGCGTCCGGCGGCATCTCGACCCTGGCGGATCTGCGCGCACTGCGGGCGGTCGTCGCCGACGGAGTCGAGGGTGCGATCGTCGGTTCGGCACTCTACAAGGGAGCCTTCACCCTTCCGGACGCTCTCGAGGTGGCAGGGAGACCACACTCCTGAGCGATCTGCCGACGGCGCCCACCACTGAACGATCCGAGAGGACGACGATGGAGACACCGAACACCGCCGATTCGGCCGGGCAGACATGGTCCGGACGGACCTTGCACGGCACCGGATTCGACGACGACTTCGGCGCGGCGGATGCCGCCCTCCGCGCATCGTTGGAGGACCGGTCCGACGAACGGCGCTGGATGGCCGCGCTGGCCGACGCGCGCCTGATCGTGCCCATCGTCGCCGCCCTCGGTGAGGCGTCGGAGAGTCACGGGATGACCGTCGAGAAGTCGACGGACATGGCCGTCGTCACCTTGACCGCGCCCGACGGGCAACGAGCCCTTCCGGTGTTCACGGGTCTGGACACCTTGCAGCGATGGGACCCGGAGGCGAGGCCCTCGCCCGTGACGTCCGCCCTCGCCGCGCAGGCCGCGATCTCCGAGCGATGCGACGTGATGGTGCTCGACGTGGGTTCACCGCACAGCGTCGTGCTGCGGTCGAGCATGGTGTGGGCCCTGGCCCAGGCCCAGACATGGCTGCCCGCGCACGAGGACCCCGCCGTGCGCGCCGCGATCGACAAGGCCGCGGAGCCGGAGACCGACATCGTCGAAACCCGCTGTGAGCCGGGGGAGGCCGCAGGGGTGCTCCGGGTGGCCCTGTACCTGAGAGGCGGGCTGGACGGTGCCGAGGTCCAGGCGCTGGCGACGCGGGTCGGGGAGCGCGTGGCCACGGACGGCGAGGTGCGGGCGCGCATCGATGCGCTCTCGTTCGCCGTCCGACCGGCCGGGGACGACGACGGTGGAGTGGACGGGTCATGACCCTTGAGCCGGCCTGGCGGGATCGGTACTTCGACGCGGAGGCCCTGGGCCGTTGCGTATCTCCCGCCGACGCCGTGTACGCGATCCGGCAGGCGATTCGAGACGGCCTGGAGCCGGCGGCCGACCCGGCGCGCAGCGTGTTCGACCTCCACGACGGGCAGGGGCAACTTCTGACCATGCCGTCCGCGGTCGCGGGCGCGGTCGGTGTCAAGCTCGTGACGGTGGCGCCGGACAACCCGGACCACGGCCTCCCACTCATCCAGGGCCTGTACGTGCTCTTCGACCCACGAACGCTCGCGCCGATGGCCACGATCGACGGTGCGGCGCTGACCACGCTGCGCACTCCGGCGGTGTCGGTGGCCGCGGTCCTCGACGCCGTGCGGCGAGGCGACGGCCCTCGGCGTCTGGTGGTCTTCGGCGCGGGACCGCAGGGCACGGGCCACGTCGCGACCCTGAAGGACATCGGTGTCGACCTCGCGCAGGTCACGTTCATCGTGCGCAACCCGTCCGGCGTCGACCGCGCAGCGGTCGGTGACGTGCAGGTGCTGGCCGTAGAGGAGGCCGACGATGCGATCGCGCAGGCCGACATCATCGTGTGCGCCACGAGTGCGTCGGAGCCGGTCTTCGACTCACGGTCGGTCAAGGACGGTGTGGTCGTCATGGCGATGGGCGCGCACGAGGCGCACCTGCGCGAGGTGGACGCGCAACTCATGGGCCGTGCTCAGGTGATCGTCGAGGACGTGGACACGGCGCTGGCGGAGTGTGGCAATGCGGTCCTCGCGATCGAGGACGGCACCCTCACGCGCGAGCGTCTGGTCCCCATGGCCTCGGTGATTCGTGGAGAGGTCGCCTATGCCGAGGACCGCCCGATCGTCTACACCGGATCGGGGATGTCCTGGGAGGACCTCGTCGTCGCCGGAGCTGCGCTCGCCGCGGCCCGGTGACGGGCGGCGCGGGGGGACAAGTCGACCTCAGAGGTTGATCATGTGCCCGGCGATGCCTTCGATGGCCTCCTTGAGTGCCTCGGACAAGGTCGGGTGCGCGAAGACGTTGCGGGCGACCTCGTCCGCGGTCAGATCCCACTTCTGCGCCAGCGTGACGGCGGGAAGGAGTTCGGTGACCTCCGGCCCGATCATGTGCACGCCGAGGAGTTCGTTGTACTTCGCGTCGGCGACGACCTTGACGAATCCGACTCCTTCGGCCATGCCGCGGGCCTTGCCGTTGGCGGAGAACGGGAACGAGGCGGTCTTCACGTCGTAGCCGCGGTCCTTCGCCTGTTCCTCCGAATAGCCGAACGACCCGATCTGCGGCTGGCAGAAGGTGGCTCGTGGGATCATGTCGAAGTCGATTTCGATCGTCTCGGCATCGGCGATGGTCTCGGCCGCGACCACGCCCATGGCCTCGGCCGTGTGCGCGAGCATCAGTTTGCCGGTGCAGTCGCCGATGGCATACACGCCGTCGACGTTGGTGCGTCCGCGCTCGTCGACCGCGATCGCCTTGCGCTCGGTGAGTTCGACACCCGTGGCGTCGAGACCGTAGCCGTCGACGCGGGGCGCGAACCCGAATGCCGCCAGCATGCGGTCGGCCCCGATCACCTGGGAGTCGCCGCCCTCGGCAGGGCTGACGGTGACCTTCACCCCGCTACCGGTGTCTTCCACGTGATCGACCTTGGTGGAGAGCATCACCTTGACGCCGAGCTTCTTGTATTGGCGCAGGAGTTCCTTGGAGACATCGGCGTCCTCGGTGGGCACCATGCGATCGAGGAACTCCACGATGGTGACGTCGACGCCGAAGTTCTTCAGCACGTAGGCGAACTCGACACCGATGGCGCCGCTGCCGCCGATCACGACCGAGTCGGGCAACTCGGCGTCGAGGATCTGCTCTTCGTAGGTGACCACGTTCTGCGAGAGCTCCACACCCGGGACGAGCCGTGTCGTCGCGCCGGTGGCGATGATGACGTTGTCGCCGGTGACGGTCTGGACGTTGCCGGAGGCGTCCTTCACGTCGAGAGTCTTCGGCCCGGTGAAGGTCGCCCACCCGTCGATCTCGGTGATCTTGTTCTTCGTCATCAGGTAGTGGACGCCCTTGGCGCTGGCGTCGGCGACCTTGCGGCTGCGCTGGTGCGTGGGTCCGTACTCCATCGAGGCGTCGCCGGTGATCCCGAAGGTCTTCTTCTCGGCGGTGAGGATGTGGGAGATCTCCGCATTGCGCAGGAGCGCCTTCGACGGGATACAGCCGACGTTGAGGCACACACCGCCCCAGTACTTCTCCTCGATGACTGCGGCCGACAGGCCCAGCTGGCTGGCGCGGATGGCGGCCACATAGCCACCAGGGCCGGCTCCCAGGACAACGACGTCATAGTGATGTGCCACGGCGCAACCCTATAACCTGCGCGTCACGCGTGCGCGAGGAGTGCCCGGGCCAGCCCGGTGTCGGTCACGAGGCTGCCGACCAGGCCGGCACGCACGGCGGTCGCGACCACGGCGTGCCGATGTGCTCCGGTCACCAGGCCGACGACCTCGGGAATGCGTTGCAGTTGGGAGACCCCGACCGAGATGATCCGCTCCGCAAGCGCGCCGGGCACCGGCCGGCCGTCCGCATCGATGAAGCTTCCGGAGATCTCCCCGATGGCGCCTGCGCTCGCCAGTGCGTTCCGCTCCTCGTCGTCGGCCAGGTCATAGATGGTGGACTCGCCGGCGCTCCACATGCCGACGCCGACGACGGCGACGGTCACCTCACGGATGTGCTCGAAGGCGGCCGCGACGCCGGGCTGGCGGCGCAACATCGCCGCACTGTCGGCGTCGGAGGCGACCAGCGGCGCATAGAACAGGTGCGCGGCGCCGCCGCTGACGCGCGCGGCATCGCGGACGATGTCGACCGGGGTGGACTGCATCGCCGGGAGGGCGAGCGCCCCGGACAACTGCACCACCGGGATCCGGGGCAGCGAACGCAGGGCGGCGACCATGGCCGACACGGTGCGGGACCAGGGCAGCCCGAGGACGTCCGCGCCGGTGAGCCGCGCGGACAGATCGGCCGCGGCCAGCCGCCCGACCGATGCGCGCAACTCCTCGGCGGTATGGCCGGGGAGGGTGTCGAGCACGATGGCGTGCTGCAGTCCCAGAGCGTCCTGCAGCTCCCGGGAGAGCGCGGTGTCGACGCTGTCCTCGCCGGCGATCTCGATGCGCACGACGCCCGCGTCACGGGCCTCCTCGAGCAGGCGCGCCACCTTGAACCGGCTGATCCCCAGGTCCCCGGCGATGGCGACCTTGGATTGGTCGTCGAGATAGAAGCGCCGTGCCACCGTGAGCATCAGGCTGCGCTGTCGAGCCTGACTGTCCTCACTGCCGGGCATCGCTCCTCCTTCATCGGATTCGTCGACGATAAACGACGACATCGAGCGTGTTCTGTGCCACACTCTACTCATATGTGCATCGCAACGCTCAAATGAGCGATCGGGAGAGAGTTCATGGGTACACGAGTCAGAACGATGACCGCGGCGGGTGCCGCCGCCATCGTCATGGGGTCCCTGACCGCCTGCGCGGGGTGGGGCGGAGGGGTCGGTGGCGGCGGCAGCGACTCCATCAACGTCCTGATGGTCAACAACCCCCAGATGGTCGACCTGCGCAAGATG
Source organism: uncultured Intrasporangiaceae bacterium (assembly GCA_964566985.1). GTDB lineage: Bacteria > Actinomycetota > Actinomycetes > Actinomycetales > Dermatophilaceae > Leekyejoonella. The sequence goes on from CAZMLG010000059.1 coordinate 8,014, forward strand.
GCACCGGCCTTCACCAAGAAGACCGGCATCAAGGTGCACTTCACCGTGCTACCGGAGGATGACCTACGGGACAAGGCCAGCCAGGAGTTCTCCAGCCAGGCGGGCCAATACGACGTGGCCACGCTGTCCAACTTCGAGATCCCCATCTATGCCAAGAGCAAGTGGGTCGCGCCGCTCGACGACTACATCAAGAAAGACCCGGGCTTCGATCAGGACGACATCCTCCCGCCGATGCAGACGGCGCTGTCGGTCGACGGGACCGTCTACGGCGAGCCGTTCTACGGCGAATCGTCCTTCCTGATGTATCGCAAGGACGTCTTCAAGAAGAAGGGCCTGACGATGCCGAAGCATCCGACCTGGCAGCAGGTCGCGCAACTCGCGGCGAAGGTCGACGGTGCCGAGCCCGGAATGGCAGGGATCTGCCTGCGTGGCCAGCCCGGATGGGGGCAGGTGCTGGCACCGCTGGACACCGTGGTCAACACCTTCGGTGGCACATGGTTCGACAAGGACTGGAACGCTCGGCTGACCGCACCGGCATTCAAGAAGGCCGTGTCCTTCTATGTCGATCTCGTGCGCAAGCACGGTGAGCGAGGAGCCCCACAGGCCGGGTTCACCGAATGCCTGAACGATCTGGTGCAGGGCAACGTGGCCATGTGGTACGACGCGACGTCGGCCGCCGGGTCGCTCGAGGCAACGGACTCACCGGTGAAGGGCAAGATCGGTTATGCACCGGCACCCGTGGTCAAGACCAAGAGCTCGGGATGGCTCTACAGCTGGGCGTGGTCCATCGAATCGGCGAGCACCAAGAAGGACCAGGCGTGGAAGTTCATCTCCTGGGCCAGCGGCAAGAAGTACGCGCAATTGGTCGGCAAGAAGCTCGGATGGACCCGGGTCCCGGCCGGCTTCCGCAAGTCTCTCTATGACAACCCGAAATATCTCGCGAAGGCGAAGGCCTTCGCGAAGCCGACCCTCGAGGCCATCAGCTCGGCGAAGCCGAACGACCCCGGTGTCCAGCCCCGTCCGGCGCCCGGGATCCAGTTCGTCGACATTCCCGAGTTCACCGACATCGGGACCCAGATCAGTCAGGACATCAGCTCCGTGATCGCCGGGAAGAAGTCGGTCGACGACGCCCTCGCGCGCGGACAACAGATCACCCAGGACGTCGGTGACCAGTACAAGGAACGGGAGGGCAAGTGAGCGCCGTGACCGCCGAGAAGGACTCGGCCATACAGAAGGCCGGAGCGTGGGCGCGGCGCGCGCCGTTGCTGCCCGCCCTGATCTTCCTGATCATCGTCACCCAGTTGCCGTTCCTGTTCACGATCGGCATCTCCTTCATGCACTGGAACGCCTACTACCCCGACGACAAGGGGTTCGCCGGCGTCAGCAACTTCCAGAGCGTGCTCACCGACGTCAACGCGCGACGCGCGATCATCGTCACCATCGTGATGACCGTCGCGGTCGTCCTCGTCAGCCTCGTGCTCGGCCTGATCGTCGCAATGTTGCTGGATCGCAAGTTCCGCGGCCGCGGACTCGCCCGGACCCTGATGATCGCCCCCTTCCTGATCGTGCCCGTGGCCGCGGCGCTGATGTGGAAGCACGCGCTGTTCAACCCGGACTACGGGCTGCTCAACGGCCTGTTGAAGATGTTCTTCGGTGACGGTGCCGTCCAACCGGACTGGATCTCCAACAACCCGGTGACGGCGATCGTCGTCTCCCTCGTGTGGCAGTGGACGCCCTTCATGATGCTGATCCTGCTGGCCGGTCTGCAAAGCCGCCCGATGGACGTCGTCGAGGCCGCTCGCATCGACGGCGCGTCCCCGTGGCAGATCTTCACCAACATGACGCTGCCGCACCTGCGGCCCTACCTCGAACTGTCCGGCCTGTTGGGTGCGATCTACATCGTGCAGAACTTCGACGCCGTGTTCACCATCACCTCCGGCGGACTCGGGTCGGCCAACCTGCCCTACTTCATCTACCAGACCTTCTACCAGGCACACGACTACGGCCGGGCCTCCGCGGCCGGTGTCGTCGTCGTGGTCGGCACGATCGTCATCGCGATCTTCGCGTTGCGCACCGTGCTCAGCCTGTTCAGCGAGGAGAATGCGAAATGACGACCGTCGACAAACGAGCCGATGTCGCGCCCAGTCAGGTGACGGCGCGCGAGCCGGGCAAGCGCAAGAACAAGGGAGTCCTGCTCACCGGCCTCGCATGGATCATCAGTGTGCTATTCGTCCTGCCGGTGCTGTGGATGATCCTCACCTCGTTCCACAGCGAGTCGGATGCCGCGGCGAATCCGCCCAAATTCGGTGCTCCGCTCAGCCTGGAGGGCTACCAGACGTTCTTCGAGTCCGGGCCGTGGCCGCCACTGCTGAACTCGTTGACCGCAAGTGTCATTTCCACGATTCTCGTCCTCCTGCTGGCCTTCCCGGCGGCCTATGCCCTGTCGATCCGGCCGGTGAAGAAGTGGAGCGACGTGATGTTCTTCTTCCTGTCGACCAAGTTCCTCCCGGTCGTCGCCGGCCTGCTGCCGGTCTACCTGTTCGCGACCAAGGTCCACTTCCTCGACAACATCTGGCTGCTCATCATCCTCTACACCTCGATGAACCTGCCGATCGCCGTCTGGATGCTGCGATCCTTCCTCGCCGAGGTCCCGATCGAGATGCTGGAGGCGGCCCAGGTCGACGGAGCGGGCCTGGTCCGGACTCTTCGATCGATCGTCGCCCCCGTGGTGACCCCAGGAATCGCGAGCGCAGGCCTGATCTGCTTCATCTTCAGTTGGAACGAGTTGCTGTTCGCCCGCGTGCTGACCGGCACCCGAGCCGAGACGGCACCGGTCTACCTGACCGGGTTCGTCACCAGCCAGGGCCTGTTCCTGGCCAAGGTCTGCGCGGCATCCCTGGTCATCTCGCTCCCCGTCCTGGTGGCAGGATTCGCCGCGCAGGACAAGCTGGTGCAGGGTCTGTCGATGGGAGCCGTCAAGTGAGTCCGACGCCGGTCCGTCTGTCCACCGCGGTCATGGCCGAGCTCGACGCGCGGGTCGAGCGGCCGACCTACGATCGATCCGCGATCTCGCCGGGCATCGTGCATTTCGGGGTCGGCGGGTTCCATCGAGCGCACCAGGCCATGTATCTCGATCGGCTGATGCAGGACGGATCCGCACACGACTTCGGCATCGTCGGCGTCGGTGTGCTGCCACAGGACCGGCACATCGTCGAGGTCCTGAACGGACAGGACGGGCTCTACACCCTCGTCGTCAAACACCCGGACGGGCATCGCGACGCCCACGTGATCGGGTCCATCCTGGGGATGCTGTTCGCTCCCGACGACCCGGAGGCGGTCCTGAGCCGTATGACGGACCCGGCCACGCGGATCGTCTCACTGACCATCACCGAGGGCGGATACCTCGTCAATCAGGTGACGGGACAATTCGATGCGTCGCATCCGTCGATCCAGCACGACCTCGAGCCGGGCTCGACGCCGCAGAGCGCGTTCGCGTTCGTCGTCGAGGCGCTGCGTCGCCGGCGCGCCGCCGGCACACCGGCCTTCACGGTGATGTCCTGCGACAACCTGCCGGGCAACGGCGACATCGCCCGCCGCATGATCACGGCCTACGCCCGGTTGAAGGACTCCGAGTTCGCGGAGTGGATGGACGAGCACGTCGCCTTTCCCAACTGCATGGTCGACCGGATCACGCCGGTCACCGTCGACGCCGACCGGGACCGGCTCGCCGAGGAGTTCGGCATCGACGACGCGTGGCCGGTGGTCACCGAACCGTTCACCCAGTGGGTGCTCCAGGACGACTTCCCCCTGGGCCGACCGGCATACGAACGGGTCGGAGTGCAGATCACCGACGACGTGGTCCCCTACGAGCTGATGAAGCTCCGGCTGCTCAACAGCAGCCATCAGGCCCTGTGCTACCTGGGTTACCTGTCCGGCTATCGCTATGCCCACGAGGTGTGCCAGGACCCGTTGTTCGTCGACTTCCTGTTGGGCTACATGACGCACGAAGGCATGCCGACCCTGCCCGAGGTGCCGGGCGTCGATCTGGATGCGTATTGCCGCACCCTCATCGAGCGGTTCGCCAACCCGGAGATCCGCGACACACTGGCGCGACTGTGTCTGGAGAGCTCGGACCGGATCCCGAAGTGGCTGGTGCCGGTGATCGAGGACAACGTCCGTGATCGCGGCGAGGTGCGCCGTTCGGCGCTCGTCGTCGCGTCCTGGGCACGGTATGCCGAGGGAGTCGACGAGCAGGGCGAGCCGATCGACGTCGTGGATCACCGCAAGGATCAGGTGATGGCTGCCGCAGCACGCCAGGAAGGTGACCCGCTGGCCTTCTTGCGCGACCCGACGCTGTTCGGCGACCTGGTCGAGCGGCCGACCTTCACCGAGCCGTATGCCGCGGCGCTGCGCGCACTGCACGACAAGGGCGCGAGGCGGACCCTCGAAGACCTGGTCGCGGTGCTGCACGACTAGCCTGCCGGTGAAGGCACCTCGACCTCGGGAGCAACCTCATGGCAGCAGCGCGCCTGGTGGCGGGCGTCGACTCCTCGACGCAGTCGTGCAAGGTGGTCGTCTGTGACGCGCAGACTGGCCACGTGGTCCGCGAGGGTCGAGCTCCGCACCCGGACGGGACCGAGGTGCACGCGGATCACTGGTGGCGGGCCTTCGAGCGGGCTACGGCGGGCGGCCTGCTCGACGGCGTCCAGGCCATCGCCGTCGCCGGCCAACAACACGGCATGGTCACCCTGGACGAGCACGACGACCTCGTGCGGGACGCACTGCTGTGGAACGACACCCGATCGGCGGGTGCGGCACGTGACCTCGTGCACGAGCTGGGCGGTCCACAGGCGTGGATCGACGCGGTCGACGCGGTGCCGGTGGCGAGTTTCACGGTCACCAAGGTCCGGTGGCTGGCGCGCCACGAGCCCGAGAACCTGCGCCGGACGAGGACCGTCGTGCTGCCGCACGACTGGCTGACCGGTCGGATCCTGCAGGAGCGGGGAGGCTTCTCCGGCTGGACGACCGACCGCGGTGATGCGTCCGGCACCGGCTACTGGTCTGCGGGGACCGGCGAATATCGGCGCGATCTGGTGGAGTTGGCGGCGGGTCGTTCGTTGCAGGTCCCCACGGTCCTGGGCCCGGCCGAGGCCGCCGGAACCACCGCCGACGGCATGCTCGTGGCGGCGGGTACCGGTGACAACATGGGTGCGGCGCTGGGGCTCGGCCTAGGACCCGGAGACGTGGTCGTCTCGCTCGGGACCAGCGGCACGGTCTTCGCCGAACACACGGACGTCGTCGGCGATCACCTCGGGCAGATCGCCGGCTTCGCCAGTGCCAGCGGTGCCCATCTGCCGTTGATGTGCACGTTGAACGCGGCCCGCGTGCTCAGCGCAGGTGCGTCGATGGTGGGTGTCGATCTGGCGCGCTTCGACGAACTGGCGCTGGCGGGGGAGCCGGGTGCGGAAGGGTTGACACTGCTGCCCTACCTCGACGGTGAGCGCACCCCCAACCTGCCGGATGCCACGGGCACGCTCGGCGGGCTCACCCGTGCGAATGCGACCCCGGAGAACCTGGCGCGTGCCCACGTGGAGGGCATGTTGTGCAACCTGGCGGCGGGAGTGGACTCCTTGCGGGAGCGGGGGATTCGGGTCGACCGGATCCTGCTGATCGGCGGAGCCTCCGCCTCACGGGCCGTGCAGGCCGTGGCAGCGTCGATCTTCGGTGCGCCGGTCGTGCTCCCGGAGGCCGGAGAGTACGTCGCGCGCGGGGCCGCCCGTCAGGCCGCCTGGGCACTCGACGGCGGCGACGTGCCACCGTGGCAGGTGCGGTGCCACCCGGTGGAGCCGCCTTCCGAGCCCGGAGACGTCGATCGTCTGCGCGCTCGCTATGCCGCGCTCTTCGACACGGTGCACGGGTCCGACTGAGCGCTTCGCGCCCCGGAATGGCGTCAGCCGTCGGCGATCGGTAGATGCAGCGGCCCGCGGATCAACGTGGTGCGGCGCATCGTGAGGGGCCCGGCGCGGCGAAGTCGGGGCAGGCGGGTGGCCAGGGCACGCAGAGCGATCGTCGCCTCCAGGCGTGCGAGCGGCGCGCCCAGGCAGTAGTGGATCCCGCTGGAGAAGGCCAGATGCTCGGTGTTGACCGGGCGGGTGATGTCGAACCGCTCCGGGTCGGCGAATACGGCCGGGTCCCGGCCGGTGCCGCCCAGCAGCAGAGCGATCCACTCGCCCTTGCGCACGGTCACCCCGGCGACCTTCTGGTCACGGAAGGCGACCCGCGCCGTGCGCTGGACCGGAGGATCCCACCGCAAGGTCTCCTCGACGGCCTGCGCCGCCAGCTCCGGGGACTCCGTGAGCAGGCGCCATTGGTCGGGATGATCCAGCAGCGCACGCAGGGTGTTGCCGAGAAGGTTGACCGTCGTCTCGAATCCGGCGACCAGGAGCAGGATGCACATCGGCACGAGCTCCTCGGCACGCACCCGGTCGCCGCGCTCCGCGGTGAGCATGCTGATCAGGTCGTCCTGGGGGTCCTTCTCACGCGCTCGGATCAGCCGGTCGAACATCCCCACCAACGCGTCGCCGGCGGCCATCAGTTCGCGGGCGTGGCGCAGCGAATGGATGCCGTCGAGAGACCCGCCCAGAGCCGCGCCGTGGCGCGCGAACTCCTCGGTGGAGATGCCTGCGGCGGAGTCGATGCCGAACATCGTGGTGATGACGGTGATGGGCAGCGGCGCGGCGAGATCGGAGGTGAAATCCACCGAGCCCCGGCGCCCGATGCGGTCCACCATCTCCTCGACGAGGGCCTCGATCCGGTCCTGGTAGCGACGGATCATGCGGGGGCGGAAGGCGGGCGCGGCGACCTTGCGAAGGCGACCGTGGTCGGGCTCGTTGCGGTCGAGGAACGACAGGTCGACGTCCTCGTCCGGTCCGGGGTCGTCCAGGGGCCGCACGCCGAAGGCGTCGCTGCGCAGCACTTCGTCGGCGACGGCGTGGTCGACGGTGGCGTAGCTGAAGTCGCCCAGCCGGGTCGGAGCGAGAGGACCCTGTGGCCGCATGAGCGCATAGATCGCGTAGGGGTTCTCTCGGCCCTCGGCGCGGTGCAGGCGAGCGAGCAGGTCGCGGTGCCGAACGGCGTGGTAGGCGGTCGTGAGCCGGTCGCCGTAGATCTCCGTGCCGAAGGTGACGGCCGCTCGGGCACTGCCGAGGGCCGCGTACATGGTGGATGGCACGACTTCACGCTAGGCCCACCGGGCCGGGGGATCAACGGTCCCCGTCGGTGTGGCGGACATCACCAGGTATGAATTGGCATAGAGAAATTCGATATGGAACTATTCATGGGTGTCCGCAACGTCCTATGAGCGCATCCTTCACAGTGTGGATGCGCGCCGTGTTCTGCTCCTCGGTTTCTTCCTGAGGATCCCGGTCTTCAGCGTGAGTGTCGTCCTGACGCTGCACGTCGTGCAGGGGCTGCATCGCAGCTACGCGGATGCCGGCCTCGTCGCGGCCGGCGCGACTCTCGCGATCGCGGTCTCGGAGCCCTGGCGCGGTCGGCTGTTGGACCGATTCGGCCTGCGCGCGGTCATGCTTCCCCTCCTCGCGGGCACCGCCGTGTGCTGGTCCGTGGCGCCGTTCGTCGGATACTGGAAACTGTTGCTGTTGGCGACGATCGGTGGCCTGTTCGCTTCACCGACCTTTTCGGTGATCCGTCAGGCGCTGATGGCTGCCGTCGGGCTGGACGATCGGCGCACGGCGTTGTCTCTGGACGGTGTCGTGCTCGAGCTGGCGTGCATGGTCGGCCCGTTGGTGAGCGTGTGGATGACCACCGTGCTGCCCACGTCCCAGGTCCTGTTCCTGGTGGAGGCGTGCGGCGTGGCCGGTGGCCTCGTGCTGTGGTGGCGCAACCCGTCGCTGCGCGACCCGGGCGCCCGCACTGTGTCCGCCTCCGCCGAAGTGCCCCGGCGTGCATGGTTCCGTCCCGGATTCGTCGCGGTATGCGGTGCCGTCGCCGCAGCGTCGATCGTCTTGACCGGTAGCGATGTGTCCATCGTCGCGGCGGTGCAGGAATGGCACGCCGTGCCGGTGATGGGGCTGATCCTCGTGTGCTGGAGCTCCGGCTCGATCATCGGGGGCCTGGCCTACGGCATGCTCCCGCGGGCGGTCTCGCCGTTCGCGTTGCTGTTCGCTCTCGCGCTGGTCACCGTGCCGTTGGCATGGGCCGACGGGGTGTTCCGCATGGCCACCCTGGCGCTGGTCGCCGGCCTCTTCTGCGCGCCCACCGTCACGTCGACCGTCGATGCCCTCAGTCGCATGGTGCCTGCGGCGGCCCGTGGAGAGGCGCTCGGCTGGCACGGGTCGTTCATGATGGCCGGCTCCGCGGTCGGGTCCCCGCTGGCCGGGCTGGCCATCGACCGCGCCGGGTATCAGGGCGGCTTCCTCGCGGTGGCGGCCATCGGGATGGCGGTCGCGGGGGCCGGGTGGGCCGCGATGCGGATGCGTCGCAGGTTCGTGGCCGCACACGCCCTGGCCGCATGATCGCCGATTCGCGCCGTGACGTGGCCTCCTGATAAACTGATCCACACCAGCCGGTGTGTGACACCGGTGTGCAAGAGAAGCCTAGCTTCCACCCGCGTCGACAGGCATGTCGCCGGGTTCGGTCAGGACGGCGATGGTGCGCCATCGGCATACCGATCCTGAGCGCAGCGTTGGCTCCTCGTGCACTTCGGTGGCGAGGAGCCATTTCGTCGTCACCGAAGGATGAGATCGACGACGAACGAAGGAGCAGACATCAGCGCCGAGCCCCGTATCAACGACCGTATCCGCGTGCCCGAAGTGCGGTTGGTCGGACCCAGCGGAGAGCAGGTGGGCATCGTACGCGTCGAGGACGCGCTGCGACTGGCCGCAGAAGCCGACCTCGACCTCGTCGAGGTCGCCCCGCAGGCGCGACCTCCGGTCGCGAAACTCATGGATTACGGCAAGTACAAATACGAGACCGCCATGAAGGCCCGAGAGGCACGCAAGAACCAGGTCAACACGGTCATCAAGGAGATCAAACTCCGCCCGAAGATCGACCCGCACTACTACGGCACCAAGAAGGGCCACGTCGTGCGCTTCCTGTCGGCCGGCGACAAGGTCAAGGTGACCATCATGTTCCGCGGCCGGGAGCAGTCGCGACCGGAGTTGGGTTTCCGGCTGCTGCAGCGACTCGCGGACGACGTGGCCGACCTCGGCTTCGTCGAGAGCGCGCCCAAACAGGACGGCCGCAACATGGTCATGGTGCTCGGACCGACGCGCAAGAAGTCCGAGGCGCGGGCCGAGGACCGTCGCCGCAAGGCGGCCGCACAGGCGCAGCAGGCCGAATCGGCGCAGTGACCCGCGTCGCGACCGCGGCGCCCCCAGCCATGCCCACACCGACGGCCCACGAGGCCGCCGATGACACGAAGGAGATCGGCCCATGCCGAAGATGAAGACCCACAGCGGTGCCA
>CAZMLG010000060.1:0-17316 GCA_964566985.1 uncultured Intrasporangiaceae bacterium
GGCTTCGGCCACCGGGTCTACAAGAACTACGACCCGCGTGCGGCGATCGTCAAGAAGACGGCCGACGAGATCCTGAAGAAGCTCGGTGTCAACGACCCGCTGCTGGACATCGCGCTCCAGCTCGAGGAGATCGCGTTGAAGGACGACTACTTCGTGGAGCGCAAGCTCTACCCGAACGTCGACTTCTACACCGGCCTGATCTACAAGGCCATGGGCTTCCCGACGCGCATGTTCACGGTGCTCTTCGCCATCGGGCGTCTGCCCGGCTGGATCGCCCAGTGGCGCGAGATGATGGAGGACCCGACGACGCGCATCGGCCGTCCCCGTCAGATCTACGTCGGCGCGCCCGAGCGCGACTACGTCGGACTCGACAAGCGCTGACTCTTCGGCTTCACCGCGCAGGGCGGCACCTCGTTCGTCGAGGTGCCGCCCTGTGTCACGGTGGGCTCCTCGTGCCGCTACGTCGGACGCAGGAGCGATACGGGTCGTCGTCGGGCGCGCTTCCGCTGCGCCCCGCGACATTGTCGAAGAACCCGGTGCGCACCGGACCGGGCTCGAGCAGACAGACCGAGACCCCGAACTCCCGCATCGTCGCCGCGAGGGATTCCATGAGTCCCTCGACGGCGAACTTGGAGGCGTTGTAGGCGTCGCTGAACGGTAGTGCGATCAGGCCGTTGAGGCTCGTCACGGTGATGATGCGGCCCGCCCGGCCGGTGCGCATCGCCGGCAGCACCGCCTTGGTGACTCGTGCGACTCCGTAGAAGTTGAGCTGCATCGCACTGTCCAGGTCGGCCAGAGCGAGTTGCTCCAACGTGCCGCGATGCCCCGCTCCGGCGTTGTTGATCAGTAGATCGATGCCGCCACGGTCGGCGAGAACGGCCTCGATGCATGCCGTGACCGACTCGTCGCTGGTCACGTCGAGCGTGCGCAACTCCACATCGGGCACCCGGCCGGTGATCTCCTGCAACCTCGGTGCCGACTCCGGGTGGCGGGCGGTGGCCACGACATGCCAACCTGCGGCGGCCAATGCTTCGGTGGTCGCCAGACCGATGCCGCCACCGGCACCGGTGATCACGGCTGTCGCGCCCATGATGCTCCGATCCTCGATCCGGATGTGAGACTACTCCGACCTGGCTTGTCTCGGAACGAATTTCCGGTGCAGCCTCAACCGCCTGCGGCGACCTCGATGCGCACGGTGGTGTCGCTGTCGGTCGGGTGGGACGCCCCGTGCCACGACCAACCGTCGCGACCGCGCTGTCGCTGCCACGCACGGTCCCCGACCGTCACCTCGGTCACGCCGTCCGCCTCGGCGTGGGCGACCGCCCAGGCCGCCACGGCCCGCGCCCGCGTGGCGTCCGGGGCGCGATACGTCAGCGAATTCGAGCCGGCGGTGGCACGCACCCCCGTCTGGTCGAGCAACGTGGTGCGCAATGCGGCCGGGCGGGTGCCCGACGACGCCTCGTCCAGCCGGCACCCGACCGCCTCCGGGGTGTGCCCGGACAGTGCCGCGGTGAGCGTCTCACCCTGGGTCGTGTGTTCCTCGTAGGCACTGGGGAAACCACTCTTTTGCACCTCCTGCGCCGCCTTCGCGATCGACAGGCGCTGCCACCCGTCGACCTTCTCGAGGTTGTGATAGAACGACGTGCTCGCGAAGACCGGATCCTGGATCTGCTCGGCGGTGCCCCAACCCTGGCTCGGGCGCTGCTGGAACAGGCCGACCGAGTCGAGGTCGCCGTAGGTGAGATTGCGCAGCTTCGACTCCTGGATCGCCGTGGTGACGGCGACGTCCGAGGCGCGCCGTGGCATCCCGAGCTTCAGCACGCCGACCTCGACGATGGTGGAGGCGTTGGCCGTCTGCTCCGGGTCCCACGTGTAGTCGAACCCACCGGCGGCCACGCGGCACGACGGCGACCCGAAATTGTCCATGAAGTGCTCGTAGGCCGCGTAGCCCCCGAGCACCACCAGCCCGAGGATGACGAACGGCACCAGGCAGCCGAGGGTGCGCCGCACCCGCCCTCGCGGCTCGTAGTCCTCGTAATCGAAGCCGGGTTCGTCGTAGAGCCCGTCGAAATCGCGATCTCGAGTCACGCGAGGACCAGCGGGGCGTCAGTTGGCGTGGAGTGCATCGTTGAGCGCGATGCCGTGGCCGGAGCGCGAGCGGCACTCGACCACTCCGGTCGTCGAGTTGCGGAGGAACAGCATGCCGTCGCGTCCGGACAGTTCTGCGGCCTTGGTGACCGTGCCGTCCTCCAGGGTCACCTTCGTGCCGGCCGTGACATAGAGACCTGCCTCGACCACGCAGTCGTCCCCGAGCGCGATACCGATCCCGGCCTGCGCCCCGATGAGGCACCGCTCACCGATGGAGACCCGGTGGGTGCCGCCCCCGGAGAGCGTTCCCATGATCGACGCGCCACCGCCGACGTCCGACCCGTCGCCGACGACGACACCCTGCACGATGCGTCCTTCGACCATCGAGGTGCCGAGCGTGCCGGCGTTGTAGTTGCAGAACCCCTCGTGCATCACGGTCGTGCCCTCGGCCAAGTGCGCGCCCAGCCGGACACGGTCCGCGTCGGCGATGCGCACCCCGGACGGCACGACGTAGTCGGTCATCCGCGGGAACTTGTCGATGCCGAAGACCTGCACCGGGCCGTTCGGCCGCAGCCGCAGCCGGGTGCGCTCGAAATCGTCGACGGCACACGGTCCGGCGCTGGTCCACACCACGTTGGACAGCACCCCGAAGATGCCGTCCAGATTCACGTGATTGGGCCGCACCAGCCGATGCGACAGCAGGTGCAGCCGCAGGTAGGCGTCGGGCACGTCCGCGGGGGCGGCGTCCAGATCGAGCGTGGTCAGCACGACCCGCGTGCGCACCTCGCGCCGCGGGTCGTCGTCGTCGAGCACCGCCAGGTCCGCCGGCGCACCATACGGATCGTCCGCCGGGGCGGAGCCGAGCACGGGCGACGGATACCAGGTGTCGAGGATCTGGCCGCTGTAGGTCTCGGTGGCCAGGCCGTAGCCCCAGGCACTGCGCTCATCGGTCATGGCCATAGCGTATGCGAGCCGCCGCGCGCCGAGCACGGCCGTGCGACAGGATGGACGGTATGGCGACTCTCAACGTGACCGGCGACGTCGTGGACCTCACGGCGCAACTGTGCGACATCCCCTCGGTCAGCCACGAGGAGCAGGCACTCGCCGATGCCGTGGAGGCGGCATTGCGCGAGCTCTCCCACCTGGAGGTGACCCGCGACGGCAACACGATCGCCGCGCGCACCACGCTGGGTCGACCCGAGCGGGTGGTGCTCGCAGGGCACCTGGACACCGTGCCCCTGACCGATCCGCCGAATCTGCCGGTGCGGCGCGAGGGCGGCATGCTCGTCGGCCGCGGCACGACCGACATGAAGGGCGGCGTCGCGGTGCACCTCGCGCTCGCGGCCGAACTCACCGCGCCGAGCCGAGATGTCACCTACCTGTTCTACGACTGCGAAGAGATCGAGGACGAGCACAACGGGCTGGGCCGCCTGGCGCGCCACCGGCCGGACCTGCTGGCGGCCGACTTCGCGGTGTTGGGGGAACCCACCGACGGCGGCATCGAGGGCGGCTGCAAGGGCACGATGCGTTTCGAGGCACACACCGACGGTGTGCGTGCCCATTCGGCACGGCCGTGGAACGGGCACAACGCGATCCACGACGCCCGCGAGATTCTCGCCCGCCTCGCGGCCTACGAGCCGCAGATCGTCACCGTCGACGGGCTCGACTACCACGAGGCGCTCAACGCCGTGTGGATCGACGGCGGAGTCGCCGGCAACGTGATCCCCGACCGGTGCACGGTGACGATCAACTTCCGGTTCGCGCCCCACCGCAGCACCGACGAGGCGCTCGCGCACGTGCGTGAGGTCTTCGACGGCTACGAGCTGACCGTCACCGACCTCGCACCCGGTGCCCGCCCCGGTCTCGATCGACCGGCCGCGCAGTCGTTCGTCGAGACACTCGGCCTGCCCCTGACCGCCAAACAGGGCTGGACCGACGTCGCGCGGTTCGCCGAGTTCGGGGTGCCTGCCGTCAACTTCGGGCCGGGCGACCCCAACCTGGCGCACACCGACGACGAGCGTTGCCCCGAGGCCCAGGTGCGCGAGGCCCACGCCGCGCTGAGAAGGTGGCTGGCATGAGCACCCCACAAAGTTCTCCGCTCGCAGGCTCGCTCCGATACTTTGCGGGGGCCCCGGCATGAGCACCCCAGACCCAGACAGCTCTCGCTCGTCCGAGTACCGGATGGGTGCCGCCACGCTGCGCGGCACCAAGGTGCCCCAGGTCACCACCGACCAGCAACTGCTCGACCGGTCACTCGACAAGGACTGGGTGCACACCGATCCGTGGCGGGTGATGCGGATCCAGGCGGAGTTCGTCGAGGGGTTCGACGCGCTCGCCGACCTCGGGCCGGCCGTGAGCGTCTTCGGGTCGGCGCGCCTCGAACCGGGCGGTCCCGACTACGAGAAGGCCATCGAGGTCGGTCGCGAGCTCGTCGAGGCCGGATACGCCGTGATCACCGGGGGTGGCCCGGGAGCGATGGAGGCCGCCAACAAGGGGGCGCGGGAGACGGGCGGCACCAGCGTCGGGCTGGGCATCGAGTTGCCGTTCGAGGCCGGCCTGAACGACTACGTCGACCTGGGCATCAACTTCCGCTACTTCTTCGCCCGCAAAACGATGTTCGTCAAATACGCCCAGGGGTATGTCGTGCTGCCCGGTGGGTTCGGCACGCTCGACGAGCTGTTCGAGGCCGTCACCCTTGCGCAGACCCGCAAGGTCACCAGCTTCCCGATCATTCTGCTCGGCGAGCAGTTCTGGACGCCGATGATGGACTGGATCAGGACGTCCCTGCTGACCGCCGGGATGATCGCCCCCGAGGACATGGGCCGGCTCACCGTCGTGGACGAGCCACACGAAGCCGTGCAGGTCATCGTGGAGGCCGACCGTCGCATCAACGGCGGAGGATGAACGCATGCCCGCCGCCGGTTAGGCTGGTCGGGTGATCGTCTTCCTCATCGTGTTGCTGGTGATCGTCGTCGGCCTGGTGCTGGCGGGGGTCGTCGGGCGCTTCGGTGGCTTCCTCGACGCTCCCACGGGCACCTCACCCTTCGAGCCCCTGCCCCGCGGCGAGATCACGGCGGAAGACGTCGACGTGCTGCGCTTCGACCAGACGCTGCGGGGCTACCGCATGGGTCAGGTCGACGATGTCCTCGATCGCTTGCGCGCCGAACTGGCCGCGAGGGACCGCGAGATCGACCGCCTTCGGGCCCAGCGCTGAGCCCATGGACGATCGGGGGCTGGTGACGGGCCCGGACGGGCTGCAGCGGTGCTCGTGGGCGGGGACGGCCGACGACTACCGCGACTACCACGACGCCGAGTGGGGCCTGCCCGTGCACGGTGAGGCCGCGCTGCTGGAGCGCATCACGCTCGAAGCCTTCCAGTCCGGGCTGTCCTGGCTGACGATCCTGCGCAAGCGGCCGGCCTTCCGCGCCGCGTTCGCCGACTTCGACGCGGACACCGTCGCGCGGTTCGATGCCACGGACCGGGCGCGCCTGCTCGCCGACGGGGGCATCGTGCGCAACCGCCGCAAGATCGACGCCGCCGTTGCCAACGCACGTGCCACGGTGGCCCTGCGCGAGGACGGCGGCCTCGACCGGTTGTTCTGGTCCTTCGCGCCCGCATCACACGCGCGCCCGGCGAGTCTGGATGACACTCCCGCACAGACGCCCGAGTCCGTGGCCTTGGCGAAGGCGTTGAAGAAGGCCGGTTTCCGGCACGTCGGGCCGACCACCATGTATGCCGCGATGCAGGCCTGCGGGGTCGTCGACGATCATGTGGTCGGCTGCCATCGGGCGGGCGGGTCGTGATGGCCCTGCTGGAACGATCGAGGACCCCGTCGCTGCGTGAACGCCGTCTGGATCTGCGCTCGAGGGCGGCCGGGTTGCTCAGGGCACGGTTGCTCTGGTGCGTGCTCGGTGCCTACCTGCTGTGCCGGGCCTTCTCCGTGGTGCTGATGTCGTGGCTGGCCACCACCCAGAACCCGGCCTACGTGCCGTTCGGCACCGGCGGCGACCACACGTCCTACTGGGACATGACCCGGATGTGGGACGGCCGGTGGTACGAGACGATCGTCCAGGACGGGTACCCCGGCTCGCTGCCCTACAAGGACGGGCAGGTCGACCAGAACGCGTGGGCCTTCTATCCGCTCTATCCGATGCTGACCAAGGCGCTGATGGCCGTGTCCGGCGGATCCTTCGCCGTCGTCGGTTCGCTGCTGTCGATGGCGCTGGGGGGAGCGGCCGTCGTGCTGATGGCGGTGTTGCTGCGCCCCCGCATCGGCGCCGGTGCGGCGTTCGCCGTGACGCTGGTCTTCTCGGCGGCGCCGTCGGCCCCGGTCTTGCAGATGACCTACACCGAGTCCCTGGGACTGCTGTTGCTGGTGGCGTTCCTGGTATTTATCAGCCGGCAGTCATGGCTCGCGGCGAGTGCGATGGCGTTGTTGTGCGGCCTGTCACGACCGATCGCGGTGCCGCTGGGACTCGTCGCACTGGTCGCGGTGTGGATGCGGTGGCGGCAGCGCGACCAGCGGCCCCTCGAGCGTCCGGAGTGGATCGGGATGATCTCGGCGGTGGTCAGCTGCGGCGTCGCGGGACTGCTGTGGCCGGCGGTCGCCTGGGCCGTGACCGGTGTCCCGAACGCCTACACGGCGACCGAGGTGGCCTGGCGGTTCGACGACCACGTCGTGCCGTTCCTGCCGTGGCTGCACAACTTCGAGCTGCTCTTCGGCCACGTCTGGGGTGTGATCTGGCTCGTCGTGGTCGTCGTCGCGCTGATGGTCATGACCTGCGGTCCGTGGTCGGCGGCGCTCGGGCACGAGATGCGCACGTGGACACTGGGATACGCGCTCTACCTGGGTGCCGTGCTGGACCCGTGGACGAGCATCTACCGCTTTTTGCTGTTCGCGTTCCCGCTGATCGTCGTCATGATCGGCGCCGGGCAGGCACGGCGGAAGGATCGTGCCCTCATGTGGGTGCGCACCCTCTGCATCACCGGGCTCTTCCTGGCGTGGCAGGTGTGGTGGGCCTGGACGCTGTTGCGCCTGCCCAAGCCGGCCGGCAACCCCATCTGAGCGGTCATACCGCGGTGGCGAGGCGTTCGCCGTTGCGAGCCGCAGCGGCCCGTGCCCGCTCGCTCGTGGAGATGACGCCGAGTGCGAGGGCGAGCACGCCGCAGCCTCCGAGGACGGCCCAGGCCGCATGGCTCGATTCGACGAAGCCGGTGCCGGTCCCGGCGACGATCACCCCCGTGACGGCGACGCCGATCGCGCTGCCGAGTTGGCGTGCGCTCGCGGCGAGCGCGCCGGCGACACTGACCTGGTCGGGTGGCAGCCTGGTGACGGCCGTGTGGTTGACCGGCGGTGCGACGAGGCCCGCACCGAGCCCGAACACCGCGTATGCGGTCAGCAGGTAGGCGGTGTCGGTGTGGATGCTCAACGGGAGGAGGAGGAAGCTGCCGAGGGCGATCAGGGCGCCGCCCAGCGTGAGGGGCAGACGGGCGTGCAGCGCAGCGACGAGTCGTCCGGAGAGGTTGGCGGCGAAGGCTTGGCCGACAGCCAGCGGGATGATCATCAGGCCTGCGTGCAGCGGGCTGAAATGACGCAGATCCTGCAGATAGAGCGTGGTGAGGAACAGCAGTCCGGCGAGACTCGCTGTCATCACGAGGGAGATCACGTTGGCGCCGGCGAATGGTGGGCTGCGGAAGAACCGCAGATCGATCAGGGGGTCGGCCCGCCGGGGTTCGGCGACGATCACCCCGATCAGGGCGAGGACGGCGAGGACCATCAGCCCGACGATCCGGGGGTCCGTCCAACCGCGAGCAGGACCTTCGATCGTCGCGGTGACGACGGACGCGAAGAGGACGACGATCAGCGCCTGGCCGGTCGGTTCGAACGCCCTGGGTCGGGTCGCCTTGGACTCGGGGACGAACCGCCGGGTGAGCACGAGGGCGGCGACCACCAGCGGAACGTTGATCCAGAAGACCGATCGCCACCCGATGCCGTCGACCAGCACGCCGCCGAGCACCGGCCCGGCCGCGATGGTGACGCCGATGACCGACCCCCATACGCCGATGGCCCGCGCGCGTTCCTTACGGTCGGTGAACACGCTGACGATGATTCCCATCGCGACGGGGTTGAGCATCGAGCCGCCGACCGCTTGCAGGCCGCGAAAGCCGATCAGCCAGCCGATCCCGGGGGCCAGGGCGCACAGCAGCGAACCGAGGCAGAACAGCGACAACCCGAGTTGGAAGACCCGCTTGCGTCCGAAGCGATCGGCCATCGATCCGGAGAGCATGAGCAGGCAGGCCATGACGAGGGCATACGCGTCGACCGTCCACTGCAGGCTGCTGAGCGAAGCGTGCAGGTCCGTGCCGATCGGGGGGAGTGCCACATTGACGATCGACAGATCGATCCCGGTCACGCCGACGCTGAGGCAGCAGATCGCCAGCACCAGCCAGCGGTGGACGGAACGGGAGGGGTCGGCCGTGGCCGTCGGCCCTGGGGTGTGTGTCGTGCTCATCGAAGATCCTCGAACGAGTTGGTAGACTGCCAAACGAAACGGACAGGTTGTCCGATCATGATACGGATACCCTATCCACCTATGCAAGGACACGTGAATGGCTGACCGTCAGGCCCGCTCGCCCTCCCGGAGAGCCGATGCGGTGCGCAACCGGCGCCGGATTCTCGAATCGGCCTGGGTTGCGTTCGCTGCCCACGGTTCTCAGACGTCGATGGCCGAGGTGGCGCGACGGTCAGGGGTCGGCATGGCCACCCTCTATCGCAACTTCGCCAGTCGTCGCGAGCTCTTGGAGGCGCTCCTCGCCGACGAGGTCGACGAGGTCTGCGCCGCCGCCGAGACGGTCGCCGGGGGCCGGCCGGTGGATCGCCTCATGGCCTGGCTGCGCCGGTTCTTCGACTACGTCACGACCAAGCGACCGGTCGTCATCGCCCTGGTCGAGGACTCCGACGAGCACAACTCGGTCTTCGACACACGCGGCAGGATGCTGGCGGCCGGCCGGCCGCTGCTCGACGCGGCCCGGGATGCGGGTGAGGTGGTGAGTGACCTCGATCTGGATCAGGTTCTCGATCTCGTCGTCGCCATCGCCAAGATTCCGGGGCCCCGAGAGTATCGGCAGCCGATCATCGACGTGGTGCTCGAGGGGCTCCGTCGGAGCGCCTGACGGCCGCGACGCCGTCAGGCGCGGCGCAGGCCCAGGTCGGTGCTCAGTTCGCACGCCGCCCGGCGTAGCGCGGGCACGGCGGATTCCACGACCTCATCGGTCATCCGGGCATGCGGGCCCGAGACCGACACGGCGATCCGCTCCGAGCAGCCCGGGACGGTGAGTGCCACGCAGCGCACCCCGATCTCCTGCTCCCCGTCATCCATCGCGAAGCCTCGATCGCGCACGGTCCTCAATGCTGCGGCGAACTCGCGGGGATCGGTGATGGTGTGCTCGGTGAAGGCGGGCATGCCGGTGCGTTCGAGCAGGGCGGTGACCGCGTCGGGGGAGGCGTCGGCGAGGAGGGCCTTGCCGACGGCGGTGCAGTGTGGGGGCTGACTGCGTCCGACGGCGGTGGTGGAGTGCATGGAGTGCTTCGAGGGCACCTGGGCCACGCACACGACGAGGTCGCCCTCCAACATCGTCAGATTGGCGGTCTCGCCGATCTCGTCGACCAGCTGCGCGAGATAGGGCACGGCCCACGAGCTCAGCAGCCCGCAGGTCGCCTCACCGAGGCCGATCAGCCGCGGGCCGAGGCTGTAGCGCCGCGACGGTTCCTGACGCAGGTAGCCGCGGTCGACCAGTGTCCGGGCGAGGCGATGGATCGTCGGAGTGGGCAGGCCGGCGCGAGTGGCCAGTTCCGAGACGCCGACGCTCCCTCCGGCGTCGGCGAGGGCCTCCAGGAGGTCGAAGGCGCGCTCCAGGGAGCGCACGCGCGTGCCGCGGGTGTCGAGGCTCGAGGAAGGAGTCATACGGCGTCCCGATCGTTTCGATATACGGAAATAGATTGTCACCATACAGAATTCATCCCCGATGCGGAAGACGTCTCTCCTGATCGGTCGGCGTCTGCCGGGTGGGTCGCGCCACGGGACTTCAACAAACCGTTGACGTGAGGTGTGTCACAGGTTTACAGTCATCGACGACGGAAATCATCTTCCGCTCCTCGATATAACGCGATCAACCCGCGAGACCAGTCGAGACGCGCACAGGTCGGAACGCCACACGGCGAGGCCACACGGCGTCCGACCCGCACCGGAGCCCGGCCCGCGCGATGACGGCCTCCGGAGGGCACCTGCCAGGGAGCCTGCCATGGATACATCGAAACCCGACCCGGGCCGTATCGGCCCGAGCGTGTGGGCGCCGCCGTCCGACCGCATTCGACCCCTCGGATCGCGCGGTACGTGTCAGACTGGACAGCAGACAGGAGACGAAGGTCATGAGTGAGTTGCGAGCGACGGTCAACGGCCGCGAGGCCTCGCTGAGCGACGCGACGAGTCACACGAGCGCGCTGGACTGGCTGCGCGGCATCGGACTCACCGGCTGCAAGGAAGGCTGCGCCGAGGGGGAGTGCGGTGCCTGCGCCGTGCTCGTGGCCAAGCCGGATGCCGACGGGCACACCACCTGGACGTCCGTCAACGCCTGCCTGATCCCCGCGGCATCGCTCGACGGTCAGGAGGTCGTCACCTCCGAAGGGCTCGCCGACGGGGAGACGCTGCATCCGGTCCAGCACGAGATGGCGATCCGCGGCGGCTCTCAATGTGGTTATTGCACACCGGGATTCGTGTGCAGCATGGCCGCCGAATACTACCGCCCGGACCGGGAGACCGCCGGTCCCGCACCGGCGGATCCCGAGCACGGTCCCAACGGCTTCGACCTGCACGCCCTGTCCGGCAACCTGTGCCGCTGCACCGGCTACCGGCCCATCCGTGACGCCGCGTATGCCGTGGGTAGGCCGGCCGAGGATGACCCCCTGGCCGCGCGGCGCGAGGAGCCGGCGCCCGCCGCGGCGCACACGCACCTGCGCGGCGCCGACGGCGACTACGTGCGGCCGGCCGATCTGCCCGAGGCCCTGCAGATCCTGCAGGACCACCCGGACGCGACCGTCGTGGCGGGATCGACCGACTGGGGTGTCGATGTCAACATCAAGGGCACCCGGACCCCGCTGATCGTCGCGATCGACCGTCTCGCACCACTGCGCGACCTGGTGATCGGCGACCACGACATCGAGATCGGTGCGGCACTGACCCTCTCCGAGATCGAGCACCGCCTCGAGGGGCGGGTGCCGATGCTCGACCACCTCTTCCCGCAGTTCGCGTCCCGACTGATCCGCAACGGGGCGACCCTCGGCGGCAACCTCGGCACGGGCAGTCCCATCGGCGACGCTCCGCCGGCGCTGCTCGCCCTCGACGCCACCCTCGTGCTCGCCTCCGCGGGCGGCGAGCGAGAGGTGCCCCTCGCCGACTACTTCACCGGCTACCGGACCAGCGTGCGCGCGGCCGGAGAGTTGATCAAGTCGGTGCGAATCCCGTTGCCACTCGCAGAGATCGTCGGGTTCCACAAGATCGCGAAACGGCGGTTCGACGACATCTCCAGCGTGGCGGTCGCCTCCGCGATCCATGTCGAGGAAGGCACTGTGGTCACGGCCCGCATCGGGCTCGGAGGCATCGCCGCGACCCCGATCCGCGCTCGCGCCACCGAGGAGGCGCTGCTCGGCCGGCCATGGACCGTCGCCACCGTGCGCGCGGCCGCACAGATCATGGCCGCGGAGGGCACGCCGATGGACGACCACCGCGCCAGCGCCCGCTACCGCACCGCCATGCTGGGCCAGTCGTTGCTGAAGCTGTATTCCGCGCACAACCCCCTCCGCTCCGACAACATGGGAGGCACCGCATCATGAGTTCGCTGTCCGAACGTCCGGAGTCGGCCGTCGTCGGCCTCGAGGTGCCACACGAGAGTGCTCGCGACCACGCGACCGGTGCCGCGCTCTACACCGACGATCTGGTGGGCCGGGTCAAGGACCTGTTGCACGCCTACCCCGTCCAGGCCCCGCACGCCCACGCGAAGATCACCGCCATGCGCACGTCCGGTGCCCTCGAGGTGCCCGGCGTGGTGCGGGTCCTCACCGCCGAGGACGTGCCCGGCCTCAACGACTCCGGGGTCAATCACGACGAACCGCTCTTCCCCGACGAGGTCATGTACTACGGCCAGGCCGTGTGTTGGGTGCTCGGCGAGACGCTCGAGGCGGCTCGGCTGGGCGCGAACGCGATCGAGGTCGACTACCAGCCGCTGCCGTCGATCGTGACCCTGCCCGAGGCGATCGCCGCCGAGAGTTTCCAAGGGCGCGCGCCGACGATCGCCCGCGGCGACGTCGATGCCGGGATGGACGCTGCCACAAGGGTGTTCAGCGGCACCTGGGAGGCGTCCGGTCAGGAGCACTTCTATCTCGAGACGCAGGCCTCCATCGCGCACGTCGACGAGAGCGGCCAGATCTTCATCCACAGCAGCACGCAGAACCCGACGGAGACCCAGGAGGTCACGGCGCACGTCCTCGGTCTTACATCCAGTGAGGTCACCGTCCAATGTTTGCGGATGGGAGGCGGTTTCGGCGGCAAAGAGACTCAGGCCAACGGGTATGCCGCCATCGGGGCCCTGGGGGCCACGCTCACCGGGCGCCCGGTGCGGGTGCGGCTCAATCGCAACCAGGACATCCAGCTGACCGGCAAGCGGCCGGACTTCCTGAGCACCTGGGAGGCCGGATTCGACGACGAGGGCCATCTGCTGGCCCTTCGCGTGACCTTCACCGTCGACGGAGGGTGGAGCCTCGACCTGTGCCAGCCGGTCCTGTCACGCGCGCTGTGCCACGTCGACAACGCCTACTGGATCCCCAACATCGAGGCCCACGGACGGATCGCCAAGACGAACCGCACCTCGCACACCGCCTTCCGCGGATTCGGGGGTCCGCAGGGAATGCTGTTGACCGAGAACATCTTCGGTTTGGTGGCTCCGGAGCTCGGCCTCACCGGTGAGCAGATCCGCGAGCGCAACTTCTACCACCCCGGCCACACCACGCCGTTCGGGCAGAAGGTGCGCCACGCGGAGCGGCTCACGAAGGTCTGGGACCAGGTCTTCGCCGAGAGCGACTTTGCGCGACGCAGCCGTGAGGTGGCGGCGTTCAACGCGTCCCACGACGACGTGAAGCGCGGAATATCCGTCACACCAGTGAAATTCGGTGTGTCGTTCAACCAGACCACCATGAACCAGGCCGGCGCGCTCGTGCTCGTCTACAAGGACGGCTCGGTGCTCGTCAACCATGGCGGCACCGAGATGGGCCAGGGCCTGCACACCAAGATGTTGCAGGTCGCGGCCACCGCCCTCGGCCTCCCGCTGTCGCGGGTGCGCCTCGCGCCGACACGGACCGACAAGGTGCCCAACACGTCGGCGACGTCGGCGAGCACCGGCGCCGACCTCAACGGCGGAGCCGTAAAGGACGCATGCGAGCAGATCCGTGATCGGCTCGCCGTCGTCGCGGGCGGGATGCTCGGCGTCCCGCCGACCGACGTCCGTTTCGGCGACGGGATGGTGCGCGGACTGAACAGCCGCCGCGACCCGCTGCCGTGGGACGAGGTCATCCGCGCGGCCTACCTGCACCGAGTGCAGCTCTCGGCCTCCGGTTACTACCGCACCGAAGGGCTCGAATGGGACGAGGAGACCTACCAGGGCTCGCCGTTCAAATACTTCGCCTACGGCGCCGCGGTCGCCGAGGTGGAGGTCGACGGCTTCACCGGGGCCTACCGCACCCGTCGTGTCGACATCGTGCATGACGTGGGGGACAGCCTGTCCCCGCTCATCGACATCGGCCAGATCGAAGGTGCCTTCGTGCAAGGTGCGGGCTGGCTGACCCTGGAGGACCAGCGCTGGGACACCAGCGACGGACCGACCAGGGGGAGGTTCGCCACCCAGGCGGCGAGCACCTACAAACTCCCGAGTTTCTCCGAGATGCCCGAGGAGTTCAACGTCACCAGATATCAGGACGTCCCGGAGGAGGGTGCCGTCTACGGCTCGAAGGCCGTCGGTGAGCCGCCTCTGATGCTGCCGTTCTGTGTCAGGGAGGCCCTGCGCCAGGCGGCTTCGGCGTTCGGGCCGGGCGGGACCGGCATCGAGCTGGCCTCGCCGGCGACTCCCGAGGCCGTGTTCTGGGCGATCGAGTCGGCGCGGGCCCACCGCGTCGACCGCGAGTCCGTGACGGCGCCGACTGCGGTGCCGGTCACCACCTAGAAGGAGCGCGCGGCAGTCGCCGGGGGACACGATCCCGACCGGCGGCCCGTCGAGGCTGACCCTGCCCATCCACGGCGATCGTCGCTCACCGCTCCAACGACTGTGCGCCGCACAGTCAGAGGACCATTCATCTCGAGTCTGCAGGAGGACTCATGTCGTTGTCCCCGGATCGCGCTCGGCGGTTCATCCCCGCGTCCAGTGATCATCCCGTCGACGAAGTCTTGCCCTCCGGGCGGCTGGTCACGCTCGGCGTCCAGCACCTCTTCATCATGTATGCCGCGGCCGTCGCCGTGCCGTTGATCGTCGGGGGAGCGTTGGGGCTGCCGAAGACGACGATCGCGTTGTTGGTCAGCGCCGACCTGCTCACCTCGGGCATCTTCACCGTCATCCAGTCCGTCGGCATCAGCAAGATCCTCGGTGTCCGGCTCCCGGTCGTCACCGGTGCGACCTTCACCGTCTTGTCGCCGATGATCATCATCGCCTCGGCCTACACCGACACCACCTACGGCATGCAGGTCGTCTACGGTGCGATGATCTGCTCCGGTGTCTTCGGTCTGCTGATCGCCAAACCGTTTTCGCGGCTGATCCGCTTCTTCCCGCCGCTGGTCGCCGGCACCGTCATCACCATCATCGGGTTGTCGCTGATCGGGGCCGACGTCGGTCTCATCGCGGGTGACGACCCGACCGCCAAGAGCTACGGGCAGATGTCACACATCGGCCTGGCCGCCTTCGTGGTGCTGTTGATCATCGTGATCTCCCGGTTCTTCAA
This sequence comes from uncultured Intrasporangiaceae bacterium, assembly GCA_964566985.1. Lineage (GTDB taxonomy): Bacteria > Actinomycetota > Actinomycetes > Actinomycetales > Dermatophilaceae > Leekyejoonella. The sequence continues at coordinate 15,125 of CAZMLG010000060.1, forward strand.
GGGGTTCGTCAACCAGATCGCCGTGCTGCTCTCGCTGGTCATCGGCACGATCGTCGCCGGCTTCATGGGCCTGACCGACTTCTCGACCGTCTCGGCGGAGAAGTGGGTCGGCTTCAGCGGGTTCTTCCACTTCGGGGCGCCGAAGTTCGAGGCCGCGGCGATCATCTCGATGTGCATCGTCATGCTGGTGACCTACACCGAGTCGACCGCCGACATGATCGCCGTCGCCGAGATGGTCGACAAGGACCTGGAGCCCGACGACCTGGCACGCGGCCTGGCCACCGACGGCCTGTCGGCGATCTTCGGCGGCTGCATGAACGCCTTCCCGGACACCTCGTTCGCGGAGAACGTCGGGCTGGTCGGGCTGACGAAGATCAAGAGCCGGTGGGTCGTCGCAACCTGTGGTGTCCTGCTGATCGTCATGGGGTTCATCCCGAAGCTGGGAGCCGTGGTCGCCAGCATCCCGGACCCGGTCATCGGGGGAGCGGCGACGGTGATGTTCGCGATGGTGGCCGCGGTCGGCATACAGACCCTGCACAAGGCGTCGTTCAAGGACAACCAGAACCTGCTGATCGTCGCGGTGTCGCTCTCGGTCGGCCTCATCCCGACCGTCGCGCCGCACTTCTACGACAAGTTCCCCAGCGACTTCCAGATCATCTTCGGGTCCGGCATCACCTCCACGGTGATCGTGGTGTTCTTCCTCAACCTGTTGTTCAACCACTGGGTCAAGCACCCCGAGCCGGACCACACGGAGCACTCCGTCGAGGCAGCGCTGCACGGTGGCGCGGTCTCCGGGGAGCCGCCGGCCGACGACACGGCCACGGCGGCGACGCTCGCCGGCGACGGCCCGTCGCGCTCGTCCGACTAGTCGCTGGGCCTACTCCTGCGGCTCGGGCGGGGTGCCCGGCGTGGGCAGTTGCCCGCGGTCGGCTCCCGGGCCGGAACCTGGAACCCTCTCGGCTGGTCGAGTAGGCCGGAACCTGGAACCCTCTCGGCTGGTCGAGTGGGCCGGAACCTGGAACCCTCTCGGCTGGTCGAGTAGGGCGGAGGAGCGAAGCGGGGGAGCCCGTATCGAGGCCTGGTGAGTAGGTGGTGCCACGCCGGCTCGACGTGCATGCGCACCAGGTCTCGATACACCGTCTCGGCTAGCGCCTCGCCGGCACTCGACCAGCCGGTTGGGTCCCGTGGTGGGGCTCGCCCGATGAGCCGCTGGGCCTACTCCTGCGGCTCGGGCGGGTTGCCCGGCTTGGGCAGTTGCACGCGGCCGGGGCCGGCTCCCGGGCCAGGATCCCCTGTGGGTCCGTGCTCGGGGCCCGCGTCCGGTGCGGGCGGGGCGGGAGGCTGAGGGGCCTCGCCTTGGCCCGGAGGGACCGGCGGGGCGGGCGGCATCCCCTCGGTCGGCGCGGGGCCGGGGACCGGCGGTGCCTGACCCACCGGGGGAGCAGGCGGCGTCGCCGGGCCGGTGTCGGCCTGTGGGGCCGGGGGCGCCACCTGTGGCGGCTCGGGCGGCGCGGTCGGTGCGGTCGGCTCGGGAGCCGCCGGTGCCGGAGCAGGCGGCTCCGGTGCGGAGGCCGCGGTGCTGGAGGCGCCCGGCTCGTCGACCGGCTTGCGGGCCACCGCTTCGGCGGCGGCGACCGCCTGGGCGACCGCCTGGTTCTTCGACTCCTCGAACCAGTGCGAGATCTCGTCCTCGTCGACCGGCTCGATGTCGCCCACGTCGGGCATCTCGTAGTGGAAGTTGCCGTCGCCGTCGCCGACTCCGAACGATCGCGCGAAACCCTTGAGCGCCGAACCGAAGTCGTTGGGCAGCACCCAGACCTTGCTCGCCTGGCCGTTGGCCATCTCCGGCAGGGTGCGGAGGTATTCGTAGGCCAGCAGTTCCGGAGTGGGTTTGCTCGACCGGATGGCCGCGAAGGTCTTCTCGATCGACTTCGCATCACCCTGAGCGCGCAGGTAGCGGGCCGCGCGGTCACCTTCGGCCTGCAGGATGAGCGACTGTCGGTTGCCTTCCGCCTCGAGGATCGCGGCCTGCTTGCTGGCCTCGGCGGCGAGGATCCGGCTCTGCTTGTCACCTTCGGCGGACTTGATCGCCGACTCCCGGTGGGCCTCGGCCGCGAGGATCGTGGCTCGCTTCTCACGGTCGGCCTTCATCTGCTTCTCCATCGACTCCTGGATCGACGGCGGCGGGATGA
>CAZMLG010000061.1:0-16849 GCA_964566985.1 uncultured Intrasporangiaceae bacterium
GCTGCGTCTCGGCGGCCGAGATCGGGTAGGTGGCGGCGGGGCCGTCCTGGCCGAGACGGGCGAGGAATCCCTCGAGATCATCGGCCTCCAACACGTCGGCGGGAGCCGCGACCACCTCGTCGAGCTGTTTGCGCCGCCTGAGGACGTCGAGGATCGCTCGCTCCTCGGCGGCCACGTCATATTTGCCCATGATGGATGCGGTGTCGCCGAGCGCCGTGTGTGCCTCGTGTTCCTTGTCCATCAGGGAGCGCAGCACGCGCACGTCGCCGGAGAACCGGTCGTCGCTGGGTTGCAGCAGCAAGGTGGAGATGCGTGGCGGGTGCTTCTGCCCGTAACGGTCGATGCGTCCGTTGCGCTGCTCGATGCGGATCAACGACCACGGGATGTCGAAGTGGATGAGCTCGTGGCACTGCATGTGCAGGTTGACGCCCTCGCTGGCGACATCGCCGGTGACCAGCACCCGGATCGGTGAGCCCGCTTGTTTGAAGGAGTCGACGATCTCCTGCTGCTCGACGTCGGTCAGGCCGCCGTGCATGACCCGCACCTGTTTGTCACTCATCCGCAGATCGGCCATGATCCGGGCGCGCAACCAGTGCAGGGTGTCGACGCGCTCGGCGAAGACGACCACCCTCTCGTCGGAGCCGGACGAGATGCCGATGCGGTCGAGCTCGTCGAGCAGCGCGCCGTACTTGCCGGTCTTGCCGGCGGATGCCGCCTCGGCCAGTTCGATCAGCCGTGCCAGCGAATCGTTGTCGGACGCCGTCATGGCATCGGCGGCACGCTTGAGGCGGGCTGTTGCCGTGGCCGCCAAGGCGGCCGGCGAGGAGAGGAACGCCTTGGCCAGGGTCCAGCCGAAGAGAGCCTCGCCGCCTTTGCGCCTGGTGTCGGCATACAGCCAGTGGTCGGCGATCTCCTGCGCGATCGCGTCCTCCTCGGGAGAGGCGTCGACCAACACGTTCTTGGGTTCTTGTCGCTCGGCCCAGTCGGCTCCGACGACCGAGGCGACCTCCGGGGAATGGCGGTGCCGACGGACCACGAGTCGCTCGAGGTCGGCGTGGTCGATCTCGCCCTCCGGGTCGACGGCGGTCGGCTCGAGCAGGCGGATGAGTTCGGCGAAGGACTCCTTGCGGCCGTTGTGGGGCGTGGCGCTGGCGAGGATCAGCGCATCGGTCTGTGGAGCGAGGACGTTGGCCAACCGGTTGTTCTGGGTGGTGGAGCCGGTGATGTTGTGCGACTCGTCGATCACCACGGCATCCCACCGGTGCCGGCGCAGGTGCGCGAGATAGCGGTCACTCTTGAGGGTGTCGATCGAGATGACCGCCCGCTTGTAGACACTGAAGGGGTTGCGGGTCGCCGGCAACGACCGGCGCACCCGCTGGATGCCGACGGAGTCGAGACGCACGAACGGCAGTGCGAACCGTGTCCACATCTCGTGCTGCATCTGCTCCAGCACGTGACGTGGCGTGACGATCAGCATCCGCTCACCGCGGCCCCGCCGCACCAGCTCGGACAAGATCATGCCGATCTCGAGGGTCTTGCCGAGCCCGACGGCGTCGGCCAGCAGGATGCGAGGACGCAGGATCGACGGGTCGAGAGCCTTGCGCACCGCCGTGCGCTGGTAAGGCAGCGCATCGAGCAGCATCTCGTCGCTGACCGCGGGGCTGGCGTCGTCGATCGGGAGCGGCGTCTTGCGCAGCGTCGCCTCCAGCCACAGGCGGGCGCGTCGATAGCCCGGAGAGTCATCGGCCACGACCCTCGTCTTGGTGGGGTCGAACACCTCGATGGTGTCGAGTGCCTCGCTGAACTGCGCAGTGGTGCCGGCGACCAGCTCGGAGAGCCCCTGGACGGTGATCAGGGAACCGTCTCGGTTCTGAGTCACCTGGGTGACCAGCCATTCTTCGTCCCGAACCACGACCAGCGAGCCCGGCGCGATGTTGTCCAGCGCCGTCGTGCCCTCCCGTGCCATATGCCGCATGTTATCCAGAGCATCAATGCTGTGTTGCCGAAGGCGAAGAAGTCGGCTCACTGCGGTGCAACCGCTCCTGTGGACAACGGCGTCCCACCGCCCCCGTTCACTCGGTAGGGTCGTGTCCATGTCAACTGCATGCACGGCTTCGGAGGTGAGCCCTGCTGAGGCGTTCGCTGCCGTGCTGCACGACCAGCGGTCATGGCAGTTTCGGAAGGTCGAGAGTCGTGCCTGGATGAGCGGCAGCTACGCGCTGATCAAAGTCTCTATCGATTGCGTACCGCAAACGCTCGCGGGTCTGCGGTATGCGGAGCCCGGGGCGCCGGACCAGCGAGCGCGACTCATCGTGCCTCTCACTTTCATGCGAAAGGGCACGCTCAAGGGGTTCGACATGACGGATGGTGCGGGCCGCGCCGCTCCGACTGTCGGCCGATCTGAATACGGCGGACTTCTCGTCGAGACGCTCCTGTTTGAAATCCGGGGAAGCGACGCCGCAGCGGGTCAGGGCGGCACCCTCCGCGATGCGCTGAGCCGCGTCGTGGACGACGACCCCGAGGCAGCCAGGGGCGTTGCCGACGATCTCGTCGACCGGGGAACTTACGAGGACATGCCGTGCCTGGACCCGCAGAAGCTGACCGACTACGCGGCAAGTCTCATCCACAAGCTCGCCGAGTGGTGCGTCCTGATCGCCCTTCTACCGTGGGAGGAAGGGGGCCGCCGAGTCATCGTCAAATACCGGCACCATTCCCGGCAGGACCTCGACGTGCCTCCTTGGCGCACCCGCCTGCAGATCTCGGCCGGATGGGACAGTCTGGACGTGGGATTCGACCTGAGCTACCCCGAGGGGTCGGCATCTCACCACTTCGAAATCGTCATCCCGCCCGACCTCGCCTGCGAGAGGCTGACCATGCCGTCTACGGTGCACCCGGACCGCAACACGGCAGACATCTCGCCGTCTGGAGTGGCGCACGTTGCAGGTCGCTTCGTGGAGGACGAAGGCCAGGTGCCCCCGCTGCGCACCGAGCGCGAGAGGATCGTCGAAGCGAAGTTCCGTGTGCCATGGCATGGGCTGCGCAGCAATACCTTCTGGATCTACATCATCACCTTCATGATCCTCACGCTCGGCGTCGCGCTGCCAGGCGCTCAGCGCGCTCTGCTGCACAACGCGGGCTCGGCGGCGATATTGCTCGCCGTTCCGGCAGCCGTCGTGGCGGTCGCCGCCGGGCGGGTCGAAAGCGCACTGTCGGCCCTGCTGTTACGCCCGCTACGCGGCACCATCATCGGCTGTGCGCTGCTGCTCCTCGCCTGCGCCGGAAGTATCGTCGGGCAACTTCGCGAGCCATGGCGTGAGACACTGTGGATATGTGGTGCCGCAGCGACGCTCCTTGCGGCGATGGCACTGTGTGGGCGCGATGTCTCGCAGTCTGTCGGTGACAGGTGGCATAATTTCCGGACATCCGAAAAGGAGGCAGGCGATGAGCAGGAACGGTCGAATTGACGTCCGCGTGACTTCAGCGGAGGCTCCGAGCAGATCCTGGGTCGTCGCTGGACCTCGTGTCAAGGAGCGGCCCGCAGATCATGTTCAGATCGTGGTCCCTAGGATCCTCGGCTCGAAAGCCAAGCAGGATAACCAGACGTCCTGAAGGGCGGCATCGCCCAAGAGGAGTGTTATACATCTACCCGAAGGGCGGCCTTGGACTCCTCGGCAGGGATCAGTGAGCCCACGCGCCGTGAAACAATCCGTCACCGGAGCCGGCCGGTGATCCGACGAGGCATGCGCGGTCGAGCAGCAGATTGAACCGCTCACAGCTGGTCTCCGGCAGCAGCAGGCACGCGTGGCAGGCGCACAGATTCATTCCATCGACACCCGTCGGCCCCGACTCGATGCAGACCGGATCGCTCGTGCACCACTGAGCCCTCTCGAGGGCGGACCGCAGCACCGCCGAGAACCGCTGTGCGTCGCTGAGGGCTGCGAGTCCACCGAGGCTGCCGGCGCTGTCGGCCGTCGAGGTATAGACGAGGATGCCTGCTTGTCCCTCCTGGTCGTAGACGCGCTCCCGCAACGCGGCGGTCGCGTAGCCCGAGGTCAGAGAGCATTCGTCGAGGATCACGTGAGCCAATGAGTGCAACGCCACACCAAGCGCGGTGACCTCGAAGCGGGCCGACAGAGATGCCGCGTTCACATGATCCCGGCTCTCCAAGAGCATCCGCTCCCGTCCCCGCGCGAAAAAGGACTCGCACCATCTGCGTAGAAGGTCTTGGTCGAGCCGCACGAACACCCCCTCACCCAACACTTCGAGTGCGGGCAACCAGTGGTCGACGGACACCGACAAGGGCGCCAGCCGGCTCTCTCCGGTCTCCGGGTCTGCACCGGCAGCGGGGGTCACGCGGGAGAAACCCTCCAACGCGCGCACTTCCCGCAACCGAGACACCCGCGAGACCTGAGCGACGATCTCCGGCACTCCGCTGTCGGTCAGATCGACTTCGGTGCAGACGAACTGGTCGCTGCCGTCCTGTCCGTCGTCCAGACCGTTGACCAGGGCCCGATATTCCTCGGCCCGTAGCTCCGCATCGGACGGGCGCTTGGCGGACGCTGCAGGATTGCGTACGTCGATGATCGCGTCCACGACGTCGGAAGCCGACAAGCCACTCGGCAGCTTCCGGGTGGCGACGATGGCCTCCGGTGAAGCATCCGGACGTGCTCCCCGAAGCAGGCGCAGCGCGAACGCCCTGGCTCGCGCACCCACCAACGGGATCGAGATCGCCGATCGCGTGGCCGCGAACCACACGTTGGACGACCCGCGCTGAAGAGTCCGCAGTGCCTGGTCACAACCGTTCGGGTCGAGCTCTGCCTCGAGTAGCCATGGGCGTCTTGCACCGCAGCCCTTGAGACCGCGCAGTGCCGAATAGTCGAACGCACCGTCCATCGATCGGCGCCGACCACACTCGCATTCCACGACCAGGTCGGACAGCGCGGAGGACTTGCCGCGCGTCGTCAGCTTCATTTCGTGGCCGGCGCTCTCGACCCGACCATCATGAGCCCACTCCCGATAGGGGAAGTCCTCGATGTGCCCATTCGGGCAGCACGCGACGAAACGCGATGGAGAGACCATCCCGTTGCAGTGCCTGCAGTATCGGGATCGTCTGGAGGTGAGCTGCCAGGCCGGTGCGAGCCGGCGACATTCCGCACAAAACGCCCACTGCGGAAAACGCACGACCGGGATGTCCCCGCGCTTCCACCCGCTCGGAGGAAGCCGGAACCCATGCACTCCCAGACCGGCCTCCAGCCGCGGCTCGTGCAGCTCGGGGCCCTCGGGCCAATCGTCCAGACCGCAGATCATGACGCTGTCGTTGTCGGTCGGGAACAGCGATCCCACACCGAACGTGGACACGAGACTACTGCGACGTGCGGTTCCGGCGACTTCAGCGACCACGAGAGCTCCTCCTCCGACGGGCGAAGAACAATTTCGATTCGGCATCGACGTCTCGCATGCTGGTGAGCGTCGGCCACGGGGGTTCTTCCACCGGAAATGTGACTGGCTCCTCGACTCTTCGGGTGAGAGCGCTCGACGCCTCCACCAACAGCGCGCCGTCCCGGCGACCGAACCAGCCCTCGTAATGGTCGAGTCCGGGCGCGTCCAACCACTCGTCGACCAGCTGATCGAGCTCGGTCCGCACCCTGTCAGGAGACTCATCGTCCGGAAGATGTGCCAGCCCGTCGCGGATATCGGTGGCTCGCCTCGTGATCACGTCGACACATGCACGCAGACTTTCCTCCCATTCCTCCGCCTTCCCGGCCGCGCCGCTCGCCGCCGCCGAAGGAATCGTCAGTCTCGCCAGGGCGACCAGCACACCGTGCAGCGCTCGATCGCGTGCTCTCGGCGCAAACGGGGTGGCACCGGTCGCCTCGACATGGCGATACAGCATCCGGTGATATCCGGCGAAGTTCTCGTAGTGCGAGAGGTCACGGGTGCGCGCGGCATTCAGGATCGTCACCACCAGGCCGGGCATTCGCCGCCCGACTCTCGATGTGGCCTGGATGTATTCGGCGGTCGTCTGAGGCTGCCCCATCACCGCCATCAAACCGAGACGATCGACGTCCACACCGACCGAGATCATGTTGGTGGCGAGCACCGTGTCTGCGGCGTCGACCTCACCACGGCTGCGCTCCATGATCCTCAGTTCCTCGGGGATCTCTGTCGACTTCTTACGCGAGTTCATCTGCCGCGGCTCGGCGATGCTGCGGACCTCTTCGCCTCTCCGCGCGGCGAGCACGGCCATCTCCGCCGGCACATCGTCGATCACCTGAATGTATGCGCCACCGAGGATCCGAAGGCTGTTGAAGTAGCCGAGCAGCGTCCAATAGAGGTCTGCCCCCGGATCGCCTTCCTCGACCATGGCGCCACTTTGCAGCAACGAGGCATAGACCCGCACCATCAATGTCGTATGGCTGGTGCCGGCCGCCATCACGCCGATGTACTGACGCGTCGCCTTCTGCTCGCGAGGCACCTCGACGGCGAAGTACGAATCACGATAGCTTCGGCCGGGCGGCGGGAACTGCCTCGCCCGCCGAGCGAAGACGGCCCGCACCTGATCGGTCGCTCGACGAATCGTGGCGGTGGAGGCGACCAGCTTCGGCTTCCCCACCCGCGAGCACGCCGCGTCGACCGCGGTCTCGTACAACCCGACGACGGTCCCGAGCGGGCCGCTGATCAGGTGGAGCTCGTCCTGCACGATCAGGTCCGGAGGAGAGTCCGCACCGTCCGCGCCGAACAGGTTACCGACATCCTCCTTCCAAGCCATCATCGCGAACTTGTCCACGGTGCCGATGACCAGAGACGGTCTCTCGCGGTAGACGTCGGAGTCGACGATGTGCACCGGCAGACCGTTGCGGAACCAGCAGGTGTCATTCGGACACCTCACCTCCATACGCTCACGCAGGACGACGTAGTGCTCGAACGTGAGGGTGGTGCCGCACCAGGGGCACCGACGCAGTTGCACCGGATCGGCGGCGTCGTCGGCGTCCTCGCTCTGCCGTCCCGAACGTTGCCGCCCCAACGCCGCACGCGCGTCGGCGAGGGAGTTTGGCGTGGACTTCCGCCCCACCCAGAGGCCGATCGAGATCGGATCGGCCTCTGGGATCTCCCGCGGCCGCAATGCTTCGAGAGCACAGATGAGGCCCGTCGCTCGCTCGTACTGCTGCAGCGTGAGAAGCCGCAGGGTGTACCGCATGATCACAGACACTCCGGCATCGTGTGGATCACGCAATCGGCGCAGCAGGATCGTGATGGCGATCAGTCCGAGGTATGCCTCGGTCTTGCCACCACCGGTCGGGAACCACAGCAGATCGGCGACCTCACGGTCCGGCGACTCGGGTCTCGCCAACCCGTCGAGATTTACCAGAATGAAAGCGATCTGGAACGGCCGCCACTTGGCGGCGCCCGCGCCCGGCGGATCCCCGATCCCTCCGGCGCGATGGAAATCCTGCCGGCTGCGCTGCTGAGCCATCGCGAGGTTCATGAGTCGGAACGAACGTCGCACGTGCGGGTCCACGCGCAGCAGGTCGATCCCTGCCTGCATCCGTTCCGCGGCTCGATCCGCCTCCGCCCGGTGTCGATCCAGCGCCTCCGCGTCCTCCGGGGAGAGGTCTTCGTCGCTCAGGGCGCCGATCCAGGAGCGGTAGTCGTCGACAAGCGCCTGCAACTCGTCGTAGCCGGTGGACTCGGCGAGGTGCTCCATTCCGAGATCGAGACCCTCGAGCCCCGCCGGATTGCTGAGCAGGAGCTCATGACGAGGAAGGTAGGCGGTGGTGATCGATGTGACGTCGTCGTTCCAGTCGACGCCACATCCGTGACCGACGGCATACGCATGCACATCTCGGAACAGAAGACGCTGCGAAGCCACCTCGGCGTCGTCCAAGCCGGCCACGACCTGATCGGGCCTGTGGACGAGCACTCCCGGCTCGGCCGTCACCTCGATTCGCGGATCGAACCAGCATCGCTCATCTCGTTCGCCGTATTCGGCCCGCTGTGTGTTGACCAACACGGCAGTCACCGAAACGACCCCGTCGTCGGGCTCCCGGACGACGATCCGCATCTCCAGACCGTCGACGATGTCCCTTCTGTGCTGCATGGGTACGGACGGATCGACCGTGATCGGATCGGGGGCGAGTTCTTCTCGCACCCACGTCGTCTCGGTCTCGGGACCACTCGGCCGATATCTGGCCGCGGTGACAGCCAACATGAACGACGACTCTGCCCCTGGCTCTACGGCGAACGTCAGTCCCATCGTGCGAGGGTGTCTCACGTGAGCCAAAGAGACGACCGGTTCGTCCTCACCTTCCACGTCGGGTGCCCCGGCGTCACCGTCCTGGGTCGTGTCGATCTGATCGCTCTCGAGCGCCTCCGGAACGTCCCGGCCGGCCGAGCCGGTACTTTTTGCGATCTCGGGATAAAGCACACCGACCACGAATCGTGACGTCGGTGCCTCCGTCATCTGTGCGTCGGAGGGCCCTCCGAGGAGGTCTTCCTCCAGCCGGGAGACAACGAAGTCCCTCGTGGCGTATGCCTGCTGCAACTCCATCATGGATCCCTCATCCCCACTCGAGATCGACCGGCCCGACGATCCGGGCTCCCGTCCACAGGCCATATCTTCCCACCGAGTCACCGCGCGGCGTGCCGACGAGGGTCTCGATGCCATCGACCCTCCCGCCGACAAGCTCGGGCAGATCATGGCCCCGAGTCTCAGACCGGATCCATCGGCCGAAGTCTCCGCCCGTTCGAGCCACGGGCAGGTCATCGACGAGTGCGATCCAACTCGGGATCTCGTCGCCCGATTCGTCCGTCAATGGTGCGGCGAGCTCCCATCCGACATCTCGACCGACGAAGCCGGAGAGATCGGTGTCGGTCGGCCCGAGGGCCCTGGCCATTTCGGGCTCCATGATCACGCCGAGCAGGTCCGGCTTTCGCCACGGCGTCTTGACCCACGGCCGACCACAGGGGCCCGGCCTCTTGACGTGGTGCCAGCGGCCGGCGTCGACTCCGTCCACGGTCGTGACTCGATCTCGGCCACGCGACATCGCGACGTAGAGCATCGATGCCATCCGACCCACGTCGTCCGGCGAGCCGAACCACTCGTCGGGGTCGACCAGGACGACGTTGTCGAACTCGAGCCCTTTGGCTCGATGAACCGTGGACACCACGATCCGGCCGACCGGAGCGCGTCGGAACAGATCGCGGCCCCGGGCTGTGGCGAGCTGCGTCGACAGCTGCTTGATGTCCACCTGCCTGCGACTTCCGGCCAGGTCCAGCAGGTGTCGCCAGGCCAGCTCCGGATCCTCACAACCGGCCGCTGACGCACCGACCTCGAATTCGTGATCGTCGATTCGATCAGTCGGGTGGTCCTCCAAGGTGCGTGCGATCCATGCCGGAAGAGCCGGCTTCGCGCCTCCTGACACCATTTCTGCCAAGACGCCGAACTCGCTGAGGCGGGTTGCGGTGAGTGCCGCGCGTGCATTGGTGTCGCACAAGAACGCTGTGCTTCCGCTCCACCGCTCCACCATGTCCACCGTTTCACGGTCGATCGCCGTCAGTGGGGACAAACGGGCGCACGCCGCCTCAAGTTTGCGGAAACGACGCGCCCCGGTGACCTGCATCAGGTCTCGACGCATCGAGCCGATCATCCCCGCGGTCTCGGTGCGCGACCGGTAGTCGCCCGCGAGTTCCACGGTGCGGATCTCGAACAGACCTGAGACTCGTTCCAGGAAGTCATAGCACGTCAGCGCATGCTTATCGTCCAGTTGGAAGTCGTAGAGCGACTGCAGGGGATCTCCGAGAAGAGTGAACCCGGCATCGCTCGGCACCCCGTGTCGGAGCAGCGCGAGAACGAAGTCCGCACGGACTCCGACGACATCCTGCACCTCGTCGACGATCACGTGCCGGAGATGGCCGAAAGGCGCCTCGTCCGGATCAGGGGTCGAGGATCGTTCGAGCAGCTTCATGGCATACCCGATCGACTTGTCGTACCCGCGGAAGACGTACTCCTCCTCGGTGAGCTCGTCGATGACCCGTGCCGCGAGCGAATCGATCGTGCGCACTTCGACCGTCTCACCCGCATCCGTGACTTCGGCTGTGCGTTGCTCGACCACCGACACCGCAGCGCGACTGAACGAAATGACGAGGATCTCCTCCGGGTAGAGACCATGCGTGTCGACCAGCGACGCCGCCAACGCACCGACCACCTCGGACTTGCCGGCGCCCGGCCCTGCCAGCACGATCTGGCGGTACTCGGGGCCGACACCGGCCACGTCCTTCTGCTCGGCATCCAGAGTCGGTGTGATACTCAACGACTTCCCTTCCACAGATGATCGAAGTGATGAAACGCAAACTTGCGCCCAAAGTTCGTCAGGTTGTCTGCGACATTCACGATCAATACCTCTTCGCTCCCACCGTTGCGTGGTCCGCGAAGCCCCCGACCGATCATCTGTTGATACACGTTGGGGCTGAAGGTCGGCCGGGTGATGTATACGGCATCCACGGCGGGAACGTCGAAGCCCTCGGCGAAGACACTGTAATTGGTCAGGATCCGCACGGCACCGGACTTGAAGTCCTCGATGTATCGACGTCGCGCAGGCTTCGGCGTGTTCGCGTCGACGGCGCGCGCCTCGACCCCGTGGTATGAGATGAGCGCCGCGAGCACCCGAGCGTTCTCCGTGGACGTCGCGAAGAGAAGGACACGGGCCGTCTCAGGCAGGCCGAGAACGGACTTCACAATCGTATTGTTGCGTTCCTCGTCCTCGGAGAGCTCGGCGGTCACCCGACCGGAGAGCTGGCCGAACTGGTCGACATCCTCCTTCTCCGCATCGGTCAGGGTGATGTCCGCTCCCCTGAGCTCCTCCTGCCGCACCCGAGCGAGGACGCCGATCTGCTGAAGATGGGCATGCACCTCCTCACCGTCGAACACCCCCTCATCCAGCCGACGTTGGTAACGCTTGATCAACCGGTCGGTCTCGTCCCGGTTGAATCCGCGGAAGGGAGTCGCCGTCAGTCCGAGCAACGGGGTGTCGGTATCGGTCAGGCGTCGCGTGTCCGACAAGGCACGAAGAATCTGATTGTACTGCTTCACGATCGATCGGTGAGCCTCGTCCACGACGATGAGATCGGGCCGACGCAGCCAGCCATACTCGTCCGCCCAGTCACTGTCGCTGACGATCGACGCCAACTTGGCTGCAGACGCCACGACGACCTGCAAGCCGTCGCGCTCGTTCGCGTGATTCGAGGACCACAGCCGATTGATACTCAGCGGTGCACCGGGACGACCGAACGCCCGCCATATCGACCACCAGGTCTGCACAGCCTGCTCGCACAGTTCATCGGTCTCCGCCAACCACACGACTCGCACGTCATCGTCAACACAGGCCATGTGCTCGACGATGGCCTGGACGGCGACACGTGTCTTGCCGGCTCCGGTCGGCAGCGACACCAGCCCTCGGTTCGCCTGCGTCGGCACATCGAACAATTGCTTGATGCGCTCGGCTATCCGCTCTTGATACAGGTGCAGGTCGCCCAGCTCGGGTGGACCCTCTGCCTCGATCTCGGCCTCGCGTTCGGAACCGGTGAACCCGGCGAACTCCACCGGAAAGTTGAGCTGCCGCACCCACGACCTTGCCGGTCCACGCCCGGCCCACTGACTCGGCGGTTCGAGCCCCGCCGATGCGAGCGCGGCTCGATGCTTTTGAAGCACCTCGTAACCATCGATAGCGAGCGCAAGTCGGGCTATCTCATAGTCGTCGAGCCTTCTGCCGATTGTCGAGCGAAGCGCGCTCAGGGCCGCGGCAGGTATCGAACTCGTCAGTGATTCCGACCCGACCGCCAGGACCAGCTTCTGCAGCAGGTCGTCCGTGTCGGCGATCGTGGTGACGAGTTGACTCAGTCTCTGCTTCTCCATCCGCCTCAGGACGTTGGTGGGCACGATCCTGGTCTCGGTTTCCTGTGCTATCACTCGCAGCACGTCCTGGTCCGTCTGAGCCGTGGTGAAGAGCACACCTTGCTCATCGTCCAGGCGGGCCGTGAGCGACCGAGACTTCTCCCCTCCGGGAGTTCTCGTCAACAATTCGATACGTGAACAGGGTTGAACGTCAAGGGCGTGCCACCGAATTTCGAGGTCGTTCTCGAGAGGCGGGAATCGATCGAGAGCGCGGTATTTCTCTCCCGAAAGGACCGTGCTCACCGACTCGGACAGCATGTCCTCACCGACCGCCAGCCCCCACGCGTGGACGAGATGCTCGGCATCCTCCGGGGTCGTCGTCTTGAGCACAGGCTCCCCTGCGGTGATCAGAGAATCGTAGACGTCGTCGCGTGAGGTCACGGCGGCCTTGTCGGGTGGAACCTCGACAAATCCCCGACCGCGGTCCACCTTGATCCGATCCGGGGGTGCCTGCTCGTAGAAGGCTGCCCATGCATACAGCTGGAATCGCCTGTCGGACGTCCAGCCCGCCGCCTCGTCGATGAGCTCGTACCAATCCTCGTCGGACAGTTCCTCGAGGTCGGCCTTGAGGTGAAGTGCTCTCGCCTGGTCATCCGTCACCGTGCTGGTCAGATACGGCAGACACGCACGGTCAATCGGGTCGATGTCCTCTATGGGTTGGGTCAGGCAACGCTCTACCGGTTGCACCCCCGCTTCGGTCTCGAGCGCGCCGTGCTTGGTGATCCGTCGCCAGACGGGGTCGGGCGCGCTGAAGGATGAGCCGCCGCCCACCTGAGTGATCCTCCATCGTTCGTCGCCCTCCAGGCCAAGGAGGGCACAATGGGTGACGGCAAGTCGCCCCTGAAGGGAGAGGCGGGGCAGAAATCCCAGCGGCCAGAGCACTCTGCCCTCGTCGACGTCGATTCGCTCATCGGCAAGCTTCGGCTGTCGAGTCTCATTGCGGTACTGGTCGTGCATGCGCTGACGAAAGGCCTCTCGCCACGACTCGTCCGGCGCCGACACCAGCCGTAGAGGCCGTCCGACGAAGCCCAGGGCCGCAAGGAGGTCGAGATCCTGTGAGTGGAACCGATGATCGACGACGAAGTCGGCATCGCGAGATGCTCCTGCCGGGATCACCTCCCCCGGAAGGAACACCTGGGCGGGCGACTTCAATTTGCCCGATCGGGTGTAGGCCCGTATTCGTGACACCAGCTCGTCGCCGAAGACGTCCCGGAATATCTGCTCGGCCTCCCGCTCGTCCACTCGCCGAGATGCGCGCCACACCCGGTCCCACGGGATCGGAGACTTGGCGAGTTCGATGCGGAGCGAACCCGCATCGTTGAAGATCTCGATGCCGAGGTCCTTCAATGCGCGCTCGACGTCGGAATCGGCCGCGAGAGTGCGGTTGATGATGCGTTGGCCCTCCGACGTCGCTCCACCGGGAAGGAACACCTGCCCCCTGCGCGGAGCGTCGAGCGTCCCGTCCTCCAGCAACAGCACTCTCGCTCGCGCGAGCGCCTGCCGCAGCTCGGGGTCCCGGGCCGTCATCGCCGCGACGATGCGCACGGCCGCCGCCGAACCCTCGACCGTCCCGGATGCGGCGATGTGCTCGACCCATTCCTTCACCGGAGTCTCGCCGCGCTTGTGTATCGCCATGAGGCGTAGCGCCTTCGACCTGCGCTCATCTCCCGTGACACCGTGATGCACCCACCATTCCGGATCCGGGCATGCGGACGCCCAGAGCTCCAGATCTTCGGGGTCGGCGGCCTTCGGATGCAGTCGCACCTTCGACGGGTGTCTCAGGGCACCGTTCATGTTCGGGATACACGGTCCGGCGGCAACCGCATTGATCACCGGCTGGCCCAGAACCTTGTCCGCGTAGCCGCGCGTCTCCTTCCCCCGGGCCGGAAGCGCGTCGAGACCCGCCGCCGGCCGACTCGGCCGGGTGAGCGCACGCAGCGAGCTCGACACGAGTCCGGGCAGGACCTCCGTCAGCAGCTCGTCGTTGAAGGGACCGGGCAACAGCTTCGAACGGTCGTCGTTCAACTTCCACGGCGCGTTCACGATGCCGGACAACGTCGTGAGCTCTTCGGTCGGGAAATAGGCCCAACAGCTCCCCACCCGATGGGCGACTCCCGACACCGGTGCGGCCCACGTGAGGTCGATCACGTCTCGCGAAGCCTGATACCCCCCGTCCCTCAAGGCCTCGCCCGACGGGGCGTGCGAACGGGACGCAACCACCCACGTGGTCTTCTTCCCGGCGTCGTCGAGGCGCAGAAGCCCGTCGTCGTCTCGGCCCAACGTGATCCGTCGGGCCACATCCCCGGGTCGGTCTTCGAGGTCCAACTGAGTCACATGCTGTGAGAAGAGCAGGAACTCTGCCGGGAAACCCTTGAGCGATTTCGCGATCATCGCGCGGTTCATGAGGTGGGGCAGGACGACCACCGTGGTCGCCCATGCCATCAACCCCCGCAAGACCGGATCCTCTCGCCGAGCTTCCAGAGGATCGAGAGATTGCGCAAGTCGAGCAGCGGGATAGTGCGGCCGGCCCGGAATGTCGGCGGACAACTGATCCCTCGACCAGGCGCGGTCGAAGCCCAGTGACCCCGATCGGCTATAGATCTTCGGGGTGTCGGTGACCGCCAGGACCGCTTTGAACCCCAGCCCGAACCGCCCGATCTGCTCATCTCGTTTACTCGACAGGTGTGCGGCCATCAACGTGTCGACACCCTGCTCGGTCAGTGGCTCACCGCTGTTGGCCACGTAGAGCGTGTGGTCGGTGAGCAGGACCTCGCATCGACCCTGTCCGGACCTCATGGCATCGGCGGCGTTCTGCAGAAGCTCGTGCAGCTGGCGGTGCGCATACGCCCCGTCGTGGATGGAGCGCTCCGTGTTGGCGTCCTCCTCGAGCCGCTTCGGGTCCGCCTGGTAGGTCTGCAACAACCGCTTGTTCTGATGTGCCACCGTCGCTGCGATCGCGCTGTCCGGCCCACTCCATGTCGACATACCGCTGCCCTCCCATCTGTGCGGAAATACAGCGTCTCACGCGGCTCCGACAGATGGGGCAGGAGTGACGAAACTCGACACAAGTCGCCGACACGGACGGCCACGAGTGCTCCGACGGGCTACACTCTGGTCATCATCGAGTCCGGGCGAGGAAGGGGAGCGGTGCGGTTCACGACGCTCGACCTCTTCGCCGGCGCCGGTGGTCTCACCGAGGGCTTTCACGACGCGTCTCATGATTTCCACACGGTCCGAGCGATCGAGATCGACGAGGACGCCGTGGCGACCTACAACGAGAACCACGGCTCGGGCCTTGCGGTGGCCCTCGACATCCGAGACTGGCTCGCAAGCTCCGCGCCCGACCATCTCGGCGTCGACGTGATCGTCGGAGGGCCGCCCTGCCAGGGCTTCTCCATGCTCGGCAAGCGCGACGCCGGAGACGAGCGCAACCGCCTCTGGGAAGAGTACGCGCACGTGATCATGCGTACGTCACCCAAGTACTTCGTCGTGGAGAACGTCGCGACCTTCCTCAAGAGCTCCCAGTTCGCGGAGTTCAAGAGGTGGACCGAGCCGGGCGAGTGCCTTCAGGACTGGAGCCTGGACGCGCGCGTGCTCAATGCGGCCGACTTCGGCGCGCCACAGGCCCGCCGCCGTGCGGTCGTGATCGGCCATCGTCGAGATCTCCCCGCGCCCGGCTGGCCCGAACAGACTCACGCCCGCGGTGGCGCGATCTGGTTGGCCGAGCATCGCACGGTGTTCGAAGCCTTCACCGGCGAGACGATAGGCCGAGGGATCCCGTCCCGAGCCGGCAGGACGTGGCCCGGAGCCATCCGGGAGACGGATGGGCCGTTCCGCACCTGTGAGCTGCATGCCGATCGCGAGTACCGCGAGATCTCCCGCCGTCGATTCGCTGCGATCCCGAAGGGCGGAAGTAGGTTCGACCTGCCGGACGAGCTGTTGGCTCCGTGCTGGAGATCGCACCGGACCGGCTCCGGCGATGTGATGGGCAGGTTGCGCTGGCACGAGCCGGCCGTGACCATCAGGACCGAATTCTTCAAGCCGGAGAAGGGTCGGTATCTCCATCCGGAGGAGAATCGCGCGATCACGCACTGGGAGGCGGCCCGACTTCAAGGTTTTCCCGACGACTACATGTGGATCGGGAGCCGAACCTCCATCGCGCGCCAGATCGGCAACGCCGTGCCGATCCCCCTCGGAAGCGCGATCGCGAAGTCCCTGCACGCAGCGCTCACGGATGAACCGACCGGACGCAAGTCAGCCTGACGCGACACGGTCGAGGGCTCGGGCGACTCGGTCGGCGGCGTCGACGACGTCTTCGTGCTCCCACACCCGCACCACGACCCATCCGAGCTCGCCGAGTGCCGCATCGGTTCGCCGGTCCCGTTCGACGTTGCCATCCAGCTTGTCCTTCCACCACCGTGCATTGGACCTCGGAAACGTCGCATGGACGGGGCACCGGTGCCAGAAGCACCCGTCGACGAATACCGCCACCCGTCGCCCGGTGAATGCGATGTCGATCGTCCGACGGGACAACCCCGTCACCTTGAACTGAACTCGGTATCGCAGACCACGTGCATGCAGCTCTCTGCGCAGGGCCATCTCCGGCTCGGTGTCACGGCGCCGCTGCCTGGCAAACCTCGACGACGTCACCGGATCGGTCTTCGGTCGACGCCCGGGATCGAGTCCGTCACCACTCACGCCGCCGATTCTCTCCCACCGGCCCACCTATGGGACAGGGGCCGCCTCTGCCGAGCCGGACGTCGTGAGGCACGGGCCTCAGGACATCCACTCCTCACACTGCACCTTCCCGTGTGTGCGCCACGCGAAGTCCTCGGCGAGCGCCTGGGCCTCCTTGATCAGACCGGTGATCACCTCGGCCAAGTGGCTCGGCACGAAGGG
>CAZMLG010000062.1:0-16828 GCA_964566985.1 uncultured Intrasporangiaceae bacterium
TGTCGTAGCCCTCGCCCTCGAAGACGTGCCCCAGGTGCGAGCCGCACGAGGCGCAGCGCACCTCGACCCGCCGCATCCCCATCGAGTCGTCCTCGAGGAGTTCGACGCCGTCCTCCGTGCTGGGCTGATAGAACGACGGCCACCCGCAGTGGCTGTGGAACTTGGTCTGGCTGCGGAAGAGCTCGGCCCCGCACGCCCGGCAGGAGTAGACCCCGTCGGTGAAGGTGTCGTGGTATTCGCCGGTGAACGGCCGCTCCGTGGCCGCCTGGCGCAGCACCTGGTATTCCGCGGGCGAGAGCTCCGCGCGCCACTGCTCGTCGCTCTTGGCCACCGGATATGTCTTCTCGGTCATCGTCGCTCCTTCGTCGGGTCTCACCTGCACAACACCACACGTGGTCGCAGCGTTCCCGCCGGGGCGTGACGATCCGTCACCACCCGCGGCGTGCTGCCGAGGGTGGTGACGGTCTGTGACGTTATCGCGTGCTCAGCGATGCAGCGCGAGGAGATTGATGCGCACCACCTGAGGGTCGTGGTCGGAGTCCTGGTCGGCGAACTCGGAGTTGGTGTGCACCACCTGGTAGGAGTAGGGCTTCGTGAACCAGTTCAGCGGCCAGGGCAGCCGACTGAGCGACGGGCTGAGCAGGATGTGGTCGAGCACCTCGCTGTTGCCCTCGTAGGTGTAGGTGTACTGCTCACTCTTCGGGAGCGTGCGCGGCAGGTCGGTCATCTTCGTCTTCCCGGAGCCGACCAGCACGTCCACGGTGTGGCTGAACTGGAAGTCGTTCAGGTCACCGAGCGTGACGACGTTGGCGTGTGGGGCGGCCGTGAGCAGCTTGTCTGTGAAGGACCGCACGACCTTCGCCTGCTGGGTGCGCTGCTTCTCCGACGAGCGCTGCGGGGGCTGCCACCGGCCCATCAGCGGCTCGTCACCGTACTTGGAGGAGAAGTGGTTGGCGATCACGAAGATCGGTGACCCACGCCAGGTGAACTCCGCGACCAGGGGCTTGCGGGAATCCTTCCAGGCCGCGTTCGTGGGGTCGATCCGGCCGGGTGACAGGCTGATCGACGTATGCCGTCCGTGCCCGGTGACCTTCGTGGAGCTCGTGGCGGTGGCGCCCGGTTTGTGCACCAGACGCAGCCCCCGGTCGGTCCGATACAGGATCACCTGGCGGATGTTGCCGCCCGGCTCGCCGCCGTCCTGGTCGTTGGCCGGGTCGACGCCGGTCACCCGGTAGGTCGGTCCGCCGGCGGCCTCGATCGCGGCGATGAGACGGTCGGTGGTCTCGGTGGAGTCGACCGTGCCGTCGTCGGTGGCTCCGTTGTCGTCCTGGATCTCCTCGATGCCGACGACGTCGGGAGAGGCCATGTTGTGCACGAGTTGCTTCGCCAGCCGGTCGAACTTGCTCTGCGGGTCGAGCGCGTCGAGGTTCTCGACGTTGAAGGTGCCGATGGCCAACTGCGTCGCCGAGGCCTTCTTGGCGACCGTGCGTTTGATGCCACCGGACGTGAGCGCACCGGCTTCGGTGGCCATGAGGTGGTAGTTGCCGAAGTCGTAGTCGAGCACCCCGACCGTCGTGCCGGCATACGTGTCACCGACGTTCGCGGCGCCGACCGATCCCTTCGGCAGCAGACTGTCGTCGAGCACGAGGCGCATCGCGTTGGGATGGTCGTATCCGGTGTAGACCACCCCGCCCGAGGGGGAGCGGACCGCATCGACGTGCTGCCCCGGCACGACGGGGGTCTCCCCGTAAGCGGTCTCGGTCGGGCCGACGGCACGGGCATCCTTCAGCGCCACGCGCATGCCCTCGAGCGATTCGTCGAAGTCGAGGGCGTTCTTGCTCGGATCGAACGGGACATCCTTGCTCTCCACGTTGCCGGGGTCGCCGGACTCGATCGTCTGCTGCGGCGCGACGCGGTCGACGCCGATGACCACGGGCTTGGGCAGGGTGTGCCCGGTCGCGGTCACCTCGATCGAGGCGGAGGTGATCTCGGTCGTGCTGAGGTTCGCGGTCCCGGATGCGCCACCGGCCCGATATTCGGACACGGTGCCCGCCACGGAGACGACGTCACCGACCGCGGCCGTGGACGTCGTGTAGACGTAGACGCCTTCGCTCGTGGCGGGATCGTCGTCCGAGGTGAGGGACTGCATCCAGAACCCGGCGTCGTCCGTGGCGGTGACGACGCCCCGGACCTCCTTCACCTGCTGTCCCAGCATCGGCGAGCGGTGGGCGGCGCCCTGGATCTGAGCGATCGTGGCCTTCTGGCCGGTCGGTGGAGGGGGAGTGGTGCCGCCGTCGCACCGCCCGGTGGGCGTGGCGGAGTTCTGCGGTGTCGGAGAGCCGACGGCGAAGTCGGCGGCGTTGTCGTCGGTGTCCCGGCAGGCGTTCGTGCGGGCGACGGAGGTGGTGTTGGTGGTGAAGTCGGCGGGGGATCCCTCGGACGTCGAGGGGTCACCCCAGCCGACGAGATCGGTGACGTTTCCGTCGGGGTCGACGATCGCGACCCGTCCGGTCTTCGAGGAGATCGCGATCGTCCCGGTGGAGTCGGGGTGGGGCAGCGGGTCGGCGTTGGTGTTCGCGCCGTCCGCCTCCTTGACGAGGAAGTGTCCGCCGGCTGCGATGGTGCCGGTCAGCGAGGTCGTCTGGGCGGACGTGCCTCGGGCCGACCAGTACTTCACGGTCCACCCATCCAGTTCGACCGGTTGGTCGCTGGTGTTGTAGAGCTCGACGAAGTCGCTTCGCAGAGTCGCGCCGGAGTTGCCACCTCCTCCGTAGACCTCGGACACGACGAGGTTCGTCGAGGCGGCCCGGGCGGCCGGCGCGGTGGTGACCGCTGTGCCGACGGTGGCGACGGCGACTCCGGCGACGGCCAGCACCGAGGTCAGCCGGCGCGGGCGCGAAGAGAGGGGAGACGTGGACATGACAGCCTTTCATCCGGTGAGTGACGGCCTTCGGACTGTAGGGCCATGGGGGCGTCCACGGGGGCTTTGGAACACGAGGAATCCGTAAGCCGTCCGGTGTGGCCCGAGACCGTAGGATGGGGCGAACGATCGGCACGAATCCGAAGGAGCACATGTGGTGCAGCGGCGCATAACGGTGGTCACCGACGATGTCGACGGGAGCGAGGCCGCCGAGACGATCGGGTTCGAACTGGATGGCACGGCCTACGAGATCGACCTGTCGGAGGAGCACGTGCAGCAGCTGCGCGACAGTGTCGCGGTCTGGGTCGGTCACGCGCGGCGAACGGCATCGGATGGCGGGCGGACCGCGCCCACTGATCCACCGAAACTCTACGATCCCAAGGCTGTTCGGGCGTTTGCACGCGCACGCGGGCTGAAGGTGTCCGACCGCGGAAAGCCGTCCAAGGACGTGCTCGATCAGTATTTCGCCGCAGGCAATTAGCGCAGGTCCCGGCCACGGAGATCCGAGATGAGCCCAGCCAAGCCGCATCACCTCGAGGTGCCGGGACACGACGGAGTCCGGACGGTGCGCATCTCCAGCCCGGATCGTGTCCTGTGGCCGGATCAGGGCCTGACGAAGCTCGAC
Organism: uncultured Intrasporangiaceae bacterium; assembly: GCA_964566985.1. Classification (GTDB taxonomy): domain Bacteria; phylum Actinomycetota; class Actinomycetes; order Actinomycetales; family Dermatophilaceae; genus Leekyejoonella. Next base: position 3,546 of record CAZMLG010000062.1, read on the forward strand.
CTCGCCCGCTATCTCGTGGAGGTCGGTGAAGCGTTCGTGCGGGCGAACGGTGACCGGCCGGTCGCATTGCAGCGCTTCCCGGCGGGCGTCGACGGCGAGCAGTTCTTCTCCAAGAACCCGCCGAAGGGGATGCCGGACTACGCGCGCACGACGCCGTGCACGTATCCGTCCGGTCGCTCCCATCCGCAACTGGTCATCGACGAGCCGGCGACCGCGGTGTGGGCCGCGCAGATGAACACGATCACCTTTCATCCGTGGCCGGTCCGCTCGGGTGACAACGACGATCCGGACGAGCTGCGCATCGACCTGGATCCGCAACCGGAGCGGATTTTCTCCGATGTCGTGGAAGCGGCGCAGGCGCTGCGCGAGTTGCTCGACGAACTGGGTCTGACGCCGCGCGTGAAGACGTCCGGAAGCCGGGGCCTGCACATCTATGCCTCGATCGAGCCGACGCACGAATTCCTCGAGGTCCGCCATGGGGTGATCGGTGTGGCACGGGAACTCGAGCGACGGTTGCCCGAGCTGGTGACCACGGCCTGGTGGAAGGAGGAGCGGGGCGAGAAGATCTTCGTCGACTTCAATCAGGCGTGCCGCGACCGCACGATCGCCGGAGCCTACAGCGCGCGGCCGCTGCCGGACGCCACGGTCTCGATGCCTGTCACGTGGGATCGGCTGCCGCAGATCACCACCGGCGATTTCACGGTCCGCACCGTCCCGGAGATCCTCGAGTCGGACGGGGATGCCTGGCAGGACGCCCACGATCACCAAGGAGACGCGTCGGCGGCGATCGCGTTGTGGGACCAGGACGTCGAGGAGCGTGGCCTCGGCGAGATGCCTTTTCCCCCCGACTATCCGAAAATGCCCGGTGAACCCAAGCGGGTGCAGCCCTCGCGAGCCCGCGACGACTGACCGAGCACGTCGGTTGGATAGCCTGAACGAATGACTGTGGCGGTGCGCGTGATCCCCTGCCTGGACGTCGATGCCGGGCGGGTCGTCAAAGGCGTCAACTTCGAGCACCTGCGCGACGCCGGTGACCCGGTGGAGCTGGCTCACCGATACGGCGACGAGGGCGCCGACGAGCTGACCTTCCTCGACATCACCGCCAGTTCGGGCGACCGGCAGACGACGTATGACGTGGTGCGCCGCACCGCCGAGGAGGTCTTCATCCCGCTGACGGTCGGCGGTGGAGTGCGCAGCGTCGACGACGTCGACCGGCTGTTGCGCGCGGGCGCCGACAAGGTCGGCATCAACACGGCCGCCGTCGCGCGGCCCGAGGTGATCGCGGAGATCGCCGATCGATTCGGCGCGCAGGTGCTCGTGTTGTCGGCGGACGTGCGTCGCGACGAGGACGGACACTTCGAGGTCACCACGCACGGCGGGCGCACGGCATCAGGGTTGGATGCGGTCGAATGGTGCGCTCGGGCCGAGGCACTCGGTGCCGGTGAGATCCTGCTCAATTCGATGGATGCGGACGGCACGACGTCGGGGTTCGACCTCGAACTGATCCGCGCCGTGCGCCGCGAGATCGGCATACCGCTGATCGCGAGTGGTGGTGCCGGGACGGCACGACACTTCGTCGAGGCGGTCGAGGCGGGTGCGGACGCGGTCCTGGCCGCGTCGGTGTTCCACTTCCAGCAGGTGACGATCGGCGAGGTCAAGACCGCGCTGGCACAGGCAGGTCTGCCTGTGCGCTGACGCGGTGCAGGTATGCCGTGGTGCCGCCGGAGTTCGACGCGCGGGTGGCGACGGCGCCGGTCGGTGCGGCGTGGATTCGGTAACCCGTGCCGTGGAGAGTCGCCTTGCTCAGCTCCGAACCGTCGACCGCGTCGAGGACCTGGACGGTCGTCGACCCGGTCGACCATCCGGGCCGTGGATCGGCGTCACCGATCAGTGGTCCGAACAACGGGTTGTGCCCCGTGTATTCGCCGGCCAGCACGACTCGGTGGTGTCCGACGCAGACCTGGTGCGATGCGCCCTCCCGGTGCGCCGGCGCGGCATGGGACCAGAGGACGTCACCGGTGCCGGCGTCCCGGACCAGCAGGCGGCCGGCGGCCTGCGTGACCGTCACCTGCGAGCCGAGCATCTCGGGCCGTATCTCGTTGCGGCCGGACCGAAAGGTCGTGCCCTCGTCCTCGTGCAGTTGCCGGGCATGGCCGGTCGCCAGGTCGATCGTGAACCAGGAGTCGGCACCATCACGGCGCACGTAGATCCTTCCGTCGTCCGGGGTCACCACGACCTGCCTCCGGGAATCGGTGCGCTCGCAGTACGCCTTGCCCTGACGGGACCACACCCGATGATTCCCCTGATACAGCTCCCATCGGCACCTGTGGGCAAGGCGCCAGGAGATCAGCACGGCGTGGTTCAGCATGATCGGGGACGACAGGCCCGGTCCGACGCCGTTGCTCGGCGCCGGGACGGTCGCCACGGGGTGTCCCGAGTCCGGGTCGAGCGTGGTGACCCGAGCCGGCCGCGACAGCGAGGCGACCTCGGCGACCGCGACCGTGCTGGGGATGCCGACCTGCGGTGAGGCCGCGCCGAGGCGGTCGAGTTGTGGTCGGATGCCGTCCTGAGCCGGGTGGACGGTGCGCGACCAGCGCCGCGTGCCGGCCGTGCCGATCCCGATGATGGTGCACGGCGTGCGGATCTGGTCGCAGTTCGATGCGACCACGGTCGACTTCGCCCCGACGGCCAGCAGGTGGAAATCCGTGCGGACGGTCCCCGGCGGGTCGTCCCAGAGCAGGGTGCCGTCCGCCGCGTAGGCCCGCACCGGGTGGTAGCCGCCAATGGTGACGACCACGACCCCGGTCTCGCTCACGACGGGGCGGACACGCTGGGACTCGTCTCGGTCGACGTCATCGAGCGAGATCGCCCACCGCCGGTCTCCGGTCGCGGCGTCCAACACCGTGACATGGTCGGGTCCGAGCAGGTAGGTCCGCCCGGCGGCGGTCACCACGACGTCCCCGGAGCCGGACGCGCGCCACGCGACGTCGCTGGTCAGCCTGTGTGCATCGACGCGTGGAAGGACCGCACCGACGAGGAGCGGGACGACGAAGACGGCGGCGAGGACTCCGAATCCGCGACGGCGCACCGGTCCGCGCATCCGCACCAGCAGATAGGTCGTGGCGACCAGGCCGGTCGCGAACAGCAGCACGCCGACCCGGTAGGGCAACGAGGCCGGTATGACCACCCCGTAGGTCACGGCGCCGGCGCCGATCGCCAGGGCGATCGCGGCGGCCGCCATGCGGATCGCGTTCATCGCCTGGCCCCCTGTCGGCTCATCGGAAGAGGCTGCTCAGATCCCCAGCTGTGACCGGCGCAGTGCCTCCAGGTCGCGGTCCGCCCCGTCGAGCGTCACCGTCGCGGCTGCGCCGCGACCATAGACGAACAGGAGGATCTCCTCGGGTTCCCCGGAGACGACGACCGTGCCGTGCGCGCCCGTCGCGCCGCGCAGCGGGCGTCGGCCCGCCTCGGGAGCGTCGGCGACCAGACCCACCGGCAGCTTGCGCAGGGTGAGCTTGGCGATGCGGGGGAGGCCGGACCAGAGGGACCGACGCAACGCGTCCGGAATGTCCCGGGGCGTGGTGTCGTCGTCTGCGCGGCGCACGTCCTCGTGATGGATGAAGAACTCGACGAGGTTGGCCAGTTCGTCGACGGCACCGATCGACATCGGCGACCAGCGCGGCGGGCCGGTGCGGATGGTGTCGACCGTGCGTGCCCAGTCCTGTGACGTGAGCCGCCGGGTCACCGACTCACCGTGTCCGCGAAGGAACGGCAGCAGCATGCCGGCGGCGGCGTCCGGGCGTCGCTCGCGGACGATCAGGTGTGCGGCGAGATCCCGCGTCGCCCAGCCTTCGCACAGCGTCGGCGCATCCGGGCCGACGGCGCTCAGAGTGTCGCAAAGGGCGGATCGTTCCTGCTGTGCCTGGCGTGTCATGCCTCCATCCTCTCCCATGACGGTCCCTGCCGCCCTGCGTCGTCGGTGCGCCGTGTCGACGCCGCGACGGGGTCCTGCGGCGTCCCGGCCAGGTAGATGGCCGTGTCGGTGTCGAGCGGCGCGCGATGGTCGGCCGCCGGAGTCGATCGGGACAGGAGCGCTCCGCCTGCGAGGCTACGGATCCAGAAGTTGCTTCCGTGCAGGGCGGTCGTCGACACCACGTCGCCGGTGCGCAGGGCGATCAGGTGCACCGAGATCGCAGGGGGACCGAAGCCTTCGGAGTCGCGCAGGAGGACCGGATTGTGCCCGGTGTAGGCCGTGCTGACGACGGCTCGCCCGTGTCCGAGCGCCATGCCCTCGACGCGTGAGTCCATGTGCCGCGTCCAGAGCTGCTTGCCCGAATCGGCGTCGGTGGCGACGAGGGTCCGGTGACGCTCCACGAGGATGGTGTCCGCTCCCATCCGTCGGTGCCGGGAGGCCTCTGAAGGCCCCATCGCGTCGAGCCCCTCCTCAGGCGTCAACGAGCGGGCGTGTCCCGACCGCAGGTTGATCGTGAACCACGAGCCGTCGGCGGTGTCCTGCACATACGCTCGCCGGGACTCGGGCGTGCTGACGACCCGCCCCGCGTAGCCCGGGCCACTGCAAAACGTCGATCCCTTCAGATCCCAGACCCGCTCGCCGGCTTCGTACATCCGCCACTCACAACCCTTCGGTCGGTCGAAGGAGATGAGCACACCGTGCCCGACCGGGTAGGGTGCGCCGAACCCGAGGTCGGCGCCGGCCGGGATCGAGACGGTGCCCTGGGTGCCGCCGGTTTCGGTGTCGATCATCGCGACCGCGCGGCGCTTCGATCCGGTCACGGTGATCGCGAGAGTCGACGGGAGCGACCCGTTCAGCCGATGGTGGTTGACCGTGGTCTGCAGTTCGTCGGCCGCGGCCTTGTCGGTCGAGACGTCGTGCTGCCAGGCGACGTGCCCGTCGCGCCCGATCCCGACGAGGCGACAGTCCGTGTGCTCGGCGCGGCAGTTGGTGGCCACCACGATCGAGTTGTCGTCGAAGGCGACCACGGAGTAGCTGGAGTCGACCGGCGCGGGGGGCTTGGTCCAGCGCACGGAGCCGTCGGGGGCGTAGAGCCGTGCCGGTCGGGACCGGTCGAGCATGAGGACGTCGCCCTTCGGGCCGATGATCGCGTTGCCCGCACCCGAGTCCACCGTGTCGGCCCGCCATGCGAGGTCGCCGCTGTCGGCCGACACGACCGTCACCCGTCCCGGTCCGACAAGGTAGGTCTGGCCGGCGATCGTGGTCGCGATCGGGGCATACTGCCGGGCGCTCCAGGTGCCGTCGTCGGCGGCGAGTCGAGGCACCGACGCGCCGGCGGCCAGCGGCACGATGAGGGCGCCCACCGCCGCGGCGGTGACCACGATCCGACCGGAGCCGCCGGTCGGATCGCCCACGCGTGCCCGAGTGCACAGGTAGGTGGCTGCAGCCGATCCGAGGGCGAGCAGCACGATCCCGATGCGGTAGGCCATCAGGTTCGGCACCGCCACGCCGACCGCCAGTCCCGCGATGCCGAGCGCCCCGGCGCCGGCGAGGGTTATCCGCTGATTGCTCCTCATGGCAGATCCGACTGCCGAAAGGCACGGTCCGGTTCCATGGATCAAAAGCCCAGGCACACCCTGCCGAGTGTCTCCGGGTCACGATCGGACGCCGCCTCGGTCACCGACATCGACGGGCGACGAAGATCAAGGCGATCGACCTCGGCACAATGAGGGGGTGACGGATTCGACGAGCCCGCTTCCCCCCGACATCCAGGCCCGCTTGCGACGCGACGCCTCCGGCCTGGTGGCAGCCGTCGTGCAGCAGTTCGACACCGGTGAGGTCCTCATGCTCGGCTGGATGGACGACGAGGCCCTGCAACGCACCCTCACGACAGGGCGCGTGACGTTCTGGTCGCGCAGCCGACAGGAGTACTGGCGCAAGGGCGACACGTCAGGGCATGTGCAACACGTCAAGTCGGTCGCGATCGACTGCGACGGCGATGCGTTGCTGATCCGGGTCGACCAGGTCGGTGCCGCATGCCACACCGGCGAGCGTACCTGCTTCTTCACCCCGCTTCCCGTGTCCGACCCGGCGAACGCGTCATGACCGCGACCCGATCCGACGCGTACGCCGACGTGGCCTGGGGGCGCACCTGGCCCTCCCGGGAGGTGTTCGCCGAGCTGGCGCGGGACCGTCGCGTCATCCCGGTCGTGCGGCGGCTGCTCGCCGACGCCGAGACACCCCTGGGCGTCTATCGCAAGCTGGCGCAGGACCGGCCGGGGACGTTCCTGCTCGAGTCCGCCGAGCACGGCGGCGTCTGGTCGCGGTATTCCATCGTGGGCGCGGCCAGCCGGGCCACGTTGACCGAACGCGACGGGCAGGCCCACTGGATCGGCGAGCCTCCTGTGGGCGTGCCGACCGACGGTGACCCCACCACAGCCCTGCGGGACACCGTCGCAGCGCTGGCGACCGAGCGCCTTCCCGGGCTGCCGCCGTTGACGGGCGGCATGGTCGGGGCCGTCGGCTACGACGCCGTGCGCCGCTGGGAACACCTGCCCGGCACGGCACGCGACGAGCTGCACCTCCCGGAGATCGCGATGATGCTCGCGACCGACCTGGCCGTGCTCGATCACGCCGACGGATCGCTCCATCTCATCGCCAACGCCGTCAACTACGACAACACCGACGAACGGGTGGGACACGCCTTCCGGGACGCGGTCGACCGCCTCGACCGGATGCAGCACCTGCTCGGTCGGCCCGCCGAGAGCACCGTCGCGGTGCCCGGCGACGCGCAGCTGACGCCCGAGAGCACGCACACCCGCGAGCAGTTCCACGACATGGTCGAGGAATGCAAGGACGCCATCCGGGCGGGCGAGGCCTTCCAGATCGTGGTATCCCAGCGGTTCAGCGTGCCGTGCGACGCCGATGCGCTCGACGTCTACCGCGTGCTGCGCACGTCCAACCCCAGCCCCTACATGTATCTGCTGCGCTTCCCCCACCCGGACGGTTCGACGTATGACGTGGTCGGCTCCAGCCCCGAGGCCCTGGTCAAGGTCACCGGGGACACGGTGATCACCCACCCGATCGCCGGGTCCCGGCCGCGCGGCAAGACCCCCGAGGAGGATCAGCGGCTCGCCGCCGAACTGATCGAGGACCCCAAGGAGCGGTCGGAGCACCTGATGCTGGTCGACCTGTCCCGCAACGACCTGCAGCGGGTCTGTGAACCCGGCACCGTCGACACGATCGAGTTCATGCAGGTGCGCCCCTACAGCCACATCATGCATCTCGAGTCGACGGTCACCGGCCGGATGCGCCCGGACGCGGACGCCTACGACGTCCTGGTGGCGGCGTTCCCCGCCGGCACCGTGTCCGCGGCGCCGAAGACGCTGGCCATGTCGATCAACGAGACCCTCGAGGGCACCCGGCGCGGGATCTACGGGGGCGTGGTGGGCTACCTCGACTTCGCCGGCGACCTCGACATGGCGATCGCGATCCGCACCGCGGTCCTCAAGGACGGCACGGCCTACGTCCAGGCGGGCGCGGGCATCGTCGCCGACTCGGTGCCGGAGGCCGAATATCAGGAGACCCGGCACAAGGCGGCGGCGCCGTTGCGCGCGGCGTCGGTCGCGACCGGGATGAGGCGTATTCCGTGACGAGCAAACGCACAGTCCTCGCCCTCGGTGTGGTCGCCGTCGTGCTGATCGTCCTGGCCAGCACCCGCGGATGGGTGAGCGGCACCGTCGACGACTCCGTGCTGGCGCACACCGAGGTGACCGTCAAGGGCTCGAAGGCCGCACCGGCCTGCATCGGCGCGGCCTTCGTCGGCGGGGCGGCGGTGCTCGCCGCCCTCACGACCGGCCGGATCGCCCGCTGGGTCTCCGCGGTCCTGGCCCTGCTGGCCGGACTGCTCGCGCTCGGCAGCGCGCTGTGGGTGCTGCACGACCCCGGCGCCACCTTGACCAGCCGGGCGGCCGAGGCGACCGGCCACACCGGCGGCCTCGACATCGAACCGCATCTGAGCGCGTGGACCTGGGTCGGCGTCCTCGGTGCCGTGATCCTCGTGGTCACCGGTGTCCTGTGTCTCGCGGGTGTCCGGCGCTGGAGTGGGCTGTCCAGCAGCTACGACGCCCCGACCGGGCGGCGCCCGCGGTCCACGATGTCCGACTGGGACCGGCTGAGCGCGGGAGAGGACCCGACAAGTGACGACGACGACCGGGGCTGACACAATGGCCTCAGAAGCAACCCTCTTGGCCCCGAAGGAGCTCACCCTCATGTCTGACGTGCACCACGAGAACCACGGCCACAGCGTTGCGGCGTGGAGTGGCGTGGCTCTGTTGCTCGTGGCAGCCATCCTCATCGCGATCGGGGTCGCCTGGGGGATCCACGCGTTGCAGATCGCCGGCGTCGTGGTCGCCGTGATCGGCGTCGCGACCGGGGTGACGCTGTCCAAGGCCGGGTTCGGCGCCGAACCGGTGCCCGCGCCGGTGATGCCCGACACCTCGGGTGATCCGGCCTCGTCGGCCGAATCGTCCACCGGCCGGTAATCTGCAGCGGTGTCCACGGTCCTCGAAGAGATCATCGCCGGAGTCCGCGAGGACGTCGCGACCCGGCGTGCCTCCGTCGGCCCCGAGGAGCTCGCTCGCCTCGCCGCCGCGCGACCCCCGGCCCAGGATGCGCGTGCCGCGCTCGCGGCCCCCGGACCGGTGCGGGTCATCGCCGAGGTGAAGCGTCGCAGTCCCAGCAAGGGTGACCTCGCGCCCATCACCGACCCTGCAGCACTCGCACAGGCCTATGCCGGCGGCGGGGCGACCGCGATCTCCGTCCTGACCGAGCCGCGCCGGTTCGGCGGCTCCCTCGACGATCTCGACGCCGTCCGCGCGCGGGTCGAAGTGCCGGTGCTGCGCAAGGACTTCATGGTCGGCGCCTACCAGATCACCGAGGCGCGCGCCCACGGCGCCGACATCGTCCTGCTCATCGTCGCCGCGCTCGACGACGCCCTGTTGCGGGACCTGTTGCAGCAGACCCACGATCTCGGGATGACCGCGCTGGTCGAGGTGCACGACGAACCGGAGGTCGACCGCGCCGCGGCGGTGGGCGCCCGGGTCCTCGGCGTCAACGCCCGCAACCTGAAGACCCTCGAGGTCGACCGGAGCACGTTCGCGCGTCTGGCACCGCGGGTGCCCGACGGGTGCGTGCGCGTCGCCGAGTCCGGTGTACGCGGACCCGCCGACGTCGCCGACTACGTGCGCTCCGGTGCGGACGCGGTGCTCGTCGGTGAGGCACTGGTCACCGGTGGCGACCCGAGCACCGCGGTCAGCGGGTTGATCGACGCCTCGCGCACGGCCGGCGGAGCACGCCGATGAGCGAGGTGAGCACCGAGCACCTCGGCCGGTTCGGTGCCTTCGGAGGCCGGTACGTCCCCGAGGCGCTGGTGGCCGCGCTCGAGGAACTCGACGAGTGTCGCACCAAGGCACAGAGCGACCCGGGGTTCATGGGCGAGCTGACCCAGCTGCAGCGCAGCTACACCGGCCGGCCCAGCATCATCACCGAGGTGCCGCGCTTCGCGGAGCACTGCGGTGGGGCACGGGTCGTGCTCAAGAGGGAAGATCTCAACCACACCGGCTCACACAAGATCAACAACGTCCTCGGGCAGGCGCTGTTGACCAAGAGGATGGGCAAGACCCGGGTGATCGCCGAGACCGGGGCGGGCCAGCACGGTGTCGCCACCGCGACGGCGGCGGCGCTGATGGGGCTGGACTGCACCATCTACATGGGCAAGGTCGACACCGAGCGTCAGGCGCTGAATGTGGCCCGGATGCGGCTGCTCGGGGCGACCGTCGTGCCGGTCGAGCACGGCTCTCGAACCCTCAAGGACGCGGTCAACGAGGCCTTCCGCGACTGGGTGGCCAATGTCGAGACCACCCACTACGTGCTCGGCACGGTGACCGGCCCCTACCCGTTCCCGGAGATGGTCCGCAACTTCCACCGCATCATCGGGGTGGAGGCCCGCGGCCAGATGCTGGACACCTACGGTCGGCTGCCCGACGCGGTGTGCGCCTGTGTCGGGGGCGGATCCAACGCCATGGGCATCTTCCACCGCTTCATCGACGATGCCGACGTGCGCCTCATCGGTCTCGAGGGTGGTGGAGACGGTCCTGGATCCGGCAGACACGCCTCGCGATTCAGTGGCGAGGCCATTCCCGGCGTGTTGCACGGCGCCTACACCTACGTCCTCCAGGACGAGGAGGGGCAGACCATCGAGTCCCACTCGGTCTCGGCCGGGCTGGACTATCCGAGCGTCGGCCCCGAGCACGCCGCGCTGCACGACAGTGGCCGCGCCGAATATCACCCCGTCACCGACACCGAGGCGATGGAGGCCTTCCGTCTCCTCTCGCGGACCGAGGGGATCCTGCCCGCGATCGAGAGCGCCCATGCCCTGGCCGGGGCGATGACGGTCGGCCGCGAGCTCGGGCCGAGCGGTCTGATCCTGGTCAGCCTGTCCGGGCGGGGAGACAAGGACGTCGACACCGCGGCCCGATGGTTCGGACTGATGCCGGGTGACGAGACGACGGGAGCGCGACCGTGACCCGCGTCGACGAGGTGCTGGAGCGCACCCGGGGTGAGGGCCGGGCCGCCCTCATCGGCTATCTGCCGGTGGGTTTCCCCACGGTGGACGAGTCGATCGAGGCGATGACCGAGATGGTCGACGCGGGCGTGGACATCGTCGAGGTCGGCGTCCCCTACAGCGACCCACTCATGGACGGGCCGACCATTCAGGAGGCGGCCACACGGGCGCTCGCGGCGGGCGTCCATGTCAAGGATGCCTTCTCGGCCGTGCGCGCGGTCACCGACGCCGGCGCCGCGGCGGTCGTCATGACCTACTGGAACCCGGTGTTGCGCCACGGCGTCGACCGGTTCGCCGCCGATCTCGCGCAGGCCGGGGGATCCGGTCTCATCACGCCGGACCTGGTGCCCGACGAGGCCGATGAATGGCTGGAGGCGAGCGAGACTCACGATCTCGACCGCATCTTCCTGGTCGCACCCAGCAGCACGATGGAGCGCCTCATCCTGACCGCGGATCACAGCAGCGGGTTCATCTATGCCGCCTCGCTGATGGGTGTCACCGGCACGCGCGCCAGTCTCGATGCGCACGCGAAGGTGCTTGCCGACCGCACCCGGAAGGTGACCGAACTGCCGGTCTGTGTGGGCCTGGGGGTCTCGACACCCGCGCAGGCTCACGAGGTGGCACAGTTCGCCGACGGCGTGATCGTCGGGTCCGCCCTCGTGCGATGCCTGCTGGAGAGAACGGATCGGGCCGATGGGATCTCGCGGCTGCGTGACGCGGCGCGTGCTCTGCGGGAGGGAGTGGTCAGGTGAGCGCCGGCCTGCTCACCTACCTGCCGAGTCCCTCGGAGGGCGTGCTGTGGATCGGGCCGATTCCGGTGCGCGGCTATGCCCTGTGCATCCTGGCCGGCATCTGCTTCGCGATCTGGGCGACCGGCCGGCGCCTGGAAGATCGCGGTCACCAACGCGAGGACGCGATGACCGTCGCCTGGTGGGCGGTGCCGTTCGGCATCGTCGGTGGGCGGATCTATCACCTGATCACCACCCCGCAGCCCTACTTCGGCAAGGGCGGAAACCCGTGGAACGCCTTTGCGATCTGGCACGGGGGCCTGGGCATCTGGGGCGCCATCGCGCTCGGTGCGTTGGGAGCATGGATCGGATGTCGCCGCAACAACATTCCGTTCCTGGACTATGCCGATGCCGCGGCGCCCGGAGTGATCGTGGCGCAGGCGATGGGACGCTGGGGCAACTACTTCAACAACGAGCTCTACGGCCATCCGACCGACGTGCCCTGGGCGCTGAAGATCTACAAGTGGGACGAGACCGCCGGACACGCGGTGCGCGACGCGGCGGGCCATCCGATCGTGCAGGGGTTCTTCCAGCCGACGTTCCTCTACGAGTCGCTCTGGTGCCTGATCATCGCGATCGCGATCCTGCTGATCGACCGGCGGTGGCTGCTGGGGCGCGGACGCTCGTTCGCGGCCTACGTGATGCTCTACCCGGTCGGGCGCATCTTCATGGAGTTCATGCGCACCGACTTCGCCAATCACATCCTCGGCCTGCGGGTCAATGTGTGGGTCTGCATCCTGGTCTTCCTCATCGGGTTGGTGATGTTCGTGTGGTGCGGACGGCGGCACCCGGACGGCATCCGGGAAGGGAAGCGGGAGGCCGAGGACACCACGCCGGAGGAGATCCACCCGTCCCCGTGAACCGCGTCTCGGCATACGAGACGCGGTGCCCAGCTTGTGAGCCGAGCTCGCCTGCCGGTACTCTGTGCCTACCCATGCAGGCCAATGTCGTCCCGCTGGTCACGTAGACAGACCGGGGCGCCACCGTTTTCGACCGTCGTCCCGACGCGACGAGACGAGGACGGTGATCCGATGGCCGCGAGCGCATTCTCCGCTTCGCCCGGCGCACGGGGGCTCTACCAGCCCGAATTCGAGCACGACGCCTGCGGCGTCGCCATGGTCGCCACCATGCGCGGAACCGCCGGTCACGACATCGTCGATCACGCCCTGACCGCCCTGCGCAACCTCGAACACCGGGGCGCGACCGGTGCCGACCCGCTGGTCGGGGACGGGGCCGGCATCATGACCCAGATCCCGGATGAACTCTTCCGTGCCACGTGCGACTTCGCCCTCCCGGCGCGCGGACACTACGCGGTCGGCATCGTCTTCCTCCCGCAGGACGCCGATCGCCGGCGGCGGGTGGGTGAGCAACTCGACCGGTATGCCGCGCAGGAGGGCCTGCGGGTGCTCGGCCGGCGCGACCTGCCCACCGACCCGTCCGTCGTCGGCGCGGCGGCGCGCGAGGTCATGCCGGTGTTCCGGCAGGTGTTCCTCGCCGCCGACGAGGGTGCCGTCGGGGGGATCGACCTCGACCGGCGCGCGTTCTGCGTGCGCAAACGCCTGGAGCACGACTTCGACGTCTACTTCCCCTCACTGTCGTGCCGCACGATCACCTACAAGGGGATGCTGACCACCGGCCAGCTCGAGCCGTTCTTCCCCGACCTGTCCGACCCGCGTTTCACCAGTGAACTCGCCCTGGTGCACTCGCGGTTCTCCACCAACACCTTCCCTTCGTGGCCGCTCGCCCACCCGTACCGTTTCATCGCGCACAACGGTGAGATCAACACGGTCCGGGGCAACCGCAACTGGATGCGGGCCCGAGAGTCGACGTTGGCCAGTGACCTCTTCCGGGGCGACCTCGACCGGCTGTTCCCGATCTGCACGCCGTCCGCGTCCGA
>CAZMLG010000063.1:0-16757 GCA_964566985.1 uncultured Intrasporangiaceae bacterium
GCGGGAGACGCGAGCACCGTCGGGGCGATCCGGCGCAACTGCAGCGGGGCGAGCGATGGATCGGCCAGCATGGCGGACAGCGTGGTCTCGTCGTCGCTGCGGACGTAGCTGTCCGCCGAGCCGACCCGGGTGCGCCCGTGGCGCCGCGCCACGTCCTGGATCAGGTAGGTCAGGGGTTGCGGGACCGGCGCGGTGCTCGCCGATGCGAGGGTCGCCTGGAGCTCGTCGGCGCCGATCCCTCCGTCGAGTGCCCTGCGGACGCTGGAGGCGGTGAACCGGAACACGGTCGCACCACCGTGTGATTCCACCTCCGCTGCCCGGTTCATCAACCGGCGGAGGTCGTCCTGCAACGGGCCGGGGGCGATGGCGGTCAGGTCGGCCTGCAACAGCAACTCCTGCACCGGCTCGGGCAGTTGAGCCGCGACCGCCGCCTCCACATCGGAGCCGTCCACCAGGGCGCGGCCGGCCGTGGAACACGCTCCGCGCCCGATGAGGCCGAGCCACGCGGCCTCGCGCAGAATCGCCTCCGCGTGGGTCGGCACGCCGACGGGAAGGCGCAACGGGCGATGCCAGCGCAACAATTCCTCGACGACGTCGAGGTCGGCGACCGTGCCGTGAGGCAGCCCGGCCATCACCGCCATGACATCCTGCCGCCGATGCCGCATCATGGGCCAGTCGATGCCCGGACCGAGCACGTTGAGGACGCCGTGGTCGCCGGAGGTGCCCGCCAGATGCGGTGCGCGCACGGTCTCCCACCACGCGGTGATCAGCGCCGACAGGCGCCCGGCCGGCCGCTGATCGAGCCACTGGTCATACGCCGGTGTCGGGAGCCATCCGGGCTCGAGCGCGCCGTCCTGCGCGACCAGCCCGGCAGCGGCCGCGATCTCGATGACGAAGGCGGACAGTTCGGGTGAGGCGTCCAACGCCGTCGTCGCCACACGGTGATCACGCACGCTGACGCCGCCCGACCGCAGCACCCGGGGCGGGTCGCCCTGCCAGATGCGTGCCAGTTCTTCGATGCGCCAAAGGATCTCGAGGGACTCGACCCCCGCGGAGGCGTCGACGTCGGCGGTGGGCAGGGTGCGTTCGGGGTTCGCGGGGCGGTGGAGCGGATCGGCATACAGGTGGCCGCCGCGCAGTGCCAGCCCCACCTCTCGGGGAATCACTCCGGTCTGCGGGTCGGTGCGCATCATCAGACCGGCCTCGACGAGTTCGCCCAGCACGGCCTGAGCGGTCGATCCGGTGAAGGTCGCGGTCGGGTGCGTCCAGCGCAGTCGGTCGATCGCGTTGCGAGCCCCCGTCGACAACGTGGCATAGGCCGCGTCGACGTCGCCGGGGACGGTCGCGCCGAGATCGCAGGCGGGAGGGCCGAGCCGAGCGGGGTGATGGACGAGCTCTCCGACCGCTCGTGCGGGTCGCAGCCCCTCGGGTGAGCGCCACACCAGAGCGAGGGTCCACAGATCGTCGAGGTAGCGGCGGACCCGACTGCGCGTCGTGCCGAGCAGGGCTGCGGGATCCCCACCGGGCCCGGCGATCATCACTGCTTCGAGCACGTGCAGCGTGTCGGCATCGAGGTCGTCGAGGGCGCGCTGGACCCCGGCACGTGTCCCTGCGCGTGCCGCGAGCGTCGTCAGATCGGACGGTGCGGGCCGGGTGAGGTCGGGCCTGCGCAGCACGAGCCGCCGCAGTTGGGCGTCGCTGCGCCCTCGGACGTCCTCGGCGAAGCTTCGCGCAGATCGTGGCACCTTCCCACACTAGAGTGACGGCCGCGGGGCCGCGAGGAGTCACCCCGAAGGCGCCCCACGGGAGGTGATGTGCGCCCTATGGTGGGGGCAAGGACTAGCACCCACCCTCGGAGGTCAGCCGTGTCGGCTCCCAGCATCCCGTCATACAGCTCAGGAATCTCGACCAAGCCGCTGCTCGGCGACACGATCGGGGACAACCTGCTGCGCACCGCGGCCGCATTCGGCGATCGGGAGGCGCTCGTCGACGCACCGTCCGGGCGACGATGGACATACACCGAGTTGCGGCGAGACGTCGACGAACTCGCCAGGGGTCTGATGGCGGCCGGGGTGGAGAAGGGTGATCGGGTCGGCATCTGGGCGCCGAACCTGCCGGAGTGGACCCTGCTGCAGTTCGCGACCGCGCGGATGGGTGCCCTTCTCGTGTGCGTCAACCCGGCCTACCGATCGCATGAACTCTCCTATGTCGTGAAGCACTCCGGTATGCGCATGCTCGTCAGTGCCGTCAAACACAAGACGTCGGACTATCAGTCGATGGTCGAGGAGGTGCGCGGCGACTGCCCCGGCCTGAGAGACGTCGTCTACATCGGCGAGCAGTCGTGGCAGGACCTGGTGTCGGGCGGGGCGAGGGTCTCGTCGGAGGAGCTCGAGGCACGGGCGGCCGGGCTGACCGCGGACGACGCGATCAACATCCAATACACGTCGGGCACCACCGGATTCCCGAAGGGCGCGACCCTGTCACACCACAACATCCTCAACAACGGCTTCTTCGTCGGTGACCTGATCAATTACACCGAGCAGGACCGCATCTGCATCCCGGTGCCCTTCTATCACTGCTTCGGGATGGTCATGGGCAACCTCGCCGCGATCTCGCACGGCTCGTGCATGGTGATCCCGGCGCCGTCGTTCGAGCCGAAGGCGAGCCTCGACGCCGTGGTCGCGGAGAAGTGCACCTCGCTCTACGGCGTGCCGACGATGTTCATCGCGGAGTTCGGCCTGGAGGACTTCGACAGCTACGACCTGTCGACCCTGCGCACCGGGATCATGGCCGGCTCGCCCTGTCCGATCGAGGTGATGAAGAAGGTCGTCGACCGGATGCACATGACGCAGGTCGCGATCAGTTATGGGATGACCGAGACGTCTCCGGTGTCGACGCAGACTCGCGTCGACGACGACCTGGCGCGCAGGACGGAGACCGTCGGTCGGGTCATGCCGCACCTCGAGGTCAAGGTGATCGACCCGGTCACCGGTCTGACGGTGCCGCGCGGCGAGGCGGGGGAGTTGTGCACGCGCGGATACAGCGTGATGTTGGGTTATTGGGAACAACCGGACGAGACCGCCGAGGCGATCGACGCGGCGCGCTGGATGCACACCGGCGACCTGGCGACCATGGATGAGGCCGGCTACGTCAACGTCGTCGGGCGGATCAAGGACCTGGTCATCCGCGGCGGCGAGAACATCTATCCGCGCGAGGTGGAGGAGTTCCTCTACACCCACCCGGACATCGCCGACGTCCAGGTGATCGGTGTGCCGGATGAGAAGTACGGCGAGGAGCTCATGGCCTGGGTGGTCATGCGCCCGGACACGGCACCGCTGACGGCCGAGTCCCTCGGCGCGTTCTGTGCCGGCAAGCTCGCGCACTACAAGATCCCGCGTTATGTGCACGTCACCGACGAGTTCCCGATGACGGTCACCGGCAAGGTGCGCAAGGTGCAGATGCGCGAGGAGTCCGCGAAGTTCCTGCAGGACGCCCGGTCGTGAGCGGTCCCGTCGCGGCGCTCCCGAGCGGAGAGCAGTGGACGATCCGCCACGGTGATCAGGAGGCCACGGTCGTCGAGGTCGGCGGGGGGCTGCGACGCTACCTCGATGCCGGGGCCGAGGTCCTGCACGGGTATGCCGAGGACGCGCGTGCCGACGGCGGCCGCGGCCAGGTGCTGATGCCGTGGCCGAACCGGATCCGCGACGGGAGATACACGTTCGCGGGCACCGAGCGGCAACTCGCGCTCACCGAGGTCGAGCGCAGCAACGCCATCCACGGGCTCGTGCGGTGGTCGCACTGGACCCTCGCCGAGCGGTCCGAGTCGTCGGTGACGGTCGCCCATCGCCTCCTGCCCCAACCGGGCTGGGACGGCATGCTCGACCTGACGATCACCTATGCCCTGGGCGACGACGGGCTGTCCGTCACGCCCTCGGCCACCAACGTCGGCCCGACCCCCGCTCCGTTCGGCTACGGCACGCATCCGTATCTCACCGTGGGGGAGGAGGTCGTCGACGACGCGACGCTGACGGTGCCGGCCGAGACGGTCATCGAGGTCGACGATCGGCTCCTGCCCACCGGCACGGCCCCCGTGGCCGGCGAACTCGACTTCCGCGGCGGGCGCACCATCGGACGGACGGTGCTCGACACGGCATACACCCACCTGACGGCGACGGGCGGGCGCTGGGAGATCCGGTTGGCGGCGGGGTCCCGGTCGACGACGCTGTGGGCACAGGCCGAGATGTTCGGCTACGCGCAGGTCTTCACCGGGGACACCCTTCCACCGGGCAGGGCCCGCCGGTCCGGTATCGCGGTCGAGCCCATGACCTGCCCGGCCGGCGCGTTCGCCACCGGGGATTCCCTGATCGTGCTCGAACCGGGCGACACCTGGTCGGGCACGTGGGGCATCACCTCGCGCCGCACCTGAGCGCCTCTCGAGCCCGGGCGATGCGAGTGGTCACCGATGCACGGTCGGGGCCGCGCGCGACCGTGCATTCATGACCACTCGGCCGATCGTGATCCCTCGGACCGCCAGGTGCGAAGATGGCCTGGTGAACCCCTCCATGGCCCTCGCGACGGTGCTGATCGACGAGCTGATCAGGCAGGGCGTGCGTGAAGTCGTCCTGGCGCCGGGCTCGCGCTCCGCTCCCTTGGCGTATGCCGTGGAGGAGGCCGACCGCGCCGGTCGCCTGCGCCTGCACGTGCGAGTGGACGAGCGATCGGCTGCGTTCCTCGCGCTCGGCCTGGCCAAGACCACCCGCATGCCGGCAGCGATCGTGACGACCAGCGGCACCGCGGTCGCCAACCTGCACCCGGCGGTGCTGGAGTCCGCCCACGGGCACGTGCCGCTGCTGGCGCTCACCGCCGACCGTCCGCAGGAGCTGCGGGGCACCGGAGCGAATCAGACGACCGATCAGGTCAAGATCTTCGGGAACGCGACGCGCTGGTTCCACGAGTTCGGCACGCCCGAACGCCGCGGCGGCCAGCAGGCGATCTGGCGCTCGGTCGTCGGTCGCGCCGTCGCGGAGTCCCGCGGACTGCCGTCCGGTGACCCCGGGCCGGTGCACCTCAACGTCCCCTTGCGTGAGCCGCTGGTGCCGACCGACGACGAGGGCCCGTGGCCCGAGGCGCTCGAGGGCCGTCCGCACGGCGAGGCGTGGCTCGGCCTACGGACCCCGACCAGCCACAAGCCGTCCGCCCCGGCGGGCCCGGGCATCGCCCCGGTCCCGCAGACCCTCGTGCTGCTGGGCGACGTGCCGAGCGCCGAGCAGGCCGCGCAGTTGTCCGAGTTGGCCGATGCCGCAGGCTGGCCGGTCATCGCCGAGCCGTTCGGCAAATACAACCGTGGCCGCGCGACCGCCCACGGCCCGTTGATCCTGCGGGCGCAGGAGTGGCTCGACCGTTTCGCGCCGGAGCGGGTGCTCGTCGGCGGCCGGGTCACGCTGGACCGGCACGTCGGGCGCCTGCTCGCCCGCCCCGACGTGACGGTGGAGGCCGTGACCACCTTGACGTCGTGGGCCGATCCGGCACACGTCGTGCGGCGGGTGCACGACTGGGACGACATCGAACGCAGCCATCGGGCCGTGTCGTCCTGCGTGGACCGGGCGTGGGCCGCCCGCTGGCGCCGCGCGACGAGCCGAGTTGCCCAGGCCGCAGGGGAACTCATCGATCGGTCGTGGCCGAGCGGCCTCGCCGTCGCCCGCACGGTCGCGCACCACCTGCCCAAGGACGCCGGACTGTATGTCGGGTCCTCCAACGCCGCACGCGACCTCGATCTGGCCCGCAGCCCGCACCAGATCTCCAGTGGCGTCGTCGCTGTCGCCAACCGTGGGCTCGCCGGGATCGACGGGGTGATCTCGTCGGCGGTCGGGATGGCGCTGTCCCGGCCGGGGCGACCGGCCTACGCCCTCGTGGGCGACCTCACCTTCCTGCACGACGCGAACGCGCTGCTCATCGGCCCCGGCGAACCGCGGCCGGACCTGACGGTGGTCGTCCTGGACGACAACGGAGGCGGCATCTTCGGCACCCTCGAACCGGGCGAGGAGCGGTTGTCCGGACCGTTCGAGCGGATCTTCGGCACGCCGACCGCCACCGACATCGGTCGACTGTGTCGGGCGCACGGAGTGCCCCACGAACTGGTGGACCGACCGGACGAGCTCGCCAAGCGGATCGCCTCGCCGGGCAAGGGGATCCGTGTCATCGAAGTGGTCATTCCGCGCGACCGTCAACGAGGGCTGCGGGACGACCTGACCCGTGCCGCGGTCGAGGCACTCGCCCAGGACACACCGTCATAGGAGCTGTCATGTATGTGCCGCACTTCAATCGGATCGAGGACGAGGCCACCACACGGGACTTCGTCCGGGCCGCGGCGGTCGGGACACTCGTCACCGCCGGCGCCGACGGCGTCCCGGACGCGACGCTGCTGCCGATCATGTGGCAGGGCGATCGCATCGTCGCCCATTTCGCCCGGGCCAACCGGCACTGGCAGCGCATCGCGCCGCAGGCACCGGGCCTGGTGGTCGTCCACGGCCCCGACGCCTATGTCTCCCCGTCCTGGTATCCGTCGAAGCGCGAGCATGGCAAGACGGTGCCCACGTGGAACTATTCGGCGGTGCAGCTGCGCGGACACGTCACCGTCCACGACGACGTGGAGTGGCTGCGGCGCGCGGTCACCGACCTGACCGACGAGCACGAGGCGGGTCTGCCCCGGCCATGGGCCGTCACCGACGCTCCCGAGCCCTACGTCGAGGGTCAACTGCGCGCGATCGTCGGCGTCGAGCTCGTGGTCGAGCACGTCGACGCCAAGGCGAAGTGGAGCCAGAACCGCTCGGAGGCCGATCGTGACGGGGTCGCCACAGCCTACGAGCGATCCGGCCGCGCGGCACTCGCCGAGCGCGTCCGGACGGGCACACTCTGACGGCCGCGAACGATACGTCGTCATCGACGCCGATCGCCGCGATCGACCGGTGACGTTCTGATAACGATCGGCGTTTCACCGGTCACCTTCAGGGTCGCCCCGTACTCTCGGAACGTCCTGACGTGGTGACACGGGTGGCCTGTGCCCGAGCGCCGCAGGAGAGATCACCTGGAGGTTGGTAGTGAAGAAACTCGGCACGACGCTCCTGTCGTTGACGGCCGGCATCGCCTTGGCCGCGACGGCCACCGCGTGCTCCCCGCCCTCCAAGTCGTCCGACGACCACACCACAGGTGCCGGTGCGGCGACGTCGGCCAAGGCGTTCGGCGGCATGTCCAAGCTGGTGAAGGCCGCCAAGAAAGAGGGCGAACTCAACGTCATCGCCCTGCCTCCGACCTGGGCCAACTACGGCAAGATCATCAAGTCGTTCGAGAAGAAGTACGGCATCAAGATCAACTCCGCGCAGCCGGACGGTGCCAGCCAGGACGAGATCAACGCCGCCAAGAAGCTCAAGGGCACCTCGCGTGCGCCCGACGTGTTCGACCTGGGACAGACCGTGGCCATGGCCAACACGAAGATGTTCGCCAAGTACAAGGTCAGCACCTGGAGCTCGATCGGCAAGGACTTCAAGGACCCGGGCGGCCTGTGGACCAACGACTACGGCGGCTACATCTCGATCGGTTACGACTCGACCAAGGTGCCCGACGTCAAGAGCGTCGACGACCTGCTGAAGCCCGCCTACAAGGGCAAGGTCGCCCTCAACGGTGATCCGACGCAGGCCGGCGCCGCCTTCAGCGGCGTCGTGATGACCGCGATCGCCAATGGCGGGAGCGCCGACGACATCGCCCCGGGAGTGAACTTCTTCGTGAAACTGAAGAAGGCCGGCAACTTCCTGCCGCTCGACCCGACGCCGGCCACCATCGAGTCCGGTCAGACGCCCGTGGTCATCGACTGGGACTACACCAACGCCTCCGAAACGTCGAAGGTGAAGGGGTGGAAGGTCATGGTGCCGAAGAAAGCCGTCGTCGGCGGCTACTACTTCCAGGCGATCAACAAGGACGCCCCGCACCCCGCGGCCGCCCGGCTGTGGGAGGAATACCTCTTCTCGAACGCCGGTCAGAACCTCTACCTGCAAGGTGGCGCGCGACCGGTCCGGGCCGACGACATGGTCAAGAAGGGAACCATCGACAAGGCGGCCTACGGCAAGCTGCCCGCCGCATCGGGCAAGCCGGTGATCCTCACCCAGGCCCAGAGCGACAAGGCCGCGTCCTACCTGTCCAAGAACTGGTCGAAGGTCACCAGTTGAGTCGATCGATCGCGGTGATCCGGACAGGGCCCGGCGTATGAAGCGCCGGGTCCACCGCCTGCTGCCCTCGATCGGGCTGCTGCCGTTCCTGGG
Source organism: uncultured Intrasporangiaceae bacterium (assembly GCA_964566985.1). GTDB lineage: Bacteria > Actinomycetota > Actinomycetes > Actinomycetales > Dermatophilaceae > Leekyejoonella. The sequence goes on from CAZMLG010000063.1 coordinate 8,313, forward strand.
CTACCTGACGATCTTCCTGTTCATCCCGACGATCATCATCGTCGTCGGCGCCTTCACCGACCACGGCCGGGCCACGCTGACCAACATCCACGCGCTCGTCAACCCGACGGTGTGGCACGCCCTCGAACAGAGCCTGATCCTGTCCGCGGCGACCGCTCTCATCGGCGCCGTCGTGGGGGCGTTGCTGGCCTACGCCCTGGTGACCGGGCGACCCGACGGGTTCGCCCGCCGCGCGGCGACGAGCGTCTGTGGTGTGCTCGCCCAATTCGGTGGCGTCATGCTGGCTTTCGCCTTCATCGCGACCTTGAGCTATTCGGGGTCGCTCACCAATCTGGTGCGCGACCATCTCGGTCTCGACATCTACGGCAGTGGTTGGCTGCTGGCATTGCCGGGCCTGATCCTGGTCTACAGCTACTTCCAGATCCCCCTGATGGTGATCGTCTTCCTCCCGGCCCTCGACGGGATGCGCACGCAGTGGCGGGAGGCGGCCGAGAGCCTCGGCGCGACCACCTGGCAGTTCTGGCGCCACGTCGGCGGGCCGCTGCTCTTCCCGGCATTCTTGGGGTCGGCGTTGTTGTTGTTCTCCAACGCGTTCGCGTCCTATGCGACGGCGGCGGCCCTGGTCAGCCAGGGCAACCCGATCACACCCCTCTACATCCGCGCCGCCCTCACCAGCGAGGTCATCCTCGGGCGGCAGCACCTGGCCTACGCTCTCGCACTGGAGATGGTGGTCGTCGTGGCGATCGTCATGGCCGCCTACGCCCTGCTCGTCCGGCGCACCTCGAAGTGGCTGGCATGACTACCCCACACAGTTCTCCGCGCACGCAGAAGGCTCGCCGACTGCGGGCCTTCCGGATCACCGTCTTCGTGGTGGTCGGACTGTTCTTCGTCGTCCCACTCGTCTCGATGGCGGAATACAGCACGAGAGTCAACGGCGGTGGCCGGTCCGGCAGCGCCTGGGCGGCACTGGTGACCAACGAGGAACTGCGATCGGCGATCCTGACCTCGTTGGAACTCGCCGCGCTCACCGTGATCGGGATGGTGGTGCTGCTCGTGCCCACCATGGTCTGGGTGCGCCTGCGAGTGCCCAAGGCGGCGCGACTGGTCGAGTTCTTGTGCCTGCTGCCGCTGACGATCCCTGCCCTGGTGATCGTCGTCGGGATCGCCCCGGTCTATGCCTGGGTGACGTATTTCCTCGGGGACTCCGCGCTCACCCTGACGTTCGCCTACGTCGTGCTCGTCCTGCCGTATGCGTTCCGCGCGCTCGACTCCGGGCTCGGCAGCATCGACGTGCAGACGCTGTCCGAGGCGGCACGAAGCCTCGGCGCCGGGTGGTTCACCGTGATCGCCCGGGTGATCGTGCCCAACATCATGTCGGCCCTGCTGTCCGCCGCGTTCATCTCGGTCGCACTGGTGCTCGGTGAATACACGTTCGCGTCGCTGCTGAACTTCCAGAACATGCAGGTCGTCATCGACTTCCTGGGCAAGTCCAACTCGCGGGTGTCGGTCGCGGCGTCGCTGGCGGCCCTGATCTTCGGGTTCGCCCTCCTGCTGCTGCTCACCCTCGTCGGGCGGCGCCGGCGAGGCAGCGATGCGGAGCCGGCAGATGTGATGACCGCGGCACAACCGGTAAAGGAAGGTTGATCGATGACCACCGCAGCCAGCACTCGCACCGGCGTGGAGGTGCGACTCGAGGGCCTCTCGCGGCATTTCGGCGACGTGCGTGCGCTCGACAACCTGGACCTGACCCTCGAGCCGGGTGAGCTCGTCGCGCTGCTCGGGCCGTCGGGGTGCGGCAAGACCACGGCCCTGCGTCTGGTGGCGGGTCTGGACGAGCCGGACTCGGGGCGGATCGTCGTCGGAGGTGAGGACGTCACCTCCGTGCCGGCGAACAAGCGCGGGATGGGCATGGTGTTCCAGGCCTACAGCCTGTTCCCCCACCTCACCGCCCGGGAGAACGTCGCCTTCGGGCTGAAGTTGCGCGGCGTCGATCGGGGTGCCCGGCGCACACGGGCGGGGGAGATGCTCGATCTCGTCGGGCTGGGAAGCCAGGCCGGTCGGTATGTCAGCCAGCTGTCCGGTGGACAACAGCAGCGGGTCGCGCTGGCCCGGGCCCTGGCCATCGAACCCGGAGTGCTCCTGCTCGACGAGCCGCTCTCCGCCCTGGACGCCAAGGTGCGGGCGCAGCTGCGGGACGAGATCCGGCGGGTCCAACTCGAGGTGGGCACGACCGCCTTGTTCGTCACCCACGATCAGGAGGAGGCGCTCGCCGTCGCGGACCGGGTCGGGGTGATGTATGGAGGCAAGATCGAGCAGCTCGCCGCCCCCGAGGTGCTGTACAACCGGCCCGAGACACATTTCGTCGCCGAGTTCGTCGGCCTCATGAATCGATTGCCCTGCCACGTCTCGCAGGGGCGGGCGGACGTGCTCGGCGGGTCGTTGACGACCCGGGAGGGGTCGATCGCCTCCGGCGCCGGGACGGCCCTCGTGCGTCCCGAGCTCGTCGAGGTGATCGCGGCGAGCCGTGGTGGCGCCCGGGTGATCTCGACGAGCTTCCTCGGCTCGATCAGCCGGGTGCGCGTGCGGATGCCGGACGGTCAGGAGGTGCTGGCCCAAGGTTCCGGCACCGCGCTCGCGGCGCTCGCCGCCGACGAGCCGGTCGAGGTGCGGATCACCGCATCGGATGCCCTCGTCGTCAGTCGCCGGTGAGAGCGTCGCGCATCGGGAGCAGCTTCGCCTCCGACTCGGCCAGTTCGGCCTGCGGGTCCGACCCGGCCACGATGCCGCACCCGGCGAACAGGGTGATGCGGCGGGCGTCGGTGTGGTCGAGGGCACCGCAGCGCAACGCGATGCCCCACTCCCCGTCGCCCGCGGCATCCATCCAGCCGACCGGGCCGGCATAACGGCCCCGGTCCATGTGCTCCAACTCGCCGATGACGGTGGCCGCGTCGCGAGTCGGTGTGCCACACACCGCGGCCGACGGGTGCAGCGCGGCCGCAAGGGTGAGAGAACCGGCCCCGTCGGCGAGCACACCGGCCACGTCGGTCGCGAGATGCATCACGTTGGGCAGGTGCAGCACGAACGGGGATTCCGGGGTGTTCATCGAGCTGCAGTGCGGCCGCAGCGCATCGGCGACGGAGCGCACGGCATACTCGTGCTCCTCCAGGTCCTTCGACGAGCGGGCGAGGGAGGCGGCGAGCGCGAGATCGTGCGCGTCATCGCCGGATCGCTGGATCGTGCCGGCGAGGATCCGGGAGGTCACCAGGCCCTTCTCGCGGCGCACCAGCATCTCCGGCGTCGCGCCGAGCAGCCCGTCGACGCTGAAGGTCCAGGTGTTGGCGTAGCGCTCGGCGAGGCGCTGCATGATCCATCGGGGGCCGATCTCCTCGAGCGCCTCGACCTGCACGTCGCGTGCCATGACGACCTTGTCCACGGCGCCTTGCTGGATCCGCTCCACCGTCTCGGCGACGGCGGCCTCCCACTCGGGTCCGGCCAGGGCTCCGTCGCTGTAGGCCAAGGTGCCCGGCGGCTGTGGTCTCGGCGCGGGAGCGATCGGCGGAGTCGGTGACAGGTTGCCGGCGGAACTGATGTGGGTGACCCAGCACACGCCGTCGCGGCGTCCGACGACGACCGACGGCACCACGACGGTGGCGCCGTGTGCCGAATCGGGGCTGAACGAGAACGAGCCGAACGCGACGAGTCCGCTGCCCGGCAGGTCGAGCCCGCCCCGTGTGACGGCGCCGCCGGCGACGGCCTGCCACCAGGACTCGGCCTCGGCGAACCGCTCCGGCCCACTCGTGCGGGTGGATGCCGCACGGCCCCAACCGACCATGCCGTCGCCGTCGCGGATCCACGACATGATGTCGCGGGCGGGCACGTCGGCGGGGACCAGGCGGGCCAGATCGCCGGGGTCGGCGACGGCGGTGGTCCGGGCGACCAGGGCCGGGGTGTCGGTCGCGCTCTCGACCAGGGGGAAGGTCATGGCCTACGACTTTAGTCCGCATCGGACCCCGTGCACCCGCCCGGTAGGCCGGTCGATGTGCGCGTGCGCGAGGATGGCGCCATGAATCGTGCCAGCCTCGACAAGCGGCCCCGCGACGTCGCCCGGATGTTCGACGACGTCGCGGCCAGGTACGACCTGACCAACGACGTGTTGTCCCTCGGTCAGGACCGGCGGTGGCGCACCCTGGTCCTCGACGCGGTCGATCCGCATCCGGGAGACGTGGTGCTCGACATCGCGGCGGGCACCGGCACCAGCAGCGAGCCGTTCGTGCAGCGCGGCGCGCGCGTGGTCCCCGCCGACTTCTCGCAGGGGATGTTGCGCAAGGGCAAGCAACGCTGCCCGGACATGGCCTTCACCGCCGCCGACGCCACGGCCCTGCCGTTCGCCGACGGGGTCTTCGACGCCGTCACCATGTCCTTCGGCCTGCGCAACGTCGTGGACCCGGTCGCGGCGCTGCGCGAGTTCCACCGGGTCACGCGGCCGGGAGGACGGTTGGTGGTCTGCGAGTTCTCCACCCCGACCAACCGGGCCTTCCGCAAGGTCTACTCCGAGTACCTCATGCAGGCCCTGCCGAAGATCGCCCGCAGGGTCGGATCGAATGCCGAGTCCTACGTCTATCTGGCCGAATCGATCCAGGTGTGGCCCGACCAGCAGGGCCTCGCCGACCGCCTCCAGGAGGCGGGCTGGACGAGGGTCGAATGGCGCAATCTTTCCGGCGGGATCGTCGCGCTGCACCGAGCGGCGAAGGCGGAGTGAGGATCGCACCGCAACGGAGTGAGGAGCGGACCGGAGCGAGGCGTGAGCGCGAGCAGGGGATCGGGGAGTGCGCGGCGCCTGAGAGTTAGGCCCTCCTTAGTAGGGCATGATGGGCGTGACGCCGTAGAGTGCCGTGGTTAGTGAAAGTCTTCACAAGCAAGGACGTAGCGTGAGCCAGCCCGCATCCAGCGCCAGCGCGCAGGAGACCGCCGACGTCATCGTCGTCGGTGCCGGTCCCGGGGGATCGGCCACCGCGGCATACCTCGCCATGACCGGCCTGGACGTGCTCCTGCTGGAGAAGACTCACTTCCCCCGCGAGAAGGTCTGCGGCGACGGCCTGACCCCTCGTGCGGTCCGCGAACTGATCACCCTCGGCATTCCCACCCCGGAGGGCGACGGCTGGATCCGCAACAAGGGGTTGCGCATCATCGGTGGCGGCACCCAGCTGCAACTGGACTGGCCCGACGTGACCAACTTCCCGCCCTACGGTCTGGTCCGCACCCGCGAGGACTTCGACGACATCCTCGCCAGGCACGCCGTGGGGCACGGTGCCCGCCTGCGGGAGGGCTGCAACGTCACGGCACCGATCCTCGATGACCGCACCGGCCACATCATCGGGGTCGAGGCGAAGCTGATGGGCCAGGACGGCCGCGCGACCGGCGAGCGGGCCAGGTATGCCGCGCCGCTGGTCGTCGCCGCGGACGGCAACTCCTCGCGGCTCTCGCTCACGATGGAGCGGCACAAGCGCGAGGACCGTCCGATGGGCGTCGCCGTGCGGGCCTACTACACGAGCCCGCGGCACGACGACGACTATCTCGAGTCGTGGCTGGAGCTGTGGTCCAAGGACGGGCAGGGCCGCGACGCGTTGATGCCCGGCTACGGATGGATCTTCGGGGTCGGTGACGGCCGCAGCAACGTCGGGCTGGGCATCCTCAACACCTCGGCTGCATTCGGCAAGACCGACTACAAGGACGTCATGCGCCGTTGGGTCAGCGGGCTGCCGGAGCAGTGGACGATGAGCGAGGAGACGATCACCGGCCCGATCCGCGGTGCTGCCCTGCCCATGGGCTTCAACCGGCAGCCGCACTACGACCGCGGCCTGATGCTGGTCGGGGACGCCGGGGGCATGGTCAACCCGTTCAACGGGGAGGGCATCGCCTATGCGATGGAGTCCGGTCGACTCGCCGCCGAGGTGATCGGTCAGGCCTTCGCCCGCGCCGACGACGCCGGACGAGAGCGCGTCCTCGCGTCCTACCCTGGAGTGATGAAGGACGCACTCGGCGGCTATTACACGCTGGGGCGCTACTTCGCGAAGATGATCGGCAACCCCGACGTGATGCGACTGGCGGTGAAGTACGGCCTGCCCCGGCAGACCATGATGAAGTTCCTGCTCAAGGTGATGGCCAACCTGGGCGACGGGCGCTCGGGCCGGTTCGACGATCGCGTGCTCGCGGCGTTGTCGCGTATGGCGCCCGCAGCATGACCAATACGATGGGAGCACGCAGCGTCTGCGTGCGAAAGGAGCCGAAGCGATGACCGGGTTCGAGAACTACTCGTACGCCCCGTTGCTGTTCTTCGCGGGGATCGGCGCGTTTTTCGCCGTCTTCTCGGTCTTCGCGGCGTCCATCGCCGGGCCGAAGCGCTACAACCGGGCCAAGGCGGACGCCTACGAATGCGGCATCCAGCCGAGCCCGCACGCCGAGGGCGGCGGTCGGGTGCCGATCAAGTACTACCTGACCGCGATGTTGTTCATCGTGTTCGACATCGAGTCGGTGTTCCTGTATCCGTTCGCGGTGTCGTTCGACCGGATGGGGTTGTTCGCCCTGGTCGAGATGGTGCTCTTCGTCGTCACCGTCTTCATCGCCTACGCGTACGTGTGGAAGCGAGGAGGCCTGGAGTGGGATTGACGAACGGCATTCTGCGCGGCGAGACGAGCGAGGCATAAGCAATGGGTATCGAAGAGAAGATTCCGGCAGGATTCCTGCTGAGCACCGTCGAGGGCCTGGCCGGCTACATGCGCAAGTATTCGGTGTGGCCCGCGACGTTCGGGCTCGCGTGTTGTGCCATCGAGATGATGGCGGTCGGCACGCCCGACTACGACATCGCCCGGTTCGGGATGGAGCGTTTCAGCGCGACACCGCGCCAGGCCGATCTGATGATCGTGGCCGGGCGCGTCAGTCAGAAGATGGCACCGGTCGTGCGTCAGGTCTACGACCAGATGCCCGAGCCGAAGTGGGTCATCTCGATGGGGGTGTGCGCCAGCTCCGGCGGGATGTTCAACAACTACGCGATCGTGCAGGGCGTCGACCACATCATCCCGGTCGACGTCTACCTGCCCGGCTGTCCGCCCAGGCCGCAGATGCTGATCAACGCGATCCTCGAGCTGCACGACCAGATCCAGCACAGCAAGCTGGGGATCAACCGGCGTGACGCCGCGCGTGCCGCCGAGGCCGCCGCACTGAAGGAGACGCCGACCCACCAGATGAAGGGGCTCTTGGCGTGATGACAGCGCAGCGAGGACACGAACGAAGTGAGGCCCGGAGCAAGCGTGGAATCACGCCGGATAGGGCGCGCATGATCACCCCATACGGAGGGAGGGGCGCATGAGCGACGACGAGAGCAAGCTGACCCCGACCCCGGACGAGAACGAAGGTCAGGAGAAGCACGAGCAGGGGACCGGCATCGTCCCGGCCGAGCGCTCCGATCAGCCGGTGCCGGTCGCGACGAAGCGCGGGATGTTCGGCTCGTCGCTGGGCAACGACACGTCCGGGTACGGCGGGCTGCGCCGTCCGGTGCTGTTCCCCGGGTCCGCCGAACGGCCCTATGGCTCCTACTTCGACGCCGTCGCCGACGCGCTGGAGGGCGCGCTCGGTGCCGAAGGTGCCCCGACCTATGACGAGGCGATCGAGCGGGTCGTCGTGCACAACCGCGAGATGACCCTGTTCGTCGCGCGGGAGCATCTGCTCGCGGTCGCGCGCGTGCTGCGCGACGACCCGCGCCTGCGGTTCGAGATCTGCAGCGACGTGTCCGGTGTGCACTACCCGGAGGAGACCGGCAAGGAGTTGCACGCCGTCTACCACCTGTTGTCGATCACCAACGACAGCAGGCGCATTCGGCTCGAGGTCACGGCGCCTGACGACGACCCGCACGTCCCCAGTGTCGTGTCGGTCTGGCCCGCCGCCGACTGGCACGAGCGCGAGACCTGGGACATGTTCGGGCTGCAGTTCGACGGCCACCCGTCCTTGACCCGCATCCTCATGCCGGACGACTGGCCGGGTCACCCGCAGCGCAAGGACTATCCGCTCGGTGGCATCCCGGTGGAATACAAGGGCGCCACCATTCCGCCGCCGGACGATCGGAGGTCGTACAACTGATGACGACACACACTGGCCCCACGCAGACGGCCGGCAACGACCCGCTCGGCTCGGCCGCCGACGATCTCGACCCCGACACCCCGGTCCTCAGCGCCGGGGGCGGCGACTGGGACGACCTGGTGGACGAGGCCGCCGCGATGCACGAGGAGCGCATCGTGGTCAACATGGGTCCGCAGCACCCGTCGACCCACGGGGTGCTCCGGTTGATCCTCGAGCTCGACGGAGAGACGGTCACCGAGGCCCGTGCGGGCATCGGATACCTGCACACGGGCATCGAGAAGAACATGGAGTTCCGCACCTGGACCCAGGGCG
>CAZMLG010000064.1:0-16740 GCA_964566985.1 uncultured Intrasporangiaceae bacterium
TGCCGTTCTACTACGGCTCCGGCGTGCGCAGCGTGCCGGAGTTCATGAACCGGCGGTTCGGTGCCGCGGCGCACCTGGTCAACGCGATCAGTTTTGCCGTCGCGCAGGTGCTCATCGCCGGCATCAACCTGTTCCTGCTCGCCACCATCGTGCACACGCTGTTCGGGTGGAGCATCTGGATCTCGACGGTCATCGCGGCCGCGATCGTGCTCTCCTACATCACGCTCGGCGGCCTGTCCGCGGCGATCTACAACGAGGTGCTGCAGTTCTTCGTCATCGTCGCGGCACTGCTGCCGATCACCATCGTGGCGATGCACAAGATCGGCGGCTGGGGCGGCCTGCAGGACAAACTGCACTCGATGGATTTCGCGCACGACCCGATGCAGGCCTGGCCCGGGCAGGGTCTGACCGGATTCGGCAGCTCCTTCCTGTCCGTCGTCGGCATCGTCTTCGGCCTCGGGTTCGTGCTGTCCTTCGGCTACTGGACGACCAACTTCGTCGAGGTGCAGCGGGCCATGGCCAGCAAGGACATGAACTCCGCGCGGCGCGCCCCGATCATCGGCTCGTTCCCGAAGATGTTCATCCCGTTCATCATCATCATTCCTGGGATGGCGGCAGCGGGTCTCGGCGCGTTCGAGGGCACGAAGAACCCCGACTACAACAACTCGCTGCTGTTCCTGATGCGTGACCTGCTGCCCAACGGCCTGCTCGGAGTGGCGATCGCCGGCATGCTCGCCGCGTTCATGGCCGGCATGGCGGCCAACATCTCGGCCTTCAACACCGTCATGTCCTACGACATCTGGCAGACGTATGTCGTCAAGGACCGCAGCGACCAGTACTACCTGAGCTTCGGCCGGGTCGCGACGGTGGTGGCGACGCTGATCGCCATCGGTACCTCGGCGTTCGCCAGCCAGTACTCGAACATCATGAACTACCTGCAGACGTTGTTCGGGTTCTTCAACGCCCCGCTGTTCGCGACGTTCATCCTCGGCATGTTCTGGAAGCGGATGACCGCGGCCGCCGGATGGATCGGCCTGGTCTCGGGCACGATCGGGGCCGTCGTCGTGGGGATCCTGTCCCAGGACGCGCTCGGTGGAGCCTCGATCGGGGTGCTACCGCTGTCCGGTCAGGGTGCCAGCTTCGTGTGCGCCGGCGCCGCATTCGTGGTCGACATCGTCGTGAGCATCATCGTGACGGGCATGACCCGGCCGAAGCCGGATGCCGAGCTCGTCGGCCTGGTCAAGTCGGTCACGCCGAAGGAGCACCACGGTGGCGACGAGGCGGTCGCCCACTGGTGGCTGTCGCCGGCGAAGCTGGCCGGGGTCTCGCTGGTGCTGGTGATCATCCTCAACCTGGTCTTCCGCTGATGCGGCGGGCGACGAGGGCAAGGCGAATGGCAACATGGGAGATGCGATGACTACAGCGACCAAGTCGGATCGACACGCGGCCGGACTCTTCGACGTCCGCAACATCATCGCGGCGCTGCTCGGCATCTACGGCATCGTGCTGCTGGTGATGGGGATCATCAACCACAGCGGCGAGGAGATCGAGAAGGCCGACGGTCTCAACATCAACCTGTGGACGGGCATCATCCTGGTGGTGTTCTCCGCGTGCATGGCGGCATGGGCCTGGATCCGCCCGATCATCGTCCCGGACGAGATCGAGGCCGACGACGAGACCGACCCGTCGTTCATGGACAAGCCGACCGACCACTGACCCGTATGCCGGCCACGCACCTGCTCGACGACGCACTGCTGGACCGGATCCGCTCGCGCGCGGCCGGTTATGACCGCGACAACGCCTTTTTCACCGAGGATCTCGACGATCTGACCGATGCGGGCTATCTGCGCGCGATGGTGCCCGTCGAGATGGGTGGCCTCGGGGTGGGCTTGGATGACATCGCGCACGCGCAGCGGCGCCTGGCCGGCGCCGCTCCCGCGACGGCGCTCGCGGTCGGCATGCATCAGGTGTGGATGGGCGTGGCGCAGGTGGTCCGGCGCAGCGGCGACGACGCGATGGACTTCGTGCTGCGCGAAGCGGCCGACGGCGAGGTCTTCGGGTTCGGGATCTCCGAGCCGGGCAACGATCTGGTGCTCTTCGGGTCCGGCAGCGACGCGCGCCCGGACGGTCAGGGCGGATACACCTTCCACGGCACCAAGATCTTCACCTCACTGTCGCCGGCCTGGACTCGACTGGGCACGTTCGGCACGGATGCCGGCGGCGACGAGCCGATGAGCGTCTACGGATTCGTCACCCGTGACGGTGGCGGAGTGCAGATCAAGGACGACTGGGACACGGTGGGGATGCGCGCCTCCCAGTCGTGCACGACGATCCTCGACGGTGCGCACGCCCCGGCCGACCGGATCGTGCGGCGCATCCCGCCCGGTCCGTCCGCCGACCCGCTGATCTTCGGGATCTTCGCGTGCTTCGAGATCCTCATCTCCAACGCGTATGCCGGGATCGCCCAGCGCGCACTCGACCTCGCCGTCGAGGCGGTGCAGCGCCGCACGTCACGCAAGCGTGACGGAGCCAGCTATGCCACGGATCCCGACACGCGGTGGCGTATCGCGGACATGGCGATCGCCCTGGACGGCCTGTGGCCGGCGCTGGATCAGGCGGCTCGGGACGTCGACGCCGGCGTCGACCGAGGGCCGATGTGGATGCCGCAACTGTCGGCTCTCAAGCTACGCACGACCCAGGTGGCCCAGCGCGTGGTGCAGCAGGCCGTGCAGGTCGCCGGGGGCTCGGCATACTTCAATCGGTCGGAGCTCTCACGCCTCTATCGCGACGTGCTGGCAGGCGGATTCCACCCCAGCAGCGACGACTCCACACACGGTGCGTGGGCGAGCGCCCTTCTCGGCGACCTCCTGGACTGAACACGCCGACATCGAGCCGCCCTATACGGCCCGGCGGCGGCCCGCGGGCCCGGCGCGGAGATCGGTCAGCGGCGCGTCATGCGCAGGTGCCACGCCTCGGGCCCCTGGGTCAGGTATTCGACGTCGATCTCGACCCCTTCGATGGCTGCGACCTGGGCCAGGAGCGGCTTCGGGTCGTGTGACGCGATCAAGACCAGGCCCCTGCCCGGCTGGAGGGTCACGAGCGCGCCGATCACTGCGCCATGGCGCAGTTCGTGCGGGATGACGCGCGTGTCCAGTTCCGGCATTCCGGCGGAATCGGAGCAGCCGCATCCGCAGGTGTGGTTGACCTCGGTGAGGGGTAGTTCGGTGGTCATGGGCGGTCCTCGATTCGGTGGGCTGACTAATACAACAACAATTTGGGAAAAATACCCCACCCGGCGGAATGACCATCCATGGGGGCTGTCCGGCCGCGCCGTGCTGAGGCCGGGCTCGGCCGTCCTGCTCGCTGATCCGACCTGGCGGCCCGCAGGTCGTCCACAGGGTCGACGTCGTTCCCGTTCGGTGTCGGTGGCCGCACCTACTATAGAACGCATGAACGAGATAACAGATGAGCCCGAAGAACCACCGCCGACACCGGATCTGCCCGACCGGGTGACGGCAGCCACCGCAGGGGAGGTGCTGGAGGCGATGGTGGTCCTGGCCCGGCAGGTGTTCGCGGCGGTCGAGGACGAGTCGGCCGGCTGGAGCCGCGAGCAGTTGCACGATCAGATCGCGACCACCCAGCAGATCCTCAACAGCATCGGAGCCACGCAGGTCGAGCGGATCGCTCGGTTCGCGCGGAGCGCGGAGGGCGAGCCATGGGAGTTCGCACCCGACGAGCTCGCGCCCACGCTGGGATGGGGCCCGCGCAAGGCCGAGGACTCGGTGATGGACGCCCTCGCAGCGTTCGACAAGACACCCGGACTGGTCTCCGCCGCCGGGGACGGACGGATGGAGCCGTGGCGGATCAACCTGGTGACCGACGAATTGCACGAGGCGTCCTGGCGCACGTGTGAGCGGGTCGAGGAGGATCTGCTGCGCGGTGGGGTCACGCACTGGACCGGCGGGCGGACCCGCTCGCGTGCTCGCGCCCTGGTGCGTCGGCACGAGCCGGCCGCAGCGCGCCGAAGGGCCACGAAGCGCGCCGAGCAACAGATCGGCGTGACGTGCTTCCCCGGCCAGGACCACGGCACGACGCAGTGGCACGCCACACTGTGGTCGAAGGATGCTCACCGCGCCTTCGCCGCCGTCGAGGAGCTCGCCCGCCAGATACACGAAGACGGCCGGGCGGGCATCACCCTCGGGCAGTGCCGCGCCGACGCGATGTGCGATCTCATCCTCGCCAACGCCCACGTCACCACCGACGCCACCGTGCTGGTGGCCGTGGACACGACCCGGGTGCCAGAGCCAGGAGACGCCGAGGCGTCGCCCGACATCACGGTCCCGGGGGCCGGGGTCATCCCTCGGCAGGCGGTCAACGCGATGCTGCGCGACCTGGGCACCACGATCACGACGGGGATCATCGACCGGGCCACCGGTGCGCTGCTCGGCACCTCCTGCCGCACCTATCGCCCCACGACCGGACTCCGTCGACAGCTCGAATTGCGAGATCGGCATTGTCGATTCCCCGGGTGCACGAAACCCGCGCGATGGTGCGACGCCGACCACGTGACGCCTTGGCCCACCGGTCCGACCGACCTGACCAATCTCCAGCTGCTCTGTCGGCACCACCACCGCGCCAAACATCACGGCGACTGGAAGGTGACGATGGATGCCGAGGGGGCGTGCCACTGGACCGGCCGGTCGGGTCGAGTGTTCACAACCAAACCCGGTCTCACGGATGTGATCGCCGACCTCACGGTCCTACCCGACACCGCCTGACGGCTGCGCGCGAGATCGGTTCAGCGCAAGAGCCTCCCGAGAGTGCTGAACCACGGTGCCGCGGGGGAGCCCCACGCCTCCCTGCGCTGCGGTCGGTATCCACTCGGCACTCCGCCGCGCTCGATCGCGGCGCGATAGGTCGCGACCCCGTCGGTCTCGTGGCGTTCTTTGGTCGGATCGGTGGTGACATCGACCCGATAGAGGCCGAATCGTGGCCGATACGAGCCCCATTCGTAGTTGTCGGTGAGGCTCCAGTAGTTGTAGCCCATGACGGGGATACCTTCGTCGACCGCGCGCTGCAGGTAGTAGAGGTGATCGAGCAGGTGATCACTGCGCGTCATCCCGTCGGCACGAGGCTTCCCGTCGTCGGTGCACACGCCGTTCTCGACGATCCAGATCGGCAGGTGCGGGGCCTTGCGGTGATAGATCCGCAGGGCGTGCAGCAGGCCGTCCGGTTGGGCCCGCACCTTCCAGAGCCGGCCGCCCGGCTCGTAGGCGACGGTCGGGTTGTCGACGGACAGCCCGTAGTAGAAGTCGATGCCGAGGAAGTCCATCGTGTCGACGCAGACATCGAAGAACCACCGATCGTCCACCAGGTTGAGCGGAGCCGGCAGGTAGGAGATGTTGCTGGTGACGAGCGCGTCCGGGTCGAGCCGCTTGATGAGGTCGTAGGCACGGCGGTGCGCCTCGACCAGGCGGCGCTTCATGACCTTGACCTGACTGCGGCCCAGCCGGCGGTTGCGGCGCTCGAAGTCGACGTAAATCCCCGGCTCGTTGAGGGTGATCCAGGTGACGCCGCGACCGGCATACCGCTCGACGACCCGCTCGGCGTGCTTCATCCACAGGTCGGCCACGTCGGCATCGAGCCACCCGCCACGGTCGGCCAGCCACCCCGGATACGCCCAGTGGTCGAGGGTGATCATCGGTGACATGCCGGCGTCCTGGATCGCATCGATCACCCGGTCGTAGAACGCGAATCCCTCGTGGTCGATGCGTCCGGGCTCGGTCTCGGTGCGGGCCCACTCGACGGAATAACGGAAGGTCCCGACCCCGAGGTCGCGCGCACGGGCCACATCGTCCTCGACATGATCGATCCAGGCGACGGAGTCGCCGACCTCGTCGGTCACCGTCGGCGCGTGCCGTTCGCTGTAGCGCCGCCAGTTCGAATCAGGACTGCGTCCTTCGGACTGGAAACCGGCGAGCGCGACACCCCATCGGAAATCGACCGGCAGGGGAGTGACCTCCGGTGAACGCGGTGTGCGCACGATCGACGCAGCGAGAGCGGCGGCCAGTGTGCCGGTGGCGATCTTGGCGAGCGGGGGCACGTGGACATCCTTTCGGTCGGCTGGTGCCACGATAGACGGCGGCGAGGTCGGCCGCGATCACCGCTCTGGGCGCACCTGACGAACTGATCGGCCCTTTGCCGATGGCATCGAATCCGGTCTTGCAACGCCGATCGGGGTGAGAAATATTGACGCACCGTGGATTCGCCGGGCGATAGGCTCCGGTCGTGACGGTCACGATCGGCAAGCGGACCCTGGGCATCGTCGCGGTTCTCATCGCGTTGATCACCGTCGGAGTCGTCGCGTTCGTCCTCGGCCGGAGCTCCGCACGCGGTCACACCACCTCGCTGCAGAGAACGACGTGGCGGGCGGGCCACTCGAGCCACCCCGTGACCTCGACGCCGTCGCCGGCACCTCCGGCCGGCACGCCGGCTCCGAGGACCACGCAGACCACTGTCACCTCCCCGGTTGCGACGGTGTCCACCACACGGCCCCGGCGCGCGTCGACCACCGAGGTCACGACCAACGCGGTCTCCCCGCAGACCTCGAATGAAGCTTTGCCAGGGGTGCCGGAGACGCACTTGGTTGGTATGGACGTGCATCTCGCGGTGAGGCCGAGGCAGATTGTCTTCAGCGGCGATGGGTATGTCGGCATGGACAACATCACCTGGCGGTCGTGGGGGCAACATGCTGCCGTAGGCGCCGGCGACTATTACGCCTCGAACTGCACTCCTAGCTGCGTCGACGGGACGATGAGCGTCCGGCCGGCCACGATCCGGCTTTCGGCCCCCGTCGGCAGCAAATACGGCATGGAGTTCTCGGTCCTGACGTGGACGGTCCAGGGGGAGGAACCCCGGACCATCTCATTGTCCTGAGCCGGGACAGGGGAACTGCTGCGCCACCTGGATTTCGGTCGCGTCGCCGGAGAGGACCAGGACGCCGTGTCCCGGGCGCGCACGGTCGAGGGCGCCGATGGTGACGCCGAGCAGGTCCCCGTCGTGCCTTCCCGGGTGGAGGAGCACACCGGTTTGATGGCGCCGCAACTCGGGCACCAGGCCGCGGAAGAGCCCGTCGAGGTGCGTGGTGTTGCCGGCGGCGACCAGCGCGCCGGGCGAAGTGCGTAGACGTGCGAGGTGGCGCAGGAGCACTTCCTCGGTCGGCGTGCCGAGCAGCTCGTCGATGTCGTCGACCAGGAGCACCCCTGCGTCGTGATCGGTGCACCATTGCGCCAGCGTGTCGGCATCGGTGGGGGTGATGCGTGCGAGGCCGGCGGCCCACGAGTCGGTTTCGTCCCGGCCGACGTAGGCCGTGGCCCGATCGTGTGCCAGTCCGCGCGCCACGGCGGCGAGAGTGGTGGTGCGCCCGCTTCGCGGCGGGCCCGCGACGAGGGCGACCAGGGACCGGTGCTCTGGTGTCGGGAAGCCCAGGGTTGCTTGGTCGTCACCACCGAGACCGATGGGCACGGTGCCCGGTGCCGGAGCCGGAAGTGCGTCGTAGGAGCATGCGTGAGGGAGCGCACGGAAACGGCGTGGTGGGGTGGTCGCCGGCGGAGCAGTGTCGGCGATTCGTCGGATCGCGTGCGCCTGTGCGGCGGGCGACGCATCCTCTCCGACGACGGCGACGTGCAGTTCGGTGGCTTCCGGCACGAGCACCGCGCGACCCGGCGGCATGGTGCCGGGAAGCTGACCGGATCTCAGTCCGAGCATCAGCAGGTCCGTCTCGTCCGGCATACGTAGGGCGATGCGGCGGCTGAACAGGCTGCTGACCCGGGAGCTGCTCACGGCACGGCCGCCCGTGACGACGGCGTAGATGCCGACTGCGGCGCCGTCGCGGATGATCTGCCCGAGGTCGTCCATCATCCGCCCGCCGGTGGCCTCGTCGCCGACCTCGGCGAACGCCTCCCATCCGTCGATGACCAGCAGGATCCGAGGGGTCGACCCCGGCACGCCCGATCGGTCGGCATCGAGACCGGCACCGCTCGCGAGAGTCGCCTGGCGCCGCCGGATCTCGTCGAGCAGCCAGGCGCACATCCGAGAGATGAGGCCGACGTCGTCGCGGCCGAGGTGGGCGCCGCAGTGCGGCAAGGACGCGAGGGCCGCGAGGGTGTTGTCGGCGTCCAAGACGTAGAGATGGAGGGCGTCCGGGCCGGACCGCCGGCAGGCCTGAGCCGCGACGGTGCTCACGGATGTGGTGCGCCCGCTGCGTGGCCCGCCGACGACGGCGAGCTGACCGTCGGTGTCCGGGCACCAGCAGGCGGTCGCGACCTGTTGCTGGGCAGGCAGGTCCATGAGTGCGAGTGGCCACGCAGCCTCGTCGTCAGTCACCGGCTGGGCAGCGAGGTCGCGTCGCTGCGAGCGGAGCTCGGAGGTGAGGGAGAGTTCGGGCAGTGGGGGCAGCCACGGCGACGGTGGGCTCTGCCCTCCGGCGTCGCGCCAGGCCCGGATCATCGCCTCCGCGATGCGCTGCAGATCGGTGGCCACCGCGGCACGGGACTCGTCGGGCCACCGCGGACCCCCGCTGATCGGCTCGACGCCTCCGACGACGACCGTGCTTCGGCCGTGCCGCGGCGAGGCGCCCCCGACGCGTGCCGTCTGGAATGTCACGACGCCGGTGCCTCCGGCTCGAAGGTAGGCGCGGCCCGGTTGTGCGCTGCTGATCCGCGCGGCGTGGCCGGTGCCGATCACGTCCTGAGAGTCCGACTCGTCGCGCACCCGAAGTGCGATCCGTAGGTTGACGTTGGCGCGGATCTCGGGAGACACGATGCCCGCGGGACGCTGTGTCGCGAGCACGAGGTGGATCCCGAGTGAGCGGCCGACGGTCGCGATGCGCACGAGGCCCGCGATGAAGTCGGGCAGTTCCTCGGCGAGCACGCGGAACTCGTCAATCACGAGCACGAGCCGCGGGATCGGTTGTCGCCCGGTGTAATCGGTGATGTCTTTTGCACCGGCACCGGCGAGGAGACGTTCGCGCCGGCGCAGCTCGGCCTCCAGGCTCTGCAGGGCGCGGGATGTCAGATGCCCGTCGAGATCGGTGACCATGCCCACGGTGTGGGGCAGGCGTGAGCAGTCCTTGAAGGCGGCGCCACCCTTGTAGTCGATCAGCACGAAGGCCAGCTGGTCGGGACGGTTCGTCGCGGCCAACGAGGTGATGAGGGTCTGGAGCAGTTCGGACTTGCCGGACCCCGTCGTGCCGGCGACCAGGGCGTGGGGACCGTCGACCGCGAGGTCGAAGGAGACGGGCCCGTCATCGCCGGCGCCGAGTTCGACGACGGTCGATCCGCGCTCGCGCCATCCCTGCCCAAGGCTGTCGGGGCATTCGAGGTCGACTCCGTGCGTGCCTCGATACCACGCGATCAGATCGACGGAGTCCGGCACGGACCCACCGCTCGAGTCCGGCGAGGCATCCACGATCGCGGCCAGGCGACGGGCCGTCCCGATCACCAGCGCCGTGGACGGGAGATCGGGGGTCACCGATCGGTGATGTCCCCGTTCCGAGACGCTGACCCGGTGTGCCTGCCTGGCCTCCACGACGGCTGTGCACGAATGAGGCAGGTGATCGCGCCGCTCCGCGATCGCCACGACGGCCAGGCCGTGTTCGTCCGCTCGTGACACGAGGTCGGCGAGCGCGGCGGATCGCGTGCAGACCGTGGCGGGGTCCAACAGCAGGACCGTGTCGGGCGGTTCGTCCTCGCCGGTCCGTCGTCGGGCGAGGCGCGCCGTCAACTCCTTGATCTGTGCGGAATCCGGGTCGACGACGTGGATGCGTGACCGGTGCGCCTCCTGCAGATGAGGAAGGCCGAGGGCCCATTGCCATCGGCGTGCGCCGACAGGCCCGTCGCAGAGGACGATCAGGCGGAGGTGCCGCGGGGAATGAAGAGTCGTCAGCTGCAGGACGAGCGATGCCGTCAGCCGCTCCACCAGCCGGGCGTCACCGCATACGCCACAGACCCGGTGCTCACGCAAGGCGATGGTCTCCGGCGCGTCCGAAAGGGTGTGGTGCTGCTCCTCATTCGACCGGCGGACGAGGCATCGACTGGCGACGTCGCCGACACCGACGCGCCAGACGAGGAAGTCCTCGTGGGACGGCTCGCGTTGCCACAGCGGGTCGCTCAACGTGCGCACCAGGTCGGCAAGTTCCGTCAGCGTCGGGCAGGACGCACGGAGTCCGTCGACCTCCGACGCGAGGGTGGCGGCCAGATGGGTGTCGAATCGCCGCTTGGCCCGCTCGTATTCACGCGTCGTATGCCGTCCGCCGACGGCCGTACCCCGTCGGTCGCTGAGATATTGGCCCAGCACCATCGCGGGGCTGAGCAGCGAAAACATCAAGAACATCGCGTTGTGGAAGACGAGCACCATCGCGAGCGCCAGCACCAGCGGGAGCAGGATCATCGCCCAGGGGACAGGTCGGCGAGTGGCGTCCGCCGGAGCAGTCGGTGCCGTGATCGTCTGCGAACGCGGGGGATACGTGCGCCGCGGCGAGCGGTGCATCAGGAGGTGCCCCTGCCCGTCGCATTCCGCGGAGAGGACACGAGAGGCCTTGCGTGAGAGCACCAGCGTCGAGCGTCCTATGCGGATGCGGGCACCGATGCGCACCGGGACCGCCTCGCCCGGCGGCGCCGGCTCCGCGCCGACATGAGTGCCGTTGGTGGATCGGTCGTCGAAGAGCGTGAGCCGACCCTGGTCCTGGGCGATCACGCAGTGACGGCGGGACACGTCCGGGTCCCGGAGGCGAAGGTGCGCATCCGGATCCCGCCCGACGACGGTGTGCCCGGACGTGATGACGCATCGGGCGCCGGTGTCGGGACCCTCGGTGACGACCAGCTCGATCAGGCCCTTCGCGGCCGGCGGCGTCGGCCGGTCGGTGATGACGGCCTCGTGCAGCAGCGGAGGCGTGCCGACGAGGGCGTCGTCGCGGATCTGTTCGCCGGCGACATAGCCATGGGGTGGGACCGGTACCCCGTGGGTGCGCAGGGTGGTTCGGAGCGTGGACCATGTGGTGCCCGCCGAACATCGCACCCAGGTGCGGGTGAGGTCGGCGTCGCGCGTGGACATGAGCCCGAGGCGCAGAATCACGGGCCGATCCGGTGTTGCGGTCGCCATACGTCGCAGTATGCGGCCGCGCCGGCCGGCCGCACGGCATACCGGCCGCCGCCTGTGGAAAACCGCCGGGTGCAGGTGGGTGCGCCTGGCAGGATCGGTATCGACGAAGCCTCAACGGGAGGTAAGAACTGCGTCAAGTTCGGGTCAAGTTTGACACGGGGGCGCGGATTGCCGATTGGATGCTTCAGCGTCCTGAAACGTGCTGAGCGAGATCGCCGCGACGGCAGGAGGAGCAGGGGAATGGACGGCATTGCGCTGATCGAGGGCGAAGTGCGCGAGCTCATCCGCCGCCAACGCCTCGACCCGGACGTCGATCAAAGTGTGTTGCGCACCCTGGTGCGCGATGTCGTGGACGATTACGAGGAGCGCAGCCTGACCGGAGGGTTGGAGCCGCTCGGCGACCCGGAGACGGCCACCCGGTCGGTGATCGACTCGGTCATGGGATACGGGCCGCTGCAGCCCTATTTCGACGACCCGCGCGTCGAAGAGATCTGGATCAACGACCCGGCGTGCGTGTTCGTGGCGCGGGACGGTGTGCCGGAATTGACCTCGACGATCCTGACCGACGAGCAGGTCAAGGGTCTGGTCGAGCGGATGTTGAAGCCCTCGGGCCGACGCATCGACTTGTCGTCGCCATTCGTCGATGCGTCGTTGCCCGACGGCAGCCGCTTGCACGTCGTCATTCCGGACGTGGCGAGACGCTCGTGGTTCGTCAACATCCGCAAGTTCGTCGTGCGAGCGCGCAGCCTCGACGATCAGGTGCGGATGGGCACCCTGACCCGTCCGGCGGCCCGGTTCCTGTCCGCCGCGGTGGCGGCCGGGCTCAACATCCTCGTGTCCGGGGGAACTCAGGCCGGCAAAACCACCATGCTCAACTGTCTTGCCTCGGCGGTCCCGGCGACGGAGCGCGTGGTCTCCTGCGAGGAGGTCTTCGAACTGCAACTGAACCTGCGGGACTGGGCTCCGATGCAATGTCGCCAGGTCAGCCTGGAAGGCACCGGCGAGGTGCCGCTTCGGCGTCTGGTCAAAGAGGCTCTTCGGATGCGGCCCTCCCGGATCATCGTCGGGGAGGTGCGCCAGGAGGAGAGCCTGGACCTGCTGATCGCGTTGAACAGCGGATTGCCCGGAATGGCCACCATCCACGCGAATTCGGCGCGAGAGGCCATCACCAAGATGTGCACTCTGCCGCTGCTCGCCGGCCCGAACGTCAGCACCGGGTTCGTCGTGCCCACGGTGGCCAGTTCGATCGACGTGGTCGTCCAACTTGCGCTCGAACGTGACGGCTCACGCCGCGTCCGTGAAGTCGTCGCCGTCCCCGGCCGCGCCGAGGGCGACGTCATCGAACTGTCCCAGGTGTTCGTGGATCGCGCTGGGGACCTGGTCAGGGGCGATGGTTTTCCACCGCATCAGGAGCGATTCGCGCGGGCGGGATTCGACATCGGTGAGGTTCTGAGTGATCGAGCATGATGCTTGCGTGGCCGTTGCTCCTCGGGGCCGGAGTGTTCTGCGTCTGGTGGTCGTTCTGGCCGCGTGAGCAGTCGGTTCGGCATGTCGACGGGCCCGCCACGCGCGCAGCCACCCGTCTGCGGGATGACTTGGCGCAGTCCGGGATCGCCGCCTTGACCCCGGGCAGGCTGGTGGTCATCGGCGCGACGGCTGCCCTGGTGGTGTTCATGATTGCGATGGCGGCGACGGAGGTCCCGGCGATCTCACTGATATTCGCGGGGATCTGCGGCTACGCGCCCGTGGCTTTCGTGCGCTCGCGCGCACGCCGACGCCGTCGGCAGCTGCGCGACGTGTGGCCCGACGTCGTCGACCACATCGCGTCGGCGGTGCGGGCGGGGCTCGCCCTCCCGGAATCACTTGCGCAGCTGGCCGTGCGCGGTCCGGAGGAACTTCGCCCGATGTTCTCCGAGTTCGCCTACGACTACCGAGCCACGGGCCGTTTCCAGGAGTGCCTCGACACCTTGAAAGATCGCTTGGGCGACCCCGTCGCAGATCGGTTGATCGAGTCGCTGCGGATTGCTCGGGAGGTCGGTGGCACCGACCTGGGAAGGCTGCTGCGCACCCTGTCGACGTTCCTTCGAGACGATGCCCGGACGCGGGCAGAGCTCGAGGCCCGGCAGAGTTGGACGGTCAATGCCGCGCGACTTGCCCTGTGTGCTCCATGGATCGTCCTGGTGATGCTGGCGACCCGTGGGGACTCCCTCGAGGCCTATCGATCGGCGACCGGCGTGGTCATCCTGATCGTCGGGGCCATCGTCTCGGTGGTGGCCTATCGGATCATGCGACGCATCGGTCGGCTGCCGGACGAGGTGCGGGTGATGCGATGAGCGCGTTGTGGATCGGAGCCCTGTGCGGCGCCATCCTCGGATGTGGTGCCTGGCTGGTGTTTGCCGGGCTTCCCGTGCGGCGGCGGCCGACGCTGGCCACGAGGATCGAGCCGTATGTGCACGACGTGCCGCGCCCTTCGCGATACCTGTCGGGGTCGGCCGAACACCTCGACGTGAATCGGACTCTGGCGCCCCTCCTTCGACGCCTCGGGCACGTGGTCGGCCAGGTCCTCGGGGGAGCGGCATCGGTGCGTCGCCGCCTGGACCGTGCCGGCCAGCCACCCGACGTCGAGGGATTCCGAGCCCAGCAGGCGCTCTGGGGCGTGCTCGCGGGTCTTGTGGGGACGGCTTACGTGTCCATGCAGTTCGCCGGAGGCAGTGGTTCGCCGGTCACCGCGGTCGGTGTCGTCGTCGCATCGGTGGTCGCGGGCATCGTCGCGCGAGACCAGCTGCTCTCACGGGCGGCGGAGCGCCGAGAGCAGCAGGTCCTGGCCGAATTCCCCGCGATAGCAGAGATGCTCGCCCTTGCCATTACGGCTGGAGAAGGCGCCGCCGCGGCATTGGAGCGCGTGGCGGGGCTGTCCTGCGGGGAGCTGTCACATGAGTTGACGATCTGCCTGAGCGAGGCGCGTGCCGGCGCGACCCTGCCCGAAGCGCTGCAGGGGTTGGCGGACCGCACCGGCCTGCCGAGTCTCGCGCGCTTCGTCGACGGGGTCATCGTGGCCGTCGAACGAGGGACTCCGCTTGCCGATGTGATGCGTGCCCAGGCTCAGGACGCGCGCGATGCGAGTAAGCAGCAACTCATCGAGATGGGTGGACAGCGGGAGATCCTCATGATGATCCCCGTCGTGTTCCTGGTGCTTCCCGTGACCGTGCTCTTTGCCATATATCCGGGCATCAGCTCGTTGAATCTGTCGCTTTGATCATGCGATCCGTCACCACAGTAGAGGAGATATTCGATGACGACGCTGCGTAGAACACAGGCGAGGGTGGTCGCCGCGGCGGCCGCCGTTCCCGACCGTTTGGTCTCGGCGGGTCGACACGAACGTGAACGCGGGGACGTGCCGGGATGGGTGCTCATCACGTTGATGACGGCCGGGCTGGTCACCGCCTTGTGGAAGTTCGCCGGTCCCGCTTTGACGAACCTGTTCGACAACGCGATCCACTCGGTCAGCGGAGGCTGAGCCGGTGGGGTCGCTTCGGTCGACCCTTCGGCGTCACGGTGTGCGGCGAGGACGCGAGTCCGGCTCGGCGGTGGCGGAGTTCGCCATGGTCGGAGCGCTGGTGATCCTGTTGTTCCTGGCTGCCTTCCAGGTCGGGTTCTCGCTCCATGTGCGCAACACCTTGACCGCGGATGCGATGGAGGGCGCGCGCTACGGCGCCCGTGCCGACGCGACCACGGCGATGGGCGCCCAGCGCGCCCGGGCGCTGATCATGAAGACCCTTCCGGATCGCTATGCGGGCGACGTGTCCGCGGCGCGCGTCGTCGAGGGCGGGGCCCAGGTCGTCCGGGTGACGGTCCGTGCCCCGCTGCCGGTGGTCGGTCCCTTCGGGCCGTCGCAGACGTTGACGGTGACCGGCCGGGCGTATGCGGAGGCGCAATGACGCGGTGGGTCCACCGGACGGCATGCCGGATCCGACGGCGCCTCGTCGGCGCACGCGCCGGCGACGCCGGCACTGCGGTGGTCGAGTTCGTCGTGGTCGGCGTGCTGCTGACCATGCCGGTCTTCTACCTGATGATCGCGTTGGCGCGGCTGCAGGCGGGCGCGTATGCCGTGACCGCGGCAGCGCGCGAGTCCGGGCGGATGTTCGTCACGGCCTCGACCTCGGGGGAGGCCGCCGCGCGGGCGCAGGCGGCCGCGCGCATGGCCTACGAGGACGAGGGGTTCGGTGCGGCCGGGGGTGTGGTGCTCACCTGCGGCCAGGACCCGTGCCTGAAGCGCGGCGGGCGGGTCGAGGCGGTGGCCGATCTGTCCGTGCGGCTGCCGCTGGTGCCCGACTTCCTGGCGTCGGTGGTGCCGAGCAGCGTCCACCTGAGCTCCCGGCACGTCGCCACGGTCGACCGGTTCAAGGAGCGTTGATGCGACGTGTGCTCGCGCGCAGGCACCGCGTGTCGCAAGAGCAGGACCGTGGTCGGATCCTGGTGCTGGTCGCGGGGTTGTTCGGACTGCTGGGCCTGCTGATCGTCGGTGGGATCGACGTGACCAGTGTGCAACTGGCGCGGATGCACGTGCTGGACGCGGCCGACGCCGCGGCGGTGCACGCGGCCGACTCCATCGACCGGTCAAGTCTCTACCGCAAGGGGATCGGCGAGACGATCGCGCTCTCGGACGCGACGGTTCGTGAGGCGGCGGGGGAGAGCCTTGCCTCGCAGCATCGCCCGGCGCACGTCGCCGGCTGGCAGGTCGCGTCCGGCACCGGCACCGATGACGGGTCGACGGCGGTCGTGCGTGTCACGGCCGACGTGCAGCCGCCGCTGCTCGGCGGGGTGCTGTCCTTCGTGGGGCACGACGTCACCGTGACCGTCGAGTCCCGCGCCCGCGCCGACGTCGGATAGGTGAGGCGCGCGGCCTACGCTGGGAGGTCCGAGAGCGACACGAAGGAGCCGCCATGGCCTACTGGTACGACGTGGAGAACGACAAGGTCATCGAGTCCCACCGGGGGATGTTCCACGGCAAGCTGATGGGCCCCTACGACTCGGAGGACGAGGCACGCCGGGCGCTGCAGATCGCCGCGGAGCGCACCCGTGAGTGGGACGCGCGCGAAGCCGCCTGGGACGACGAGGACTGACGGCGTGACGCGCGAGGGCGCGCCGACCGCGTACCCTTGCGGACTGTGGCCCACGACTTCCCGGTAGAGATCAAGCAACTGCGCGCGACGATGGACTCGGTGCGCGAGGTCAGCGACCTCGATTCGCTGCGCTCGCAGCTGGCCGACCTGGAGCAGCAGTCCGCCGCGCCCGACCTGTGGGACGACCCGGAGCACGCGCAACAGGTCACCAGCCGAATGTCGCGCGTCAAGTCCGAGCTCGACCGCATCACCGGCATGGACTCTCGTATCGACGACCTCGAGGCGCTCGTCGAACTGGCCGTCGAGGAGGACGACGCCGAGACCAAGGACGAGGCCGCCCACGAGATCGAGGCCGTCACCACCGCCGTCGGCGAGCTGGAGGTGCGCACCCTGCTGTCCGGGGAGTATGACGAGCGCGAGGCCGTCGTGACCATCCGCGCCGGGGCGGGCGGGGTCG
>CAZMLG010000065.1:0-16381 GCA_964566985.1 uncultured Intrasporangiaceae bacterium
GAATAAACCACCCGCAGGGTCCACACCCTGATACACCACCCCGAAGGACTTGACCGCGAGCCGGGCAGGCTAACTCTGGTCGCATGCCGAGGCTGACGTCGAAATTCATCGACAAGTGACGCTGGGGTTCACCGACATAGCCACGTGCGTTCGCCCGTCGCGATGCCGAGCACACAGTGATGGTGGGCCCTGCCAACACGACTGCCCGAGAGATCACCGAGTGGTAGGTGAATCTGCAGGCACCATTCGTGCAGACTCGGCTGGGGTTCGACACCACCGACTACGCCTTGGATGTGGTGATATCACCGGACCGGCGCGAATGGCGTCGGAGGGACCAGGACGAGTTGCAGCGCCTGGTCACAGCCGACCAGTTCACCCGCGGTCAAGCAGATGAGCTCTATGGGGAGGGGCGCCGGGTGATCTATGCGGCGCGCCTGGGGCAGCCGGCGTCTGCGTCGGCAACGAGGCGCACTACTGGTGCGGGTATCGGTCCTGTCGTCGCCAATAGGCACGGAGAGTGGAAGCGACCGTGATCAGCGTTCGCGGCCCATTGTAGCGTCGCGCTACAATCGGTGTATGTCCACGAGCCAGCCCACGCGCCTGCCGATCGACGTCTACGAGGCGGCAGCGACCGCTGCGGAGGCCGAGCACCGCACGGTGCCACAGCAGATTGCGCACTGGGCACGGATCGGCCAGGCACTGGAGGCCGGCAACATCTCGCGCCGCGATGTCCAGCGGGTGCTGGACGGCGACGCGCCGTACTCGTCGCTGGGGGAGCGCGAGCAGGCCCTCGTGCGCTCCGAGTGGGACGAGCGGATCGAGGAGGCACTGACCGGGCTGAACTTCGCCGAGGAGTTCGCTCAGACCGGCGACACCTGGGTGATCGGCGACGGCCGCGGGGGCGCGGTCACCAAGAGTTCGTCGGGGCAGTGACGCCTGCGCACGCTGGGACTCCCGTACTGCACCTGCTGGCCGGGCCCCACGGCGCCGGCAAGTCGACACTGGCCACTCGCGTGCTGCAGCCGCAGACACACCTGCGGTTCGTCAACGCCGACGTCATTGCGGCCCGGCACTGGCCGGAGCAGCCGGAGGCCCACGGCTACGACGCGGCCCGGCTCGCGCAGGCGCAACGCCGAGCGCTGATCGAGGCGGGGGAGTCGGTCATCTCCGAGACGGTGTTCTCTCATCCGTCGAAGGTGGCGCTGATCGAGGAGGCGCAGCAGCACGGCTACCTGGTCTACCTGCACGTGGTCATGTTGCCGCTCGCGGTCACGCTGGGCCGCGTGCAGCACCGGGTGCGCCATGGCGGGCACACGGTCCCCGAGCAGAAGATCCGCGAGCGGTACGACCGGTTGTGGCCGCTGGTCGCCCGGGCGCGCGAGCCGGCGGACGTCACGCGCTTCTACGACAACGAGAACGACGCGAGGCCGTTTCGGCTGGTCGCGGTCTACCGGCACGGCCGGCCGCAGGGCGAGGCGCACTGGCCGGTCTGGACACCGACCGCGCTGACCCGGTAGCCGCGTGCCAGAGGATGGCGTAATAGAGGAGCAGTTGACATCCTCGTCTCCGTGAAGGGGCGAGATTCCCGGTTATGTGGGATGGCTTGCGGTTCTTCGCCGGTGCCACCCGAGCCGGCGGCGATGGTGTTGAATCGCCGCTATGCGCCGTACCAATTCGCCTTTCCTGAGCATCCCTGCAGAACACCGAATCGCCGAGAACGACCTCGTCTTCGCCATCGACGACGCGAACCCTGTGTCCCCTGGCCATACCTTGGTCATCCCGTTTCGCCTGATCGCGACCTGGTTTGAGGCGACGCCGGAGGAGTGGGTGCGCACGCTCGACCTTGTTCGCCAGGTCAAGATGCGGATCGACGCAGAACTGAGTCCGGACGGCTACAACGTCGGTTTCAATGCCGGCCGGGCGGCGGGACAGACGGTCTTCCACGCCCACCTACACGTCATCCCCCGCTTCACGGACGACGTCAAGGATCCCGCCGGCGGGGTGCGCCATGCCGTGATCGGCAAAGGTGACTACACGCAATCGGCCATGTAGACACTGGGATGGACCTCGCTCGTGTCGATGTATGCCGGTTAGTGGGTGGCGGTGAACGGGTGTTGCGGCGGGCTTCGTAGCCAGACCTCGCAGTCTCGGCCCCACAGGTCGAACGTGGGTCGGAGTCGACGCCACCCAGCCTTCTGGTACAGGCGGGCGGCGGGGGAATCGGGCAGCGTCGCCAGCCATGCCCGAGGATGGTGGTCCACCAACCGACTCAGGAGGGTTCGAGCGATGCCGATGCGGCGTCGGCCCGGGTGCACCATGACCTGCAGCACCTCGAATGGTTGACCGGCGAGCTCCTGATCGACACGCGTCCGGCCGAGAGCCTGTACGACGGACCGGTAGAACCCGCCGTCGTCCGGAATCTGCACTGGCCCGGTAAAGCCGTAGGCGACACCAGCGAGGCCATCGCCGTCGAGAGCCACGACGGCTTCGAAGCCGTCGTGATTCAGATGCCGCTGTAGCTCGTCGGCATACTCGGCGACTTCCTGCTCGCTGTAGCACCACGGCGGGGGCGAATAGCACGCGGCCTGCAGTTCCAGCACCGCATCCGAGCGGGGTCGAAGGTCGTTGGCGGTGCAGAAGGAAAGGCGCACCTGGTTCTCGTTCGCTTCGCCCGACACGGATCCCGGATTCCTCATCCACCAAACCTATAGGCGCACTGGGTGCTACTGCGGTTGGAGCAGTGGTATGCCGAACCAGCCCCAGTAGATGCGGTGGTGCCGGATCGTCGTGCCCGTCAGGTCCATCACCTCTGTGATGTCCACCTGGTCGCCATCGGGTGCTCGCCGGGGGTATTCCCACATCAGCCGTCCGTGCCCGAAGAGGAACTGCCCGCTGCGGTAGAAGCGCACCAGTTCGTTCGGTCGACCACGGGTGCCCCGCTCGAAGAACTCCCGCAGCTGAGCGCGTCCTGTCAGGACCCCACTGGTGGTGTCCATGACCCGTGGCACCAGCGGACTCTCCAGCGTCCCATCCGGTGCGTACAGGTCCAGCAGGCCGTCGATGTCATGCGCTCGAGTGCGCCGGTCCCACTCGTCGTGAACGTATTGCGCATCGGCAAGGGTTGTGGAGGTCGTGTCCATGCCGTCACGGTAGGCCGGGGATGTGTCGGCGACCGCCGACACATTCATGCGGTTCAATGGTGGTGTGAAGGTGACAAATCGGCTCACTTCCCCGAGAACCCCCGATCTGGCGGCGTTCGCGAAACAGGTGGCCGACCCGTCTCGCGCGAGCATGCTGGTCGCGCTGATGGACGGGCGCGCCTGGACCGTGGGGGAGTTGGCGCACCATGCAGGGATCGCACGCAACACCGCCAGTGGGCACGTGCGCCGCCTGGTGAATGCGGGGTTGCTTGTGGAGTATCGGCAGGGTCGGCACTGCTATCTGACGCTCGCCGGACCGCGGGTCGCTGCGGCAGTAGAGGCCATGAGCCTGGCCTCCCGCACCCATCCCGCCACCTCCAGCCTTCGGGGACATCGGCACGACGAGGAACTGGCGGCCGGGCGGACCTGCTATCGGCACCTGGCCGGCCGGCTCGGTGTGGACCTGCTGGACCGGTGGACCGCGGCCGAACTGGTCACCGACGCGTGGGAACTGACAGACGCCGGCCGTGCCTCGTTCAGCGGCCTCGGCGTGGACATCCGCCCGGACCCGCGGCGGGATCTCCTGCGCCCGTGCATCGACTGGACCCAAGCGGCGTCCGCACGCCGCCGGGGCCCTGGCCGACCGGTTCAGTGCCGTCGCCTTCGAGCGAGGCTGGGTCGCCCGTGGCTCGCATCCCCGGTCAGCACACCTCACCCCTGCGGGCGAGCGCACGTTGCACCAGATGGCCGGGAGGACACACCGGTAGCAGCCGGCGGTGCGCCAGGTTGTGGGACGCGGCCGACCATGACGCCTTCTGGACCAAGGGCGGCACCGGCACCAGTCCGAGGAGTGCCTGGGCGCCGGCCTAAACAGACGCTATAGCGTGACAAACCGTCGATACCCGGACATCACGGCCACGAGTGTTGACGCTCTGTTGCGTTATCACGCAACGGGGCACGCGAACTCCCCGAAGCGTCACGCAGAACCCGCCGACGTTCACGGCTTGTGGGTGCACGTGACCGGCTCAGTGCGTTGATCGGCGTATGCCGTAGCGCACGTGGAGCACTCGATCGCCCTGGATCACCACGTCGGGATTCTCCAACAGGTGCTGGCCATCGACCGATCCGAAGAAGCGCTTGCCGGATCCGAGCACGACGGGGGCGACATCCATGCGCACCTCGTCGACGAGCCCCGCGGCGAGGAACTGACCGCCGACGTCTCCGGCCGCAACCTCGATCGTGCGATCGCCCGCCAGGTCCCGTGCCGTGGCCGCCGCCGCCTCGATACCGTCGACGAAGTGGAAGGGCGCCTCGGGGTCCCAGCCCTCGGGCGGCGGCCGGTGGCTGACGACGACGACGTCGTCGACCCCTGCCGGCGGCGTCCCGTCCCAGCCATCGGTGATGTCGAAGACGTGGCGCCCGGCGACGGTCACCGCGATCTCGTCCCAGTACGGCCGGATGTAGTCGTAGGAGGCCGGCGACACCTTCAGCGCGTCGCTCTCGTCCAACGGGACCTCACCGCTGACCAGCCACTCGAACAGCGGTCCGGGGTCGTCGTTCTCGGCGGCGATAAAGCCGTCGACCGACACCGACGCATACATGACGACCTTGCTCACAGGGCTCCTCCGATGGCATGTGTCCCTGGAGTCTGCCGCGTGCGGATCGCGGATTCTTGGAAGAAATCAATCAGCCGGCAGCGGCCAGCCGTCGAGCACGTGGCCGGGATGCTCACGCAGGAAGCGCCTGCGGATCTCGATGTACCGGGTCGGCGTGAAGCCGGTGAACTCTCGGAACTCGTGCCCGAAGTGCGCCTGGTCGAAGTAGCCCGCGCGTGCGGCGAGGTCTGCCCAGTCGATGGGTTCGGCGGGGTCCATGGCGAGCACGGCGGCGGAGAAGCGGTGCGCCCGGGCCAGCCGCTTCGGCGTGACGCCGATGATCTCTTTGAATCGCCGTGCCAGATAGGTGCTGCTGACACCTCCGGTCGCGACCAGATCGCCGATCGGCACTCTCCCGCCGGTGCTCGCGATGGCGGTGCTCGCGTGACGGACCAGATCAAGGCCTGGGACCTCACGTCGCTGCCGCATCAGCGCGTCCTCGAGCAGCGTGAGCATCTGGTCGGGTCCGCTCGCCGCGGCCAATCGGTCTCGCAGCTCGGCAGTGATCGGCCGGCCCCAGACCTGTTCGATCGTCACCGGCCGGTCACGGAACTCGGACGCGGCCCTCGGCAGGAAGGGTGCCAGCCCCCACGGCTTGAAATGCACACCGACCGACCGGGTCGGCATCGGGTAGCTGAAGTCCCACGCCCGGGTGGGGGCGCTGACCACGCACCCGTCGGCATACGCGGATGCCTCGGCATCGTTGCCCGCGCGGATGTGGAACGGCGCCCCGAGATTGACGATGAGAAGCGGTGCCGGCGCCGCCGGCAGCGTCAACCGGGCGTAGGGCGGCTCGCCCGCCAGGTGGTAGACGTCGTCGGCCAGGGCATCGATCGGCGGTCGCGGCGTCCGTGACACGTAGTCCATGCGTACAGCATCGCCGACAACGCCTGGCGTCGAGGGCAGCCCGCTCGATCTGTCGCAGCTCGACAACCCCGCCGCCGGCACTCGTGAAGGCTGGACGACCGGACGGCTGCGGCGTGCCGTTGCGGTTCCTATGCATAAGCGGTAGCTTCCGCGTCCATGGCAGGGATGACGAAGGTCTCGGATGGCCACGTCGCGGGGTCGTCCGGTGGTGGGCGGCATGGGCTGATCCGGATCACACCACTCAGGGTCGGCGTATGACGGGGCGCACCGCTGGGGCGAAGCCCGATCTGATGCGCCTGGCCGCAGACGAGCGTGGCGATCTGGCCGAATTCCTGGACACGTTGGAGCCCGATCAGTGGGACGCGCCGAGCCTGTGTGCCGGATGGTCGGTCCACGACGTGGTCGCGCACGTCGTCAGCTACGACAACATGTCGCCCGGGGCCATGATCGGGCGACGCATCAAAGGATTGGGCCGGGGCGGACCGAACGAGGTGGGCCGCGCCCAGTTCGCAGCCCACTCCCCACAGGAGCTGACCGCCCTTCTCCGCGCCCATCCGACACCGACCGGTCCGGGCGCCTGGTTCGGCGGCGCGGTCGGGCTGACCGACGGCCTCATCCACCAGCAGGACATCCGCCGCGCCCTGAACCTGCCCCGCACCGTGCCCGGAGACCGCGTCGAGCCCGCGCTGAAATTCGCGCTGAGATCGCCGAAACTACCCAGCCGCAAGCATATCCGTGGCCTCCACCTGGTCGCCTCGGATCTGGATTGGCAGCACGGCACCGGCCCCGACGTGACCGGCCCCGCCGAAGCTCTCCTCATGGCAGTCGCCGGTCGACCTGACGCCCTCACCGACCTCAGTGGCGCCGGAGTTGCAGATCTCGCACGCCGGATCGGCACGTAGCCGAGCCTCAGCCGGCGTCGCGGAACCACGACACGGCCGCAGGGATGATCTCGGCCATATCGGCCGCGAGCAGGTCGCTGCCGGACAGTTCGCCTTGGGTGAACCATGCGGCGTCGACGATCTCGACGCGGTCGGGCGCGATGACGGCGGTCCCTCGGTTGATGACGTGGGCGAACATCGTCACCGTGTAGGTCTGCGTCGACCCGTCGGCATACCGGACCGTGTAGATCGGTGATCCACCAAACGTGCCGATCGGGTCGGCACGGTCCAGGTCGAGTCCGATCTCCTCACGCACTTCGCGCAGTGCCGCGGTCAACGCATCCTCACCGGGTTTGAGCGCGCCTCCGAACGTGGCCCACCTGCCGTCGTGCGCGTGGCGGCCGAGCAGGAGGTTGCCTAAGCTGTCGAAGATCGCGACTCCTGCTGCCGCAGTGGGGTTTTGCCCGGTTTCGTCCATTAGCATGAGGTCCTCCGGTGCATATCGTTCCACGCCGGCGAGCGCCGTGCATGCCGACGTCATGGTCCGCTCCGGGGTGTCGACCACGTGGGCGGCCTGTCCCGTTCCGCACGCTATAACGCGACGAACCGTCGACACCCAATCCGCGCTTTCATGGGCGTCGACGGTTTGTTGCGCTATAGCGCAACTGCCGGGCGGCGAACTCCGCTACCGATCGGCCTGCGGAGAGGTGCCGCAAGGCGATCCTCAACCGGAGCTGGCGCGGCCGGAGCTGCCTCGGGTTGGTGTCAACGCTCAACTCGTGGCCACCGATATGGAAGCAGCTCGCCGAGCGGCACCCGTGCCGCGATATGCATACCGCGGTCGCAGGGACTGCTCACGGGCAGGCAAAGCGCGTCATATTTGCCGCGGTTTGCCTCCCGGGAGCTCGTGACCTCATCACGAGTAGGCAGATCGCGGCACTCGTCTCGCCGGAATTGTGTCGACGGCCACCGAGCACACCGGGCATCATTCAGTGCATGCTTCTCGTGATCTCCGGCCCTCCGGCCGTCGGCAAGATGGCGGTCGGGCGCGCGATAGCCGGCGCCACGGAGTTCAACCTGTTTCACAACCACGCCACGATCGAGCCGCTTCTTGAGGCGTTCGGTTCTTGGGACCACCCGGCGTTCCAACTGCTCAAGGACGAGTTCCGTGTGCGCGTGCTCGAGGAAGCAGCCCGGCACGGAGTCGACCTGATCTTGACGTTCGTCTGGCCGGTCGATGATCCGGCCAGTGCCGCGGTCATGTGCTCATACGTCCGTCCGTTCGCGGCGGCCGGGCAGGAAGTGGCCTTCGTGGAGCTCGACGCCGAGCTGGACGTCCGGCTGGAGCGGAACAGGGGAGAGTCCCGGCTCGCCGAGAAGAAGTCCAAGCGAGACCTGGCGTGGTCGGAGGCGCATGTGCGCGAGGCGGATGCCGAGCGCATGACGACCGATCCCGAGCGGAGCAGCCTGGCGGACGCCGTCCTGGCCGGACATCGCCACCTGCGCCTCACGACGTCGGACCTCTCCGTCGAGGAGACCGCCGAGCGGATCCTCGCGTGGCTGGACGCGGTCTGAGTTCTGGTGCGGTTCACGTCATAGGCCAGCCACGCACCAGCAGGGCCTTGCCCGCCCCGGGCTCGTCCTCGTCCCATCAACTCGATCGCTTCCGGAAACACTCGGCGTCCGGTCGCCAGGGCCATTCATCGCCCGTCATGCCGGCGCACCACAGCCGGTGTGATCACGCCGCAGCGGCGGTCAGTCCCCGCCGTAGGTGGCGGCATGAAGTGGCGGAGTACACCGCGGGTGCGCAGACCCCATTCCGCTCGGGCGCTCAGCCCAGGTCGCGCAACTCCCTGATCGCCCATGTGGCCCAGTCGGCCGTCGCCCGGTGGGCATAGAGCCCGTATTTCGCGGCCAGCGCGCCATAGCTGGTGATGTCGTCCCGACGGGCGCGCGCATGGTCGTATTCCGTGGTCAACATCTCGATCTGCTGCTCGGCGTGGTCGGCGGTGCGCTGCAGCACCGAGATTGCCTCGTCCGGCTCCAGTGCCGACAGCAGGAACAGTCGCAGCACGTATTCGTTGCGGACCCCGCCCGTCGCGGACGGCCCGGCGAGCAGCCAGTCCCGCAGGGTCTGCCGACCGGCCTCGGTGATCGCGTAGGTCTTGCGGCCGCGAGCGCCTTCCTCGACCATCTCGATCTGGCCGTCGGTCGCCAGCTTGCGCAGCTCGGGGTAGATCTGGCTGTGCTTGGCGCTCCACGCGTAGGCGCCGATCCCTTCGGCGAACAGTTGCGTGAGTTCGTACCCGCTGGACGGGTGGTCGTTCAGGAGTCCGAGGAGTGCATATCGAAGAGCCATACGAAGAATCTTACATGTAGTTATTGACATGTCGAAGTCGACATGTCAGAGTCGACGCATGACGACGACAGAAGCCCTTCCCCAGAGCCGGATGTTCGAGCCGGCCCCCGACGAGATCGGCGCCCAAGACCTCGAGGTCATCGGCACGATCCCGACCGAGCTCGACGGCCGCTACCTGCGCAACGGTCCGAACCCCCTCGCCGACGACCCGACATCGCACTGGTTCACCGGCCACGGCATGCTCCATGGCATACGGATCCGGGACGGCCGCGCGCTGTGGTACCGCAACCGCTGGGTCGACACGGCCGCTCTCTCCGGCCGGGCAGCGGGCACGCCGGTGCTCGACTCCGTCGGCCGCGATCTGCGGTTCAACACCGCCAACACCCACGTGATCGAGCACGGCGGAGCGCTGCTCGCGCTCTGCGAGGCGGGCCTGCCCTACGAGGTCACCGGCGAGCTGGACACGGTCGGCCCCTACGACTTCTCGGGCCACCTGCGCACGGCGATGACCGCCCACCCGAAGACCGACCCGCAGACCGGCGAGCTCTACTTCTACGGCTATTCGCCCGCCCCGCCCTACCTGACCTTCCACGTGGCCGACGCCGAGGGCCGGATGGTCGCCTCGACCCCGGTCGACGTGCCCGGGCCGACGATGATGCACGACTTCGCGATCACCGAGCACTACGTCGTGTGGCTCGACCTGCCGGTGGTGTTCCGGCAGGGCACCGGCGGTATGCCGTTCGTCTACGACGAGTCCTACGGCGCGCGGATCGGCATCATGTCCCGCATGGCCGGCCGCGGCGCGCCCGCCACCGTGCGCTGGGTCGACGTCGACCCCTGCTACGTGTTCCACGTCGGCAACGCCCGCGAGGACGACCGCGGTCGCGTGGTGTTGGACGCCGTCCGATACGGCGGCGCGGCCTTCTCGCAGTTCTGGTCCCAGATCGGCGGCACCGTCACCGCGAGCGGCGGTCACGGCAACCTCGTCGCCGACGCCAACCTCTCCAGCGTGCTGCATCGCTGGGTGATCGACCCCCGCACGGGCGGCCTCCACGAGACCCAGCTCGACGACCGGGAGGTCGAGTTCCCCAGCCTCAACGACGACCTGGTCGGCCGCGAGCACCGCTACCTGTATGCCGTGTCCGGCAGCAGGAACGGCGGCGTCGTCAAGTACGACACCCACGCAGGATCGACGACCGCGCACGACTTCGCCGCACCGCACCACGTCGGCGAGGCGGTGTTCGTGCCGAGTGCCGAGGCGGACCAGGAGGACGCCGGCTGGCTGATCAGCATCGTCACCCCGCTCGCGGGTGATCGGTCGGAGTTGGTGATCATGGATGCCACCGATGTCGGTGCCGGCCCGGTGGCCCGGGTCCTGCTGCCCCGCAGGGTGCCCGCGGGGTTCCACGGCTCGTGGATCGGGGAGGAGCAGCGATGACGCATCAGGGAGAGGCACTGACCATGGATCGCCGAGAGGCACCGACCACGCATCACGAAGGGACACCTGCCATGGAACAGCGGCGCATGATCCGCTCGATCGCCTGGACGTTGTTCCTCGACGCCGGTCTGGCGGTCGGAGCGTATCTGCTCGCCCGCGCGCTCGGCGCGGACCTGTTCGTCGCGCTGCTGGTCGGCACGGGCGTCGCCGCCGCCCGCGCGGCCTACGTCATCGTGGCCCGGCGCGAGGTCGACGCCTTCGCCGTCTTCATGATCATCACGTTCGGAGTCGGCCTGCTGCTCACCCTCGTCACCGGAAGCCCGCGGTTCCTGCTGGCCAAGGACGGCATCTCCAATCTGGTCTCCGGGATGGTTTTCCTGGTGACGCTTTGTGCGGGCAAACCGATGATGTACTACCTCTCACAGCGCTTCGGCGCGCCGGGTGAGGAAGCGCGCGCCGAATGGAATCGGTTGTGGGACAGGCAGGCCGGGTTCCGGAGTTTCTTCCGGATGCTGACGATCGTGTGGACCGTCGCCTTCCTGCTCGAGGGTGGGCTCAAGATCGTCCTCGCCATGACCCTTCCGGTGGCGGTGATGGCTCCCATCCTGCCCTTCTTCACTCCGGTGCTGATCACCGTGCTGGTCGTCTGGACGGTGCGCACCAGCGTGCGCGCCCAGCAGGTCACGAGCAGTTCAGCAACCCGTGCCTCGATTTGAGGCCCAACACTCGGCGCACGGATGCGTCGACCTTCTTGGTGAAGGCCGGGCTGTCCTTCATCTGCGCGAGGATCGCGGACACCATGGCGGGCACCTGACCCGGCGCACCGGTCAGGGCGATGTTGCCGCCGGCTTGGATGAAGCGCACGGCGCGCCGGCCGGCTGGGACATGTTTCACGGCGACGGCACTGAGCGAGTCACTCACCACGACGTTGCGGAACTTCATGTCCTTGCGCAGGATCCCGGTGATGATCTTGTGCGAGAACACCGCCTGGTTGGACGCGTCGATCTTCGGATACCGAGCCAGGCCGATCATCACCATCCCGGCACCCGGGTTGATGGCGTGCCGGAAGGGCATCAGATAGGGATCGTTCGCGGTCATCGTGTTGTCGGTGATGCCGGTGCCGGACGTGTCGGTGTTGTTCTTGATGCGCCCTATTCCCGGGAAGTGCTTGATCGTGGCGATCTCGTGCCGGCTGTTCAGCCCGTCCACGAAGCTCTTCGCCCCGCGCGCGACGACCTTCGGGGTGTAGCCGAACTCGCGGTGGTATCGCCCGATCGGACCGTTGCCGGTGCCGAGCGACTTCGGGACCGTGTCCGTGACGGGTGCCAGGTTCACGTTGACGCCGACGTCCCGCAACTGCTGCCCGATCTTCTGGGCCAGGGCCTTCTGGCGTGCCGACGACCACTTCCCTTGCGTCAGTGCCGACGGGATCCGGCTGAATCCGCTGCCGGTCAGCTGCTGCACCTGGCCGCCTTCCTGGTCGGCTGCGATGAGCATCCCGACCCCGCCGGTCGATTTGGCCGTGGCCCGGCGCTGTAGGTCGTCGGAGGTCTTCCCGAGCGTCGCGTCGCCTTGCCAACCGCCCAGGTAGACCACGTTGCCCACGTGATGACGTGAGATCAGGCCGTGGACCTGGCTCTGGTTGACGTGCTCCATCCCGACCATGATCAACTGGCCGACCCGCTGGGCCCTCGTCAGATGGTTGAAGGTCTGGGTGACGCAGGCATGCCCGGTCGGCCCGAAGCTCAACAACGCCTTCCAGGTCAATTCGTCGACCACACCGGTCCCGTTCAGTGTTCTGCTGCGCTGGAAGGTCTTGACCGCGCCGCGTGTGGCGGGTCCGAAGTGACCGTCTGCGCCGAAGGAGCCTACCGAGACATGGTGTTTGATCAGCAACTGCTGGACGAGCTTCACGCAGGCGCCGGACGCGCCGTAGTACGTCACCGGGTGAGAGGGGCAGGAGGCGAGCTTCGGTTGTGCCGAGCCCGGATGCGCCCCCGCCGCCTGCGTCGACGGCGCGCTCGCGAACGAGATACCTCCCACGGCGACCATGCATGCCGTGCCCAGCGCCATCCGGCGCCCCCCGACCATCCTCATGACGTCATCTCCTTCGATGAGTGCTCATCTGGTAGGACGCGCATGGGGTCTGCCAGGTTGTCGACCGGGGTGTGCCTGCTGCCGAGCCGCAGCGCGCGGTGGGTCATGCAGAATGCGTCAGATATGACGACTACTGCATGACGCGATCAGGCGCTCGGTCAGTCGTCCGATGCGCCAGCCGGCGACACCGCCCGTCAGGCCTCGCCAGGACCGGATCGTCGGCGTCACGCCCACCGCGGGAGTTTCACGCCTCGAGGATCACGGCGATCCCGGAGACGATCGCGAAGCCGAGGACGAGATAACGCAGCAACGGCCCGTCCAGGCGGTGGTGCACGAACCGGCTGGCGAACGACCCGAGCGCCAGGAACGGCAGCAACACCAGAGCGGTGATCACCGTGTGGCCGTCGACCTTCCCGCCGGCCGTGAGCACCGCCAGCGAGATCACTTCTCCGATCAGGAAGCAGACCGCGACGGTCGACCGGAGCACGGGTCCCGGGGTGTGTTGGTAGGCGAGTGCCAGCGGCGGGCCACCCACTCCGGTCGAGGTCTCGGTCACCCCGGTGACGACCCCGACCATCGCCAGGCCGCCGCGGTGGGGTTCGAACGCCGGGGCCAGCAACGCCACCAGGGCGGCGAGCACCGTCGAGATGCCGATCAGCAGAGCCAACTGATGCAGATCGACGACCAGGAGGATCCACAGTCCGGCGAAGGTGCCGGCGAACCGTCCGACGCTGATCCACGCCACGCCCTGCCGGTGGACGTGGGCGCGTTC
The DNA here is from genome assembly GCA_964566985.1 of uncultured Intrasporangiaceae bacterium. Taxonomy (GTDB): domain Bacteria; phylum Actinomycetota; class Actinomycetes; order Actinomycetales; family Dermatophilaceae; genus Leekyejoonella. The sequence goes on from CAZMLG010000065.1 coordinate 13,210, forward strand.
GCGCCACGCGACGTAGCAGTTCAGCGGGAGCATCAACACCAGCAGCATCACCGGGATGAGTGACGCATCGACGAGGCCGACCAGGGGAGCACAGAGCATCGCGAATCCCATGCCGCTGGAGCCCTGCACGAACGCCGCGACCAGGACGGCCAGGCCGACGAGGGTGAAGCCGGCCAGGGTCATGGGTCCACCTTTCCGCGGGCGCCCGATCCGGTGAGGTGGACTCGGCCGCTGGTCGATCCGCCCGCGACGATACGTGATCTCTCGGATGTGACCAGCATCATGTCCGGCCGCCTTGGCAGCGCAGTTACTACAGATGTAGTGTAGTGATCACTACAGATGTAGTAATGAGTTTTCAGGAGCACACCATGATCCAGATCAGCGAGTTCTTCACCGGCATCATCATCGTGAACGCGGTCGCGCTCGCCCTGCTCGTCGGCTTCGCCGCCGTCGAGCTGACCCGCTTCCTCTCGGCCCGCCGCACGAACGGCACCGACGACCGGCGCGCGGTGCGCCCGACCCCGGCGCGCCGGACCGCCGGATGGGGCATCACCGCCTCGCACTCCGCCTCGCCGACCCGCGGCTGAGCGGGGAGCGGTCCGGGTCGACACGGCCTACGGGCGATGCTTGCGTGGCAGTTTGGCGACGACGGCGTCGTAGGACGCGTCGATCGCCTCGCGCAGTTCGTCGTCCGGGATCGACCCGTCCACGCGGAGCGAGATCCACCCGAAGCGCCCGATGTAGGCCATCGCGTCGGCATCGCCTGGATACTGCGCGACCCACTCGTGCGCCTCCTCCCGCGTGGCGCCGGCCTTCAACCCGACGGTGGACCCGGCGCCGATGAACGCGAAGATCTTGTCGTGGACCTTGGCGACCAGGTCGCCCTCCCACGGTTCGTCCGGCCACGCGCCGGGTTTGCCCAGGCAGTGGTCGCGCAACTCATCCGGTGTCATGTCGACGAGTCTCCCGGATCGAGCCGGTAGGTGTCGTCACCTCCGGACGACGACATTGCCCTCGTCACGCACCGGCCGGTAGCCGAGGCGTTCGTAGAGACGGTTGGACACCGGATTGGCCTGGTCGGTGTAGAGGCACGGCCGGCGGCCCGCGTCGAGGACGCGCCCCGTCAGCGCGGCGACTGTCCACGCGGCATAACCGCGTCCGCGATGCCGGGCCGGCGTGTAGACCGGTCCGATCAGGCGCGTGCCGAAGGCCGGCGGCCGCACCTTCGTCATGTGCACCGGCCGACCCCCGACCTCCCAGATCCAGAACTCACCGGACTCCAGGCCTGGGGGCGGGGCCGTCGGCACGGCCGCGGGGTCCGGCGTGCGACCGGCCTGGACATCCGCGTCGTGATGGAAGTCGCGCAGCCAGGCCGTCACCAATTCTTCGTCATCGGCCCCGGCGACCCGCAGTATGCCGTCCGGTCGCCGCGGCCAGGCCACCTCCCCGGCCTCGAACAGGCGGGTGTGCATCGCCACCTCGACGGGCCGGCCGTCGGCCACGGCCTCGCACAGGGCCTGCGCCGCGTCGAGGTCGCCGTTCCAGGCCGACACCTGCTCACCCCGCTCGGCGAGCGCCGCCGCCAGCGCCTCCACGGCGTCGGGCGGCATCGCCGCGGCGAACCCGGCGTGCGGAGGCTGCGGATGGGTGCGCATCGCGACGCCCTGGATACGCCGGTCGTCTCGGACGACCGCGAACCACCAGGGCACGTCCGCCGGCCGCCGAGACGCGTTCGCCCGCTCGGCCGTGCCGGCGATCACGCTGTAGCGAAGCGGATCCGCGGTGAGAAGCGCGCCGGCCTCGCGGAGGAAGGTGCCGGCGTCCTCGAAGAACTGCACATCCATCCCCCGACGTTAGCGTCGATCACCGGCCTGCCCACACTGCTTTTTCCAGGACGCGGTGACGTGGGGTCGGTGCGCCGATCCCCGGATCGCGGCGACCCACCGTCGTCGCCGCGGCGCCTAGCCTGGAGGGGAGGAGGATGTGTATGCCCGAACGCAGAGACGACGACATGCCGGTGCCGAAGATGTCGGGCAAACCGTCGCGGGCGATGCGCGTGTGGCCGTCGGTGACGACCCTGGTGTGCCTGGTCCTCACCACCCCGCTGCTGTGGCTCTGGTATCACGCCCGCGACGACGGGGCGAGCGGGCGACAACGGCTGATCACGCTCGCGGTGGTGATCGGCATACCCGTGGTCGTGTGGACCGCGCTCGGCTGCTCGACGCTCGTGCGGACATCGATCCGGCGAGTGGCGCTGCGGCTGCACCTGATCCCGGCCGAAGCCGCGGGGCGGCGCGTCGCCGCGATCCTGCCGGTCTGCGTCTTCGTGGGCAGCTACCTGTGGTGGCTGCTTCTCTTCTCCGGGACGGCCTGGGCCATGGTCGCGGTCTTCGCCGTCTTCGCGGTCCCGGCGATCCCGATGATGGCCGATCCCGATCACCGGTCCGACGCGAGCTGGGCCCGCCGCGATGTCGGAGGCGGGCGCCGACGGTGAGGTGTAGGTGTCGGCGTGCGCGCCACACTGGCCCACATGAGTGAACCCGTCGGCCGCCTCGCAGCGGTCTCCCTCGATTGCCCCGACCCGGACCACCTCGCGCAGTTCTATGCGGCGCTGCTCGGTCTGAAGGAGGTGGTCGCCGCGCCCGACCGCAGCATCATCGCCCTCGCCGACCACCATTGGTGTCTGACGATGATGAAGACCGACGACTATGTGGCGCCCGACTGGCCGGACGGCCCACAGAAACAGCAGGTGCATCTCGACGTCTCGGTCGATGACCTGGACTCGTCGGTGGAGCGGGCGGTGGCGCTCGGTGCCCGTGTGGCCAAGGCCCAACCGGGCCCGGACGTATGGCGTGTCCTGATCGACCCGGCCGGCCACCCCTTCTGCCTGACCACCGTCACGGTCGACTGACGCCGCAGGCGTCGCTCGGGCCGACTCGACTCGAGCCGGACGGCCGCGAAGCCGTCCAGGACGGGCGCTCGGGCAGGCGGTCGCGGGAGAAGTCGATGCTCCACGAACCCGCGTCATACTCGCTAGTCATGCCCGTTTGGTGGCAGGCTTAGGCGGTGACGCGCACATCCCGTGGCGTCCACTCACCGACGCTTCGGAGGTCGACCCACTCGATGTTCTCCCGTATCGCCATCGTCAACCGGGGAGAGTCCGCGATGCGGC
>CAZMLG010000066.1:0-7044 GCA_964566985.1 uncultured Intrasporangiaceae bacterium
AAAAAATCTGGCATCAATCACTCGACACGCTGTTGAGTTCTCAAAAAACGGTTCGACCGCGTCTTTCGGAGCTTTCCGATCGCTCGCGGCGACTTGAGTAAATCTACCACCCGTCGGACCCTCTCCCAAATCGGGATCCGGTCGGCCGATGGCCGTCGCTCCGGGCCCTGCACACCCCGCCGGATCGCAAGATCTGAAGGGGTTGTGCCGCTCGGAGGCGACTCGCAGAACACTACGGCACACGACCCCCATCGCCAAATCGTGAGGGCACTTCCGGGTGTGTGCTCGATCACACGACCCGACGTGCGGCGGCGAGGTATTTGCGGCCCCGTTTGACGATCGCCACGGACCCGTGCAGGAAGTCCGATTCCTGCAGGCGCGCGTCCGGGTCGGCGATCTTCTCGTTGTTGAGCGAGGCTCCCCCGTCGCCGATGAGCCGGCGCGCGGCATTGCGGCTGTCGGCGACCCCGGTGGACACCAGGACGTCCACCACGGCGTCCCCGACGGATGCGTGCCCCCCGGGCAACTCGGCCGTCGCGTCGGAGAGAGTGGCTTCGTCGAGGACGTGGACATCGCCTTTGCCGAACAGCGCCGCCGAGGCGTCCTGGGCTGCGCGCATGGCGTCGGTGCCGTGCACGAGGGTCGTGACCTCTCGCGCGAGGGTGCGCTGTGCCTCCCGGCGGAAGGGTGCCTGCTCGACCTGGGTCTCCAGCTCGGCGATCTCCTCGAGGCCCAGGTCGGTGAACACCTTGATCAGCTTGACGACTTCGGAGTCCTCGATGTTGACCCAGTACTGGTAGAAGGCGTAGGGGCTGGTCATCCGCGGGTCCAGCCAGACGGCGTTGCCCTCCGACTTGCCGTACTTGCGCCCGTTGGAGTCCGTCAGCAGGGGCGTCGTGAGCACGTGCACGTGCTCACCTTCCGCGCTGCGGATCAGGTCGACTCCGGCGATGATGTTGCCCCACTGGTCGACCGCACCGGTCTGCAGCGTGCATCCGTATTCGCGGTATAGGTGCAGGTAGTCCAGCGCCTGCAGGATCTGGTAGCTGAACTCGGTGTAGCTGATCCCCTGGTCGCTGTGGAGGCGGGCCGCGACGGCGTCCTTCTTGATCATCGCGTTGACCCGGAAGTGCTTGCCGTAGTCGCGCAGGAAGTCCAACGCGGTGATGCCCTGGGTCCAATCGAGGTTGTTGACCATGGTGGCCGGGTTGTCACCCTCGAAGGACAGGAAGGACCGTGCCTGCGTCCGTATGCGGTCGACGGCCTCGCCGACCTGCTCACGACTGCGCAGCACCCGCTCCGAGTCCGGCTTCGGGTCGCCGATCAGTCCGGTCGATCCCCCGACGAGGCAGAGCACCCGGTGCCCGGCGCGCTGCAACCGTCGTGCCAGGACGAGCTGCACCAGGTTGCCGAAGTGCAGTGACGGCGCGGTGGGGTCGAAGCCCACATACATCGTGAGTGGCCCGTCGGCGAGTGCCTTCCGCAGGGCGGGCTCGTCGGTGGTCTGTCCCACCAGGCCCCGCCATTGCAACTCGTCGAGGATGTCGCTCACGTCTCGTCCCTTCTGTCCGGGCGGCCGGCCCTGCACCGTGCCGCGTCCCGCCTCTAGCGTGCCCTACGACGATCGGCGGTGACGACGCGGTTTGGCCGCACGGTAGGCCGACACGGTCGGTTCGCCGTCGATCCAGAATCGCCACGGGAAGGTCTCCCCGTCACCCCCCGGACCGCTCAGGCCGACTCGTGGTCCCGTCCTGATCCGGTCGGCAGGCACCTCGATCGGCGGACCGAGCACAAAACCCTTCCCACGAGATCGGACAGGGATGCCGTTGTGGCTCAGGTCGATCGCGAGGCACTGGGTCATTCGGGCCGGCCCGCGGGCCAGGTCCCGGTCGGTGGACCTGCCGCGCCGCGACCGTGCGAGATCGAGACCGTCGACCACCTCGCCGGCGCGCAGCAGCACGGCGGAGGCATCCCCCTCGGGCGAGCACGCGATGTTCATGCAGTGGTGCATGCCGTAGCTGAAGTAGACATAGAGATGCCCCGGCGGACCGAACATCACCGCGTTGCGGTCCGTCCTGCCTCGATAGGCATGCGAGCCGGGATCGATCTCGCCGGCATACGCCTCGACCTCCGTCAGACGCACCGTGACCCCGGCGTGCCGGATCGTCCGTCCGAGCAGGTCGCGCGCGGCGTGCAGCACCTCGTCGGGTTGCGTCATGGGTCGATCCTCACGCGATCCCGGTGCCCGCCCAGGCCCGGGCCTCGCGGGCGACGCCGGCCGCCTGCTCGAGCTGCTCGGCCACCCGGCCCGGTGCGGTGCCACCCACGGACGACCTCGAGGCGAGTGAGCCCTGCACACTCAGGACCACACGGACCCCGGGGGTCAGATGCGGCGAAATGCGCTGCAGGTCCTCGTCCGACAGATCCCAGAGTTCGATCTCGCGTTCTTCGCATTCTTGCACGCAGGCGCCCGCGAGTTCGTGGGCCACGCGGAACGCCACCCCTTGCCGCACGAGCCACTCGGCCACGTCGGTCGCCAGGGAGAAGCCCTGTGGCGCAAGCTCTGCCAGCCGGTCCGGGTGGAACCGCAGGGTGGCGATCATCCCGGCGAACGCCGGAAGGAGGACCTCGAGGGTGTCGACGCCGTCGAAGACCGGCTCCTTGTCCTCCTGCAGATCTCGGTTGTAGGCCAGCGGGAGCGCCTTGAGGGTGGACAACAGCCCGGACAGGTCGCCGATGAGGCGGCCCGCCTTGCCGCGCGCGAGTTCCGAGATGTCCGGATTCTTCTTCTGCGGCATGATGCTCGAGCCGGTCGAGAACGCGTCGTCCAGCGTCACGAAACCGAACTCCTTGGTGGCCCAGATGATGGTCTCCTCGGCGATGCGGGAGATGTCCACGGCCGTCATGGCGCTGACGAAGCAGAACTCTGCGACGAAGTCACGTGAGGCGGTCCCGTCGATCGAATTCGCGGACGGTCGGGTGAATCCCAGGTCCCGGGCCACGGCGGACGGGTCGAGCCCGAGCGACGACCCGGCGAGTGCGCCCGATCCGTAGGGTGATTCGTCGGCGCGAGCATCCCAGTCCTGCCATCGCTGGACATCCCGCAGCAGAGCCCACGCGTGGGCGAGCAGGTGATGGGACAACAGCACCGGCTGCGCGTGTTGCATGTGGGTCCGGCCCGGCATCGGGACTCCGAGGTGCGTGCGGGACTGCGCCACGAGCGCGTCGACCACGTCAAGCACGAGGGCCGTCAACCGCCGTGCGTGGTCGCGCAGATACATCCGGAACAGCGTGGCGACCTGGTCGTTGCGCGAGCGCCCCGCGCGGATCCGGCCTCCGACGTCCGGGCCGGCACGCTCGATCAGGCCGCGTTCCAGAGCCGTGTGCACGTCTTCGTCGTCTTCCGCCGGCACGAACACGCCGGCCTCCACGTCGGCGAGCAGCCGGTCCAGGGCCTCGTTCATCGCGGCATATGTGGCGTCGTCCAGCAGGCCGGCGCGATGCAGCACGGCGGCGTGGGCACGCGACCCCGCGATGTCGTAGGGCGCGAGGCGCCAGTCGAACTGGGTCGACTTCGACAAGGCCGCGAGGGCGTCGGCGGGCCCGCCCGCGAAACGTCCGCCCCACAGGCTCACTCGGCTGTCATCGTGATCGGCCACGTTGTCTCTCCTTGTGTCGATGCCGGTTGATGGCGGTCGATTCGTTCAATCGCTCTCGGTAAGTGACAGGAAGTACTTGGCCACGCCTGGAGCGGCCTTGGTGCCGTCCGCCACCACGACGATGGTGTCATCACCGGCGATCGTGCCGAGCACGTTCGGCGGCTCGGCCTGATCGATCGCCTGGGCCAGGTAGTTCGCGGCGCCGGGAGGGGTGCGCAGCACCACGAGGTTGGCGGACGCACGAGCATTCACCAGCACCTCGGCGCACAACCGGCGTAGGCGGGTGCTGACCTCGTGCGCGGCGCCGCCTCCCTGCGGGGTACGGTCGCCGCCCTCCCCGGGCACGACGTAGAGCAGTTGCCGCCCTCGCCGCACCTTCATGGCGCCCACTTCGACCAGGTCCCGAGACAGGGTCGCCTGGGTGACCTCGACGCCGTCCTCCAGCAGCCGGTCGGCGAGTTCGGTCTGTGAACTGATCGTCTCTCGTTGGATCAGTTCGACGATGCGTTGTTGGCGGGCGGTGCGCGTGGCGGCGATCATCGCGTCCGCCCGCTCGCGTGGTCCAGCAGGAAGCACAGCAGCGCCTTCTGGGCATGGAGCCGATTCTCGGCCTCGTCCCACACCACCGACTGTGGCCCGTCGATGACGGCCGCACTGATCTCGAAGCCGCGATATGCCGGGAGACAGTGCATGACGATCGCGTCGGATGCGGCCCGGGCCAGCAGCGCTCCGTCGACGGCGTAGGGCGCGAACGGCGAGTCCTCGCCGCGGCGCCGGGATTTTTCCTCCTCCTGGCCCATCGACACCCAGGTGTCGGTCACGACCACGTCGGCCTCGGCCGCCGCCGCCCGTGAGTCGGTCCCGGCCGTGACGGACCCACCCGTGTCGGACGCCAGCTTCGCCGCACGCCGCAGGATGGCGTCGTCCGGCTGGTGGGTGGACGGCCCGGCGAGCCGGACGTGCATCCCTGCCAGGGCACCACCGAGCAGGTATGAGTGCGCCATGTTGTTGGCGCAGTCGCCCACATAGGCCATGGTGACCCCGGAGGTGCCTCCCTTGTGCTCGGTGATCGTGAGCAGATCGGCCAGGATCTGACACGGGTGGAACTGGTCGGTGAGCGCGTTCACGACCGGGACACCGGCGTGCTGCGCCATCTGTTCCAGCCGGTCCTGGCCGTAGGTGCGCCACACGACGGCGGAGACCTGCCGTCCCAGGACACGCGCCGTGTCCGGTATGGATTCACGTGAGCCGATCTGCGCGAGCCGCCCATCGACGATCGACGGATACCCGCCCAATTCGGAAACGCCCACCGAGAACGAGAGTTGAGTGCGGAGCGTGGGTTTGTCGAAGATGATCGCGACCCCCTGCGGGCCCTCCAGTGGGCGCCGCGCGTGCCGGTGCGTCTTGAGCTCCGCGGCCAGGTCCAGCACCTGGGCCTGCTCCTCGGCGGTCAGGTCGTCGTCCCGGAGGAAATGCCTCATGCCTGTGCCCTTTCGAGGATGTCGGGAAGTGCGGCGACCAGGTCGTCGACCTGATCCGCCGTGAGGATCAGCGGTGGCACGACCCGAATGGTGTCGGGCCGCACCGGATTCAGGAGGAATCCGGCGTCCTGCGCGGCGGCGCACACGGCCGGCGCGATGTCGTCGGTCAGGCCGATGGCGCGCATCAGGCCGAGCCCACGCACCGAGGAGATGGACGGCAGGTGGAGCGATTCGACGGCGTCGGCGAGATGTGCGCCTATGCGGGTCGCGTGGTCGGGCAGCGCCTCGCGCTCCAACGTGTCGAGCACGGCCAGTCCGGCGGCGCACGCCAGGGGGTTGCCTCCGAAGGTCGTCCCGTGCTGTCCCCGGCCCAAGAGGGCGGACACCGTGTCTCCGAAGGTGACGAGCGCTCCGATGGGCACGCCTCCCCCGAGGCCCTTGGCGACCGTCACCGCGTCCGGTCGGATGCTGCTGTGCTGGAACGCGAACCAGGTGCCGGTGCGGCCCATCCCGGACTGGATCTCGTCGAGGATCAACAAGGCTCCTGCGGCGTCGGTGAGTTCGCGGGCCGCCTCCAGGTATCCCTCGGGCGGCACGACAATACCGGCCTCACCCTGGATCGGCTCCAGCACGACGGCTCCGACGTCGTCGCCGACAGCCGCCCGCAGCGCGTCGACATCTCCGTAGGGGACGTGCTCGACCCCGGGCACCAGCGGCGCGAACGGCTCGCGGTAGGCCGCCTTGTGCGTGAGCGACAACGCGCCCATCGTCCGGCCGTGAAATGCCCCCGTCGCGGCGATGATCCGCCTCCTGCCGGTGCGCCGACTCAGCTTCACCGCGGCCTCGATCGCCTCGGTGCCGGAGTTGGTGAAGAACACCTGGGACCCTTCGGGCGCGGCGGCAACGCTCAGCAGCCGCTCGGCGAGTTCGATCTGCGGCGGGGAGGTGAACAGGTTCGAGATGTGGATCTGCTCGGCGGCCTGTTTGGCGACGGCCGAGACCAGGGCGGGATGCCCGTGACCGAGCACGTTGACGGCGATCCCGCCGACCAGGTCGAGATATCGCGAGCCGTCGGCGCCCCAGACGTAGCACCCCTCTCCTCGGGTCAGGACGAGGGGCGGCCTACCGAAGACACCGAGCAACGACCGCTCGTAGCGGTCCAACAATGCGCTGTGCGCGGTGCCGAGGCGTTGCGGCGAACCGTGGCTCATGAGTCGGCCTCCTGATCGTCGGGTGCGTCGGGCAGGACCATCGTGCCGATCCCGGCGTCGGTGAACACTTCCAGCAGCAGCGAGTGGGGCGCTCGGCCGTCCACGACGTGCGCGCGCGAGACGCCGCCGCGCACGGCGCGAACACATGCCTCCAGCTTGGGCACCATCCCCGATGCCACATGCCCCATGAGTTCCTCGGCCTCGTCGGCACCGATCGTGCTGAGCAGGCTGGCGCGGTCCGGCCAGGCCTCGTAGATCCCCTCGACATCGGTGAGCACGACCAGCTTGCTCGCGTTCAGGGCCACCGCCAACGCCGAGGCTGCGGTGTCGGCGTTGACGTTGAGCACCTGACCCTCGTGGTCCAGATCGGGGGCGACGGAGGAGACGACGGGGATCCGGCCGGCCGCCAGCAGGTCCTCGACCGCGGCGGGGGTGACGCTCTCGACGTCGCCGACCTGGCCGATGTCCACCTGCCGCCCGTCCACGGTCGCCGCGCGTCTCCGGGCGCCGAAGAGCGCGGCATCCTCGCCGGAGAGCCCGACCGCCAACGGACCGTGCTGATTCAAGAGCCCGACGAGTTCGCGACCCACCTGTCCGGTGAGGACCATGCGCACGACATCCATCACCTCGGGGGTGGTCACCCGCAGCCCCGCCGTGAACTCGCTCGTCATGCCCAGTCGGTCGAGCATGCTC
>CAZMLG010000066.1:7054-16068 GCA_964566985.1 uncultured Intrasporangiaceae bacterium
CGACGACCGGCCGCAGTCCGGCATAGCGCAGGAACGCGACGTCCTCCGCGAAGGCGCGTTTCAGGGCGTCGTCGGTCATGGCGTTGCCGCCGTACTTGACCACGACGAGGTCGCCGTGGAACCTCTGCAACCACGGCAGCGCCTCGACCAGGGTGCCCGCTTTGTCCGTGGCGGCCTGCACGGAGGCGACGTCTCGATGGGCGGAATGGAAGGTCTTCATCACAGGCTCGTCACGTCGAGTAGGCGGAGTTCTCGTGGACGTAGTCGTGCGTCAGATCGTTGGTCCAGACCGTGGCCTCGGACTCGCCCGCGTGCAGGTCGACCTCGATGACGACCTCCCGGCCGGACAGGTCGACGAGGGAGCGATCCTCACCGACGCCGCATTGTCGGCACACCTGCACCCCGTTGATGGACACGTCGAGTTCGGCAGCCTCGAACGTGGCCGATGTCGTGCCCACCGCGGCGAGGACACGGCCCCAGTTCGGGTCGTTGCCGAAGACGGCGCATTTCAGCAGGTTGTTGCGCGCCACGGCCCGTGCGACGTCGAGCGCGTCATCCTCGGATTCCGCGTGCCGGACACGGATCTCGATATCGTGTGCGGCGCCTTCGGCATCTGCGATGAGTTGTCGTGCGAGGTCGGCGCACACCTGCGTCACCGCGGCGGTGAGCTCCTCGCGGCCGGGCGCCACGCCCGATGCCCCCGAGGCGAGCAACAGCACGGTGTCGTTGGTCGACTGGCAACCGTCGGAGTCGATCCGGTCGAACGTGCGCGATGTCGCCTCGCGAAGGGCGACGTCGAGGTCGGCGGCATCGACGGTGGCATCGGTCGTGATCACGACGAGCATCGTCGCCAGGGCGGGCGCCAGCATCCCTGCACCCTTGGCCATGCCGCCGACGCTCCACCCGTCACGCTCCGCGTGCGATTGCTTGGCGATGGTGTCGGTGGTCATGATCGCCTCGGCAGCCGCCGCTCCCCCGTTCCGATCGAGGTGCGCTGCTGCCGTGTCGACGCCGCCGAGCAGCTTCGGCATCGGGAGCAGTTCGCCGATCAGTCCCGTCGAGCACACGGCCACGTCGCCGGCGGACACCTCGAGTCGGTGAGCGACGTGCTCGGCCGTCCGGTGGGTGTCGGCGAAACCTTGGTGCCCGGTGCAGGCGTTGGCTCCTCCGGAGTTCAACACGACCGCGTCGATCCGATGGTCGGACACCGCCTGTCGTGTCCAGGTCACCGGCGCGGCCTCCACCCTGTTGCTGGTGAAGACCGCGGCGGCATGATGGTCCGGCCCGTCATTGATGACGAGGGCGACGTCGGAACGGCCACTCGGCTTGAGGCCGGCGGTCACTCCGGTGGCCCGGAAGCCCTGGGGCGCAGTCACACTCACGGCGCCACTCCTGTGGTCGGCAAGGCGGTGCCCTCGGGAACGCCGGTTGCGAGGTTCATGCATTGCACCGCTGCACCGGCTGTGCCCTTGGTCAGGTTGTCCACGGCGGAGACCACGACGAGCCGCCCGGCCCGCTCGTCCACGGCGAGTTGGAGCGCCACGACGTTGGAGCCGAGGACGGCTCCGGTGCTCGGCCACCGACCCTCCGGAAGGAGATGCACGAACGGTTCGTCGGCGTAGGCCTTCTGGTATGCCGTCCGCAGGTCCTGCTCGGTCACGCCGTCGGCGAGCGGCGCGCTGCTCGTCGCGAGGATACCGCGTGGCATCGGCGCGAGGGTGGGGGTGAAGGAGACGGCGACGTCCGCGCCGCATGCGGAGCCGAGGTTCTGCTCGATCTCGGGTGTGTGGCGATGCAGCCCGCCCACTCCGTAGGGGCTCATCGATCCCATCACCTCCGCTCCGAGCAGGTGCGGTTTGAGCGATCGTCCTGCACCGGAGGCCCCGCTCGCGGCCACGACGACGAGGTCGCGGGCTTCCACCAGACCGCTGTGCAACGCGGGGGCCAACGCGAGACTGATCCCCGTGGGGTAGCAGCCGGGCACAGCGATCCGCCGGGCGCGCGACAACGCGTCGCGTTGCTTCGTGCCGTCGGCCCGCAACAGCTCGGGCATCCCGTAGGGCCACGACCCGGCATACGGCGTCCCGTAGAACCGAGCCCATGCCTGCTCGTCGCGGAGCCGGAAGTCGGCGCCGCAGTCGAGCACGACGCTGCCCTCCAGATGGGCGGCGATCGCGGCCGAGGCACCGTGCGGGAGGGCGAGGAACACGATGTCGTGGCCGGCGAGAGCCTCCGGCGACGTCTCCTGAATCACCCGATCCGCCAGCGGGATCAATTGTGGGTGATGATCACCGAGTGTCGAGCCCGCGCTGCTCGCCGCGGTCAACGCTCCGACCTCCACGTCCGGGTGTGCGAGGAGCAACCGGAGGATCTCGCCACCGGCATACCCGCTCGCCCCCGCTACTGCTGCGCGCATCATGTGCATGAATATACATCATCGCGCATATTCATGCGGTCGGCGGGCTCACGCTCGCCGAGTGGGCCTCGTCCACGCCTCTCGAACGGAGTGCCGCAATCGATCGTAGGAACTCTCGACGGGGTTGTCGACGTCCGCAGCGGACCGAACCGACATCGTGTCCCCTTGCCGACAGGCCTCGAACCGTGCAGTCGGCGCGTCGAGATCGGCCCTGAACGTCTCGGTGCGCCGGACGGTGCCGGACGGTAGGGCTCCCTCGTCGGCCTGAACCGGCCCGATGGCAGCGGGTCCACCGAGGCCCCGTTCGACGATGGTGGCCGCGACACTCGCGTCCGCCAGCATGAACTCACCGATCCCCAGACCATCGGGGCGCACCTCCACGAGACCGATCGCCTCCTGTGCATCCCACACGCCATGGATCGTGATCAGTGGCGACCGATGACCGACCTCGCCGACGACGGTGACGAAATCTGGTGACCTCCGCATCTCGAGCAATAGGCAGAAGTCGTCGCTCACCGTCATCTCCAGCGGATCGAGGCACGTCACCTCCAGCAGCCCTCGCGCGATGAGACTGCGGCGGACCGACCACGTGATCTCTTCGCGGGTCCGCTCCTCGAGGGAGCGCCACCATCGATGGTCGGCTTCGTCCGCGATCATGGGCTGATCCCCTGCGGCGAGCAACTCATCCCCCGACACCGTTGCCAAGGGGCAGGAACTCTCCCCCTCGAGCCGCTGGCGGGCGGCCAGGAACAGAGTCGGCTCCGTAGTGGGGCTGCTCATCTGGCTTCTCCTCGTGCCTTGCGTTCCTGCTCTCTTCGACGAAGTTCCTTGATCTCGGCGCGCTGTGCCTTACGCTGCTCGACGCGCCGGCAGCTCTCCACCAGCCGATCGAGCCGACGACGCGGGTGGACCAGCGCTTTGAACAGCGGCTCGGTGCGCGTCAGCCCTAGCTCCCTCGAGGCCACCACGTTGAATTGATGCTGCAGCCAGAACGACCAGAACAGAGCTGCGAGGCACAGGCTACCGTAGGTGAAGTACCCGACTTTGACGACCATGCTGTCCATGTCCAGCACGTCACGATGCACCAGCAGCCCAAACAGCGCCAGCCCGCCAAGCAAGTAAAACGCGCCGCCGGCTTGCCAACTAGTCGCGGAAATCCAGGCTTCCCTGGTCGATTCGCTCAGGATGTCACCGAAGTTTCGCTCCAATCGGGAGCGCGCCTTACTCTCGCCCCAAGGAAACGGGGAGAACATCTCAGTGCCCCTTCGATGTGGAGGTTGCATTGTTCGCATCGATCAACCAGCTTATTGCGCCGAGCCCGAGACCGGTCGACTCAAGCCTCACGACCTGGCGCACGGGCACCGACGACCCGACCAGCAGTTCGATCAGCCTCGGAGCAGCGCCGAAAGCACTCCCTGCGCCGCCCGTTGCCGCCCCCGCACACGCCCACTTATCGCCTTTGAGGCAGTTCCAGTAATCGAGCGCTGCGGCAGCCCCGCCGATCGTGGTCGCGGTCGTGCTCAGGGCCGTGCTGGTGCGAGCCAGGGTCGAGCCCTCTGCCACGGTGCCGAAGAGCTCGCCGTCGATCATCTCTCCAGCCCCGCTGAGGAGCAGGCCCCCACCCACGACGGCCAATACCGTGGCCGTCCACGGGTGCTTCTTCGTCCATTCCCACACCGACTCGTCGGAGCCGTGCGCCGGCTTCGGCGGGAAGTATCGCTCTCGCACTGCATGTACTGCGCGCATTTCCGCAACAATGCCGCGCAGCCCCCAGGTCGGTTTCGCATCTCTGCGCAGGTCTCCCCCGATCGTCTCCTCGACGGGCGGGTACCTCCCCTTCGCCGCCGCAACGGTGTCCAGCAGGAACTTCTTGTCGTTGATCGAACCGTCCTCGTTGATTGCGTTGATGGGGATCTCGGTGCCAGGGGCCTTCATCGCATCCCACGCTTGCTGCGTCGTCATCGAGCCGGTCACCCATGCGCGATCCAAACCTGCCACCCCGTCGCGCGAGGTGACCTTGCGGGCGATCTGCTCCGCCGAGAGCTTGGATGCTCCCGTCACGGCTCCATCTGTCAGCGCATTGAGCAGGCCCGTCGTGATGCGAGCAGACCGACGCACCGTCGCAAGCTCGGCATCAGCCTCCTGTTGCAGTGCGTGCACCGACCCCGACGTCGCTTCTGCCTGGTCGGCCTTCCTCTGAAGGTCCCTGATGTTGTCAGTGGCGGTCCGGAGCGCATTCGCATACGTTGCGAGCGCCGAGATAGCGCCGTCGAGCGCACCGTGTGAGCGCGTCAACTGAAGGCGAATACCGGCATAGGCGCTCAAGAAGTACTTCTTGTTCGGCGCATTCCATCCGCCGACGGCGAGGTCGAACCCGCTCTTCGCCGTCGACGACTGGGTCCGCAGATCCGATGCCATCTTCCGAAGGACACGAAGCGCCTGATCAATCTGGGCCGGATCACCGGGCGGTAGCTCGAACGACGTCACGGCGCTCCATGCCCCTGAGCCGAGCCCGGCGCGTCACTCGTGACCTTCGAGAACTTGCTCCACGGCGGAAAGGTCTGCAATGCGTCAAATGTCGGACCAGTAGCACACGCCATGTCCAGGCTGAAATTCTGGGCCAACAATGCGGCGGCGTGCAGTTGGGAGCCGGTGTCGCCGATAGACGTCGACCACCCCGCGGAAAGCCGGTGCACTGCCGTCGCCAAGGAGGCGTCACCCACGCTGCTTGCGATTTTGCCGAACTGCGTGGACATCGGGCGCTCCATGTCGTTGACGGCTGTGCCGGACTGTGCGAGCTTCTTGGCGCCTGTCTTCAGTTGATCGATATCTGCGAATCCCATCCGGCCTCCCTGCCAGTCGACATCGCTAGCCAGGGTAGCGTCTGCTCGGAGAGCGCAGGGCCAATGAATCCGTGGAATTGAGGCAGTTCCGTCGGCCGATCGGAAAGTAGGAACGTCACCCGGGTGGTTGAGCAGGCGGAGGAGCGAAGCGGGGGAGCCGTATCGAAACCCGGTGAGATGCGCTGTCACGTCGGTTGATGGCACACGCGAGGAGTTTCGCTCCCCCGCGCGCTTCGCTCCATGCGGGAGGTACCCCCATTGCTCGCGCCAGGGCGCTCGCTGCTGACCGGAAAGTAACCGGCTGGTCGAGTAGGCGAGCCCCCCAGGGCGAGCCGTATCGAGGCCTGTGAGCATGCGCTGTCGAGCCGGTTTGGAGCGCATGCTTGAGGGGTTTCGATACGTCCTCGACTGCGTCAGCGGACTACTCAACCATCCGGGTGGGGGCCGTGTGGTGCACGACTTTCACGCCCGCAAGGCGTCACGAACAGTGCCAAGGAAACTCAACCATCCGGGTGGGGATCCGTGCTCGTGCACGGCTTTCACGCCCGCAGAGCGTCGCCACGAGTACGAGAGAAACTCAACCGACGCGCTGGGTGGCGCCGGTCGCCTGCGCCGCGGCGTCCACAGCGGCGTCACGGAGCCGGTTGACCTCCTT
This sequence comes from uncultured Intrasporangiaceae bacterium, assembly GCA_964566985.1. Taxonomy (GTDB): domain Bacteria; phylum Actinomycetota; class Actinomycetes; order Actinomycetales; family Dermatophilaceae; genus Leekyejoonella. Next base: position 12,969 of record CAZMLG010000066.1, read on the forward strand.
GGTCGTCAGCGTGCGATCGAGAGCCCGGAAGGTCAGCCGGTAGGCCAACGACTTCTGTCCCTCCCCGAGCTGGTCGCCCTGGTAGCAGTCGAACAGCGTGATGTCCTCCAGCAATTCGCCGGCGCCGTCACGCAGGGCTGCCTCCGTCTCGCCCGCCGTGACCTCGCGATCGACAATCAGTGCGATGTCGCTCTGCACCTGGGGGTAGGTGCCGATCGGATGTGACCTGACCGTCGAGTCCGCGGCCGCGATCAGTGCGTCGACGTCGAGTTCGCAGCCCACGACGCGCGGGGGCAGTCCGAGTGCCTGGCAGACCTTCGGGTGCAATTCTCCGGCGTGACCGAATACGCTCCCGTCGGAGAACTCGAGGCGTGCGCACCGTCCCGGGTGAAAGGGCATCACGTCGTCGGCGTGGGCGACGACGTCCACGGCCAGCGCCTCGGCGACGCTTCGGGCGATCTCGATCGCGTCGCTCCATTCGGCGCCCCGTCCCTGGCCCCACCATCCAGCGGGCTCACGGTCTCCGGTGAGCACAATGCCGAGGTGGCGCGGCTGTGCCGGCACCGATGCACGGATCTGCGCCAAGTCCTCCGGGGAGGGCAGCACGCCGACCGGCGACGAGGGCGGCGACACCTGCTCACCGTCGCGTGCCAGCACCAGCCCCAGCTCGAAGATCGCGACGTCCTTGTGGCCTCGCGAGACGTTGCGACGCACCGTGTCGGTCATCGTCGACAGCAGACTGATCCGCATGAGGGGCTCTTCCTCGGACAGCGGATTGGCGATCCGGACCGTGCGGGCCCGTGCAGCGTCGGCCGGCCAGCCCATCTGCTCGTGGCGCGTGTCGCTGACGAAGGGTGCCGTCCACACCTCGCTGAGTCCCTGCCCGGCCAGCACGTTCGCGACGATACGGCGCGCGTGTTGACCGTGGGTGAGCCCGCGACCGCCCGGCGGTGTGGGCAGCACCGACGGGATCCGCGCATACCCCTCGATGCGGGCGATCTCCTCCACCAGGTCCTCCGGGCCGGTGAGGTCGGGACGCCACGACGGAGGTGTCACGCTCAGCTGCGCGCCGGCCCCCTCGAGGTGGCAGCCGATCCGGGTCAACACACCGGTCACGCACTCGCGGTCGTAGTCGACGCCGACGAGTCGGCCGGGATGTGCGACGTCGAGTGTGATCGGCGACGGTCGCGTTGGTGACCCGGCATCGGTGACTCCGTCGTCCGCGACACCACCGCCGAGTTCGACGAGCAGGTCGACGGCGAACTGCGCCGCCGCGGGCGCCACCTGCGGGTCGACGCCTCGCTCGAAGCGTCGCGCGGCCTCGGACGGGAGCTTGTGCCGGCGTGAGGAGCGCGCCACGCTGGTCGCGTCGAAATGCGCCGATTCGATCAGCACGTCGGTCGTGGACGTGGAGACTTCGGATTCCTCCCCGCCCATCACGCCCGCGATCGCCAGCGGCGTGTCGCCGGAGTCGGTGATCAACAGGTCCTCGGGATACAGGCTGCGCGCGACGTCGTCGAGCGTCGTGAGCTTCTCGCCCTCGCGCGCACGGCGCACGACGATCGGACCGCGCAGTGTCATCACGTCGAACGCGTGCAACGGCTGGCCCAGCGCGAGCATGACGTAGTTGGTGATGTCGACGGCGAGGGAGATCGGGCGCATCCCCGCTTCGGTCAACCGGGTCGCCATCCACGCCGGCGTCGAGGCGGACAGGTCGATCCCGCGCACGATCCGGGCCACATATCGGTCGCATCCGTCGCGTCCGCGCAGCGGCGCGTCGTCCTCCAGACGCACCTCGTAGCCCGTGCCGTTGCCTGCGGGAGCGCGCTCGGCGAGGGCGCTCGCCGGGTCGGTGAACTCCGCTCCCGTCGCGTGAGAATACTCGCGGGCGACGCCACGTAGCGAAAAGCAGTAGCCGCGATCCGGAGTCACGTTGATCTCGACGGTCTCGCGGTCCAGTCCGAGCAGCGAGATCGCGTCCTCCCCTGCGGCGAGGTCGCGCCCGGGGAAGAGCTCGTCGAGACGCATGATGCCGCCGGACCCGTCGTCGGGAAGCCCGAGTTCATCCGCGGCGCAGATCATCCCGTCGCTGATGTGCCCGTAGGTCTTGCGAGCGGAGATCGCGAAGCCACCGGGCAGCTCGGCGCCCGGGAGGACGACGACCACCAGGTCTCCCACCTCGAAGTTGTGGGCACCGCAGACGATCCCCTGTGGCTCACCGGTGCCGTTGGCCGATCCGACGTCGACCGTGCACCAGTTGATCGTCTTGCCGTTCTTCTGCTCCTCGGGCTCTCGCGTGAGGACCTTGCCGACGACGAGCGGCCCGGTCACCTGGCCCCCGTGCAGGCCCTCCTCCTCGAGGCCCACCCGGACCAGGCTCGCCGCGACGTCCACGCCGCGCGCCTCCTTCGGCACGGCGACGTAGTCCCGTAGCCATTCCACCGGAACCCGCATCAGATCTCCATCCCGAACTGTGCGTCGAAGCGCACGTCTCCTTCGATCAGCTCACGCATGTCGGACTGGCCGGTGCGGAACTGCAGCGCGCGGTCGATCCCCATTCCGAAGGCGAATCCGGTGTGCCGGTCGGCGTCCACACCGCACGCGGTCAGCACGTTGCGATGGACCATGCCGCAGCCGCCCCATTCGATCCACCCGGTCCCGCTGCAGGATCGGCATTCCGGGTCCTCTCCGCGGCACACGAAACAGCGCAGGTCCATCTCGGCGCTGGGCTCGGTGAACGGGAAGAAGGACGGGCGCAGGCGGGTGACGATCCCCTCGCCGAACAACTCGGTCGCCAACCGATCCAAGGTCCCCTTCAGATGGCTCATCGTCAGGCCCTCGTCGACGGCCAGACCCTCCATCTGATGGAAGGCAGGCATGTGGGTCGCGTCGAGTTCATCGGTGCGGAAGACCCTCCCGATGCACGCGATATAGATCGGCACGCCGCGCTCGAGCAGGGAGCGTGCCTGCACCGGAGACGTGTGGGTGCGCAGGACCAGACCCGCATCCTCCGGCTCGACATAGAACGTGTCCTGCATCTGCCTGGCCGGGTGGTCGACGTCGAAGTTCAGGGCGTCGAAGTTGAACCACTCCGCCTCGA
>CAZMLG010000067.1:0-15998 GCA_964566985.1 uncultured Intrasporangiaceae bacterium
TCGATCACCTTGACCTTGACCACATCCTCCAACCCCCGTCGTTGGCTGGGGGCGAGTTCACCGTCGGCGATGACGGTGTCGGCGCCCGCCGCGAGCACGATGTCGCGCAGCTCCTTGGCCTTGCCGGACCCCATCCAGGTGCCGGGGTCCGGGCGCAGGCGCCGCTGCAGGACGCCCTCGAGCACCTGCGATCCGGCGGTCTCGGCGAGCGCGGCCAGTTCGCGCAGCGAGTTCTCGGCCTCCGCGACCGTGCCTTCACCCCAGACGCCGGCGAGCACGACGCGCTCGAGACGCAACTGCCGGTATTCGACCTCGGTGACGTCCTCGAGTTCGGTGGACAGCCCCGCGACACGGCGCAGGGCAGCGCGCTCCTCGCGATCGAGTTGTTGGCCGTCGGCGTCGATGAGGAACCCGGACTCGTCGTAGCGAGGGTCGCCGTCGCCCTCCACGGACAGCGCCTGGGCCCGGTCCTCCAGGAAATCGTGGTGTGTGGTCATGTTCTCCCTTGCGTCACCACCATCGTCGCAAACGTCAACGTGCTCCGCGACCGGTTTATGCCGACGGCGGAGCATGTCGACGGCGGCGCCTCAGGACTCGCGCGGCGGGCAGACGACCACCACCGGGCAGTGGGCACGTTGCAGCAGCCGGTGGCTGACGGCGCCGAGGCGCAACCCGGCGAACCCGCCGGCGCCGCGTGCACCGACCACGATCAGGCGCGCAGCGGCGGAGGCCGCCACGAGAGCGTCCACGGCGTGGGCCTGCACGACCCGCTCGCGGACCACCACGTCGGGATGTTTCTCCCGCCACGGTGCCAGCGTCTCCGACAGGAGCCGGGCCGCATCGGTCTCCATGCCGGCGTCGGCGCCCCACCAGGCCGCAAGGGCCGTCAGCGGCTGCGCGCGGTCGGCGGCGTGGGCGAAGGCGAACTGCGCCGCGGCGGACGCGCCGGGTGACCCGTCGACACCGATGACCAGGCCTGCCTGGTCCCGCCACAGGTGCGACTCGCCCGGCACGACGGCCACCGGGCATAGCGCGTGCGCCGACACCTCCCGGGAAACGGACCCCAGAAGGGTGCCTCTCACCGTTCCACGCCCACGGGACCCGATCACGACCATGACGGCGTCCCGTGACCGTTCGATGAGGGCGGCCGCCGCGCCGATGCCGGGGGCCTCGTGGGTGACGGCGAGGTCGGGGTGACGCTCCTGCGCCAGGAGGATCCGACTGCCGAGGATGCTGTCGGGCCGGGCCACGACGTCGGACGGCTGGCCGACACCGGACCGGATCCAGAACCCGTCGTCGTCGCGGGCACGGATCAGGTGCAGCGGCACGTTTCTCGCGGCGGCCTCGTCGGCCGCCCAGAGCAGCGCCGAGTCACCGCCCGTCGATCCGTCGACTCCGACGACAATGCTGCCTGGGGGGACATGGGACATGGCGATCTCCTTGATCTGAGGGGTGGGGTCTGTGGTGGTCACGACGCTTGCGCTGCGCCGATCTCGCGCCCGGTGATCTGCTCGGGGCGGATTCGCACCCAGCGTGAGCCGCGCTGGTCGGGCAGCCAACTGGCCGACAACCGCATCGCCGCCCGGTCACGATCCTCTTCGTTCTCGACCCAGTCGATGACGCCGTTGATCAGGACGCTCCAGCCGGTGCGGGTGACCGTGTCGAATCCGTCGACCTCGAAGCAGACAGGGGCGCCCTCCGTCAAGGTCATGAGCTTGGCTCCCCATGCACTGCGGAAGACGACCGACTCCCCGAGCACGACATGGTTGACAGGAAGGATGTGGACCTCGCCCTCGTGGACGAAGCCGAGGCGTCCGACCGGGCTCCGGTCGATCCGCTGCAGGCACTCGGCGGACGAAAGCACTCCGAGCCCGCGGTGATCCGTGCCTATGACGGTGCTGTGTGAAAACGGTGTCATCGCTGCCTCTTTCATCCGCTCCGGACGGGTCCGGATCGTGGGCTTCGTGCCCACTGCCTTCAGAGTGCGCGGTGACGCCGACGGCGGGTAGGGACCATGGTCCCGACTTCTCAGCGCGGTGGGTCGTCCGGGCGGGGACGGTCCGGGCGGGGACGGGTGGCGAGATACACCGCCGCCTGGGTCCTGCTGCCCATGCCGAGCTTGCCCAGCAGCGAGGTGACGTAGTTCTTCACCGTCTTCTCCGCCAGCGAGAGCCGCACGCCGATCTGCCGATTCGTCAGGCCGGCGCCGATGAGGTCGAGGACCCGTCGTTCCTGCGGGGTCAGCGAGGCGATGCGAGGATCGTCCCGGCCGGCCCCGCCGCGCCAATCCGCCCGCAGGCGTGCGAGTTGCGCTTCGTCGAAGAGGCTCTCGCCGGTCGCCACGCGCCGGATCGCGTCGACCAGTCCGTTCGCTCTGATGTCCTTCAACAGATATCCGGACGCCCCGGCCAGAACAGCGGCGGACAGGGCCCGCTCGTCGTCGTAGGACGTGAGGATCAACCCCTTGATGGCGGGGTCGGCGGCGCGCACGTCGCGGCATACATCGATGCCGGAGCCGTCCGGCAGGCGTGCGTCGAAGATCGCGACATCGGGGCGAAGGGCCGGCAGACGGCGCGCCGCCTCCTGCGTCGAGCCGGACTCACCGACGACGACGATGTCACCTTCGGCCTCCACCAACTCGCGCAGTCCCCGACGCACGACCTCGTGGTCGTCGAGAAGGAACACCGTGACCACCATGAGACCTCCTCCGTCCCACTCACGATCGCCGCTCGCGCGGGACCTGCCACCGCAGCACCGTGCCGACGCCGCCGTCTCCGCGCCGCACGTCGAATCGCCCGCTCCGCGCCGCAGCCCGTGACCCGAGATTGATCAGACCGCTGCGGGCCACTCCCGGATCCGCCCCGACGCCGTCGTCGGCGATGACGATGACGATCGGGTCGCCCGCAGTGATCTCGACCCGTGCCGTGCTCGCCCGCGCGTGGCGTGCCACGTTGGACAGTCCCTCGCGCACGACGGCGACGATGTCGGACTCGAGCGGCGGGGCCAGGCCGGCGAGCGAGCCTTCGATGGACAAGATGGGGATGAACCCGATTCCCACCGCGTCGGATTCGATGAGAGAACGGAGTTGGTCGCGGAGGCCGCCGCTGACGATCGGGCGATGGAGCTCGAAGATGGTGTGGCGAATGTGCTTGATGGACTCGTCGAGTTCGTCGATGGCGTGGTCGAGGCGCTCACGGACCACCGGATGCCGCGCCAGGCGAGTCGCCGACTGCAGGGAGAGCCCCGTGGCGAACAGCCGCTGGATCACGTGGTCGTGCATGTCCCGGGCGATCCGGTCACGATCCTCCAGCAGGGCGACCAGCGACCGGTCCCGCTGTGCCCGGCCCGCCAGCAGCGCCAGTGCCGCCTGCTGGGTGAAGTTCACCAGCGCGGAGAGGTCGACGTCCGGTGCCGCGTGGTCCCATACGAGCAGCAGTAGGCCGAGGTGTTGACCACCGACCGCCACGGGAAGCACCGTCATCGTGCCCCCGGGGCCGATCCCCAGACGCTCGGCATCCTGGGCGATTGCGGCGTCGACCGATGCCACGGGCACGGCAAGCGGCGGATCGTCGCCCGAGATCTCCTGCCACGCGCGCGACTCCAGCGTCGTGCCGACAGGGCCGATCGGATCCGCGGTCGGCGGTGACCCGTTCGACCGCCGTATCGCCCGGACGACCAGATCGCCGACATCGTCGGTCAATGCCGCGACCGCAAGGTCGCCGGCGGCGAACCGTGCGGCGTGGTCCGTCATGACCTGCAGGCCGGCGTCCTCGTCCTCCCCATCGAGGAGCGCACGGGTGACGGCGGCGACGGCGTCCGTTCGACGACGCACATCCTCGGAGGCCGAGGCGGCCACGCAGGCAGCAGGATCGGCGGCCGACGCACCTTTTCGGTCCTCCATATCGGGAGTCTAGGGAAGTTCGGTGAATCGCGGTACGGTCGAGCTGGATCGGAAGGGGTCGGCATGCCCGAGCAACACGGCGACATCGACCGACGCGGCCTGGCCGTCCTGCCCGCCGACGAGTGCCTCCGACGACTCGCAGGCGAGTCGGTGGGGCGGCTGGGATTCGTTCACGCGGGAGGCGTCGACATCCTCCCGGTGAACCACCTGGTCCGCGACGGGGGGATCTACTTCCGCACGACGTGGGGCTCGAAACTGCAAGCCGTGGCGAACGGCGAGACAGTAGCCTTCGAGGCCGACCGCCTCCAGGCGGATTCCCGCACCGGATGGAGCGTCGTCGCGCGTGGCCGCGCCGAGCTCGTCGAGGACGCCGCACTCCGCCGGACCTTGGATGCCGGAGACCTGCACACGTGGGCGCCGATGGCGGAGAACCCCTTTTGGATCGTGCTGCGGATCGAGCAGATCACGGGCCGCGAGATCTGCGGCTGAGGCCTTCCATATTTTTCACAATCTCAGTAGTATTAATTCCGGCAGCGTTGCCTGCCAACTCGGTTCGTCGATGGAGGTCCGATGCGCATCACGGTCTACGGCGACTTCACCTGTCCCTTCTCCTACCTGGCGGCCCGGCGTGCCGACCTCCTGTCGGCACACGGCGTCGACCTCGACTGGCGCGCGGTGGAGCACGCACCAAGTCTGCCGCTGACCGGCCGCCCCGTCGGGCCGAGCGAGGCCCGGGAGCTGCAGGTGGAGTGGCAGCAGGTCGAAGGGCTGCTGCGTCCCGGAGAGGTGCTTCCCGGCAAGCCCCCGGCGCTGCTCGCGAGCACGCAGGCCGCGGTCGCGGGGTATGCAGAGGCGGTCGGCGCGGGGGTCGCAGGGATCGCACGCGATCTGCTGTTCACGGCCTACTGGGTCGACGGACGCGACATCGGCCACCCGGAGGTGCTGCGCTCGCTGTTGTCCACGCCGATCCGACTGGGCACCTCGACGTCACACCCCCTGCACGACTTCGGGTATGCCGTCACGCCTGCCCGCGGGCCGGTCACGACCGAGGCCTATCACCGGATCCGCGACTGGCGGTCCGCGTGGGAGGACCTCGGCGATGCCACCATCCCGGCCGTGCAGCACGACGACGTGACCCTCACCGGTATCGCAGCCGTGCAGCATCTCGGCGAGCTGGTCGGCGACATCGCCGACGAGAGGCCCGAACCCGCCGTCCTCACGCTCCCCCCTCCGTCCGGGCGCTTCTGGGAGTGACCCGGCTCGCCGGGACTGCGCTACGGTGCGCACATGCCGGTCGCCCCACACATCGCCCGCCTGCGCGAAAAGGTCGGTCACGACCTGCTGCTCCTGCCCTCCGTCGCCGTGCTGCCGGTCGACGACGACGGGAGGGTCCTGTTGGTGCGCCAGACCGACTTCGGCACCTACGGCACGGTCGGCGGGGCCATCGACGTCGACGAGGACCCGCTGGATGCCGGTCGGCGAGAGGCTCGGGAGGAGATCGGTGTCGACGTGACGATCACCGGTGTGGCCGGGGCGATCGGGGGCCGGCAGTTCCGGATGCGCTACCCCAACGGGGACCAGGTCGCCTACGTCAGCATCGTCTACACGGCGCGCGTCCCGGACCCGGCCGCGATCGTCCCCGATCGCGACGAGGTGGACGACGCACGGTGGTTCCGCCGGGACGAACTGACCGGACCGGGCGTCGGGGACTTCGCGCGGGAAACGTTCTCGGCCCTCGGCTGGATCTGACTGCGAGGCAGGCGATCACGCTCAGATGCCGGGTGGACGGTCCGGACTCTCCGGATCGCTCGGACTGGCATGCCGGCCCGTCAGGTCGGGGCTTCCGTGCAGGACGGTGTGATCGTCCAGGATGATCGCGAGGCGATCACCCGAGACCGACAGGGTCTCGCTGATGCGGGCGACCACCGGCTCGGGCATGTCCACGCCTCGCCGGATGAGGCGGTCCGTGAGAGCGTCGGCGACCTCGTCCGTCGGTCTGCCGACACTGCGACGACCGAGATCCACCAGGTCGGCGACCACCTCGTCCAGCTTCTGCGCACCGATCTCGTCGACGAACGGCTCACTGAGCTGGATGACGGTGGGAAATGCGGGCTCGTCGTCGGTCATGACACCCTTCCTCTCTGCGTGACGGTCGACCGAAGCACCGGAGGCATGCCCTCTGCTGCCATGGTGACACGAATCAGGTGCCGATCAACCCCGCGTGCGTGTCGGATTCCGCGGCGACGCGGTGCCGTGGGGAGGTCGGAAGTAGGCTCACCTGCGATGCCCGATCACTATTTCAGCGCCCATCCCGCCCACCCCGACGAGCGCCGCACTCTGGAGGTGTTCCTGGCCGGGCGGACGCGCACCGTCGTGACCGCTCCGGGCATCTTCTCCCCCGGCGGTCTCGACAAGGGCACCACGATCCTGCTCGAGCACGCGCCGACCCCGCCGGAGCAGGGCCACTTCCTCGACCTGGGATGTGGTTGGGGACCCCTCGCGCTCACGCTCGCCCTCCGGTCTCCGCGCGCCACGGTCACCGGCATCGACGTCAACGAGCGGGCCGTCGACCTGCTGCGCGTCAACGCCGAGCGACTCGACCTGACCGGCGTCCGCGCGTCGGCGCCGGAGGGCGTGCCGCCCGACCGACGATTCGACGTAATCTGGTCGAACCCACCGATCCGTGTCGGCAAGGCGGTGCTGCACGAGATGCTGCGCACCTGGTTGCCGCGCCTCGCCGACGGCGGCACGGCCTACCTGGTCGTCCAGAAGCACCTCGGTTCGGACTCGCTGCAGCGCTGGATGAACACCGAGCTCGACGGCCTCGAGGCCACCCGCCATGCGAGTTCCAAGGGGTTCCGCGTGCTCCGCGTCGCGCGGGCGGGCTGACGCTCAGTCGCCGGGCAGGGTCACCCGGCCGGCCGCGACGATCTGCGCGGGGCCGGACAACGCCACCCGGTCGCCGGCGATGTGCACCCCGAGCCGACCGCCGGGCACGTCGACGTTCCAGGTGAGTTGATCCTCCGGGGCACCGGCCCACCACCACGTCGCGAGTGCGGCCGCCGCCGCCCCGGTGCCGCACGACTGCGTCTCGCCGACGCCGCGTTCGTGCACACGCATCCGGATGTGGCCCGGCGCCGCGGCACGGACGAACTCGACATTGGTGCCGTCCGGCGGCTCGGGATCGACCTTGGGGGCATGGGTCAGATCGAGCGACTCCAGGTCGACGGACGGCGGCAGGGCGATGACGGTGTGCGGGTTGCCGAGATCGAGGCTGAGAGCGGGCAGCGGCTCCGCGGAGCCGATCACCTGCACGACGGAGTCCATCCCGCGCTCCCGGGCCGCCTCCTCGCGACTGAGGCGCCAGTGCCCCAGATCGGTGCTGTATCCGTCGCGCACCACCTGCACGTGCTTGACTCCCGCGCGGGTCGCGATGTCGAACTCCGGACGCTCGACCAGCCCGTGGTCGAGCAGGTACTTCGCGAAGACCCGGGTGCCGTTGCCGCACATCTCCGCCGGCGACCCGTCGGCGTTGCGGTAGTCCATGAACCACTCCGGATCTCCCGGCATGCCGTCCGGCCCGGCGGCCGCGGTCCGCACCACCCGGATGACGCCGTCGCCGCCGATCCCGCCGCGGCGGTCGGCCAGGAAGGCCACCTGGGCAGCGGTCAGATCCAGGTGGCCGTCGTGGTCCGGGACCAGCACGAAGTCGTTCTTCGTGCCGTGGCCCTTGGCGAAGTCGATCTGCGTCATGACCTCATCCTCCCTCATGCAGCCCGGCGCGCCACGTGCAGCGCACGCTGCACCAGGTCCGGGGCGTCGTGCGGCAGCCAGTGCACCCGCGGGTCCGGGCGGAACCATGACATCTGGCGTCTGGCGAGCTTGCGGGTGGCGGCGCAGGTGGACGACTGCGCCCCCGCCTCGTCGAGATCCCCGTCGAGTTGGGCGATCGCCTGGGCGTAGCCGATGGCGCGCGACGCCGTGCGACCTTCTCGCAGGCCGTGGTCCAGCAACGAGGCGACCTCGTCCAGCAGCCCGGCCTGCCACATGCGTGCCACGCGCCGTTCGATCCGCTCGTCGAGCGCATCTCTCGCGGCTTCCAGACCGATCATCACGGCCGGTTGCTCGAAGGTGCGGGTCGGCATGGTGGCGCTGAACGGCCTACCCGTCAGCTCGATCACCTCCAGCGCCCGCACGATGCGGCGTCCGTTCGTCGGCAGGATGCGGTCCGCCGCGGCCGGATCTCGCTGCGCCAGCAACGTGTGCAGGCGTGTGGGACCGAGTTCGTCGAGGCGTGCCGCCCAGCGGGCCCGCACGGCCGGGTCGGTCGGCGGGATCTCCAACCGGTCCAGCGCGGCACGCACATAGAGTCCCGACCCCCCGACGAGCACCGGCACCTTGCCACGCTCTCGGACGAGTGCCATATCGGCGCGTGAACATCGTTGGTAGGCGGCGACGCTCGCCTCTTCGTGCACATCGAGGACGTCCAGCTGGTGATGGGGCACCTGCGCCCGTTCCGATGCGGTGACCTTCGCGGTGCCGATATCCATGCCGCGATACAGCTGCGAGGCGTCGGCGTTGACGACCTCCCCGTCCAGTGCCCGGGCGAGCGCGATGGCGAGATCGGACTTGCCCACCGCGGTCGGCCCGACGACGGCGACGATCGGGAACTCTCTCACGCAGCCGAGTCTGCCAAGGACGGCACCGACCACGCACGGCGGCCGCGATGTGCCGCTCAATAGACCATCTGCATCGTCTGACGCACGGTCTCCAGCGTGGCCCGCGCCATCTCCCGCGCCCGCGCGTTGCCCTGGTGCAACACGTCGCGTAGGTAGCCCGGATCGGCCGCGAGCTCGCGGCGGCGTCGCCGGTGGTCGGCGAGGCCGTCATTGACGGCCTCGGTCACGACGGCCTTCAGCCGCGCCGATCCCCCGTCTCCGATCGCCTCGGCGACCTCTTCCGGTGTCTCGTCACGAAACAACGCCGCCGTCGTCAGCAGACCGGCCACCTCCGGACGGCGCACCGGGTCGTAGGTGATGTGCCGCTCGGAGTCGGTCCGTGCACGACGGATCAGGTCGGCCGTCCGGTCCGCGGTCGCGCCCAGGGCCACCGCGTTTCCTCGGCTCTTGCCCATCTTCCGCCCGTCCAGCCCGAGCACCAGCGGGGCCTCGGACAGCAGCGCGTCCGGCTCGGCGAAGACCTGCTCACCCTGCGCATACCGGTGGTTGAACCGCCGCGCGATGACCCGCGCCTGCTCCAGGTGTGGCAACTGGTCACGCCCGACGGGCACGACGTTCGCGTGGCAGAAGAGGATGTCGGCCGCCTGGTGCACGGGATAGGTGAGCAGGAGGCCGGACAGCGGCCGGCCGTCGGTCGCGGCCAACTCGTCCTTCACGGTCGGGTTGCGCCGCAGCTCGGCGTCGGTGACCAAGGACAGGAAGGGCAGCATGAGCTGGTTGAGTTCGGGTAGCGCGGAGTGGGTGAAGATGGTCGACCGGCTCGGATCGATGCCGGCGGCGAGATGGTCCAGGACCGACCCCATGACGTGCTCCGAAAGGCTCCCGACCGCATCGCGATCCGTGACGGCCTGGTAGTCGGCGATGAGCACCATGGTGTCGATCCCCTTGTCCTGCAATTCGACTCGCGACCGCAGGGTGGCCAGGTAGTGCCCGATGTGCAAGGGTCCGGTCGGCCGGTCTCCGGTCAGCACACGCAACGAGGCACGGCTGGACGAGCGGGGATCGTCGATGATCTCGCGCAGAGTGTCGCTGCGGATCTTCGCGGTGTCGAACGAGGTGTCGGTGGTCAAAGTGTCGCTCATGGGACGTCCTCTCGGATCGAGCCCACGGGCGACCACCGGGAACTCCCGGCACACGAAGAACGCCGCCCGAAGGCGGCGTGAAGGAAAACAGAGTCGAGTCAGCAGCCGCCGGTCACGGCAGCCACCAGCGGCGGATCAGCGCGGTCGAACTCATGCCCGCGATGCTATCCCACCGCTGCGGGAATGCGCACGCGCAGGCCGCACGGCGACCGCCACGACCACGGCCACGGCATACAGGACGCCGATATAGACGACCGTCCCCACCCAGCCGGCCCGGCTGAACGCCAGCCCGACGAGCGCACCGAGGACCGAACTGCCGGCGTAGTAGGAGAACAGATAGAGCGAACTCGCCTCCGCCCGGTGAGCCGAGGCCAGGCGTCCGACCCATCCACTGGCCACGGCGTGCGCGGCGAAGAACCCGGTGGTGAACAACAGCATCCCGATCAGGACCAGAGCGATCGAATCGGGGATCGTGAGCGCCAGTCCCGCCAGCGAGGTCACTTCCGCACCGACGAGGACGCGGCGACGACCGATCCGATCGGCGAGGCGCCCGGCCGTCGCCGAGGACACCGTGCCGGACAGGTACATCAGGAAGACCAGGCCCACCACGGTCTGTGCCAGGTCGAACGGGTCTCGCAGCAGCCTGAACTCGATGATGTTGTAGAACGACACGAATCCGCCCATGAGCAGGAATGCCGTGCCGAACATCGCCAGCAGCGACGGTCGGCGCAGGTGGTCCAGCACGTGACGGGAGGTGGTGCGGATCCCGATCCGTTGCGGCCGGAAGTAGACCGACGCCGGCGCCTCGCGCAGGAACATCGCCGTGAAGGCCAGCGACACGACCGCCGCCACCTCCAGCGACCAGCGCCACGTCGTCAGATCGAGCGCGAACGACGTGAGCAGGCGCCCGGCGAGACCACCGATGGTGGTCCCGGCGATATAGCGACCCATCGCCGCGCCGAGGTCCGCACCGTGCACCTCCTCGGCGAGGTAGGCCATGGCCGTCGCCGGCACGCCCGCGAGCGCGACACCCTGCGCCCCGCGAAGGACGATCAACACCCCCATCGACGGGGCAATCGGGATGACCAGTCCGAGCACCGCAGCCAGGATCCCGGACACCGCCATGACACGGACCCGCCCGAACCGTTCGGACAGCACACTGGCCGGGATGATCGAGAGCGCCAACATCCCGGTGGTCGCGGACACCGCCAGCGCCGAGGTCGCCGGCGAGACGTCGAACTGGCGTGACAGGACCGGCAGCGCGGCCTGCACGGCATACATCGCCACGAAGGTGGTCATCCCGGCCGCGAAGAGGGCGGTCGTGATGCGGCGGTATCCGCGCTCGCCCCGTCGGTAGCCCGCGGAGCCCTGCGGAAGGCCGGAAGCCGTCGAGCCGATCGTCATTCCTGCATCATGGGCCCGGGGCCAACCCATTCCAAAATAAATAGTCTGATCGTTTCTTATACGCACGGTGCATAATGGTCGAATGCGAGACGAGATCCACTGGTTCGTCGTGCTGGCCGAGGAGGAAAACGTCTCGGCCGCCGCGGACCGGCTGCGCATGACGCAGCCGACGTTGTCGCGCCAGCTGGCCCGCCTCGAACATCGACTGGGCACAAGGCTGTTCGACCGCCACGGGCGACGTCTCTCGCTCAACGACGCCGGTCGGCTCTTCGCCGCGCGGGTCGGGCGCGCCGACACGGAGCTCGCGCTCGCCGAGCAGGAGCTGCGGGATCTGACCCACGGCGGTCCGCGGGTCGTGCGGCTCGGCTTCCTGCATTCGTTCGGCACCTGGCTGGTGCCCGAGCTGATCGAGCGTGTGCACGCGGACCACCCGGCGCTGCGATTCGACCTGGTGCAGGGCTCGTCGGAGCACGTCACCGGTCAGGTGACGGAGGGCAGCGTCGAGCTGGGCATCGTCTCTCCGAAGCCGCAGACCGCACAGGTGGCCTGGCATCGACTCCGTCGTCAGGCGGTGGTGCTCGCCCTGCCGGTCCACCATCGGCTCGCGACCCGGCGCAGCGTCGACCCGGCCGAGTTGGTGGACGAACCGTTCGTCACGATGCAGTCCGGCTTCGGCATGCGCCGAATCTTCGACGAGGTGTGCACGGCCGCGGGGATCACGCCGCACATCACCGCACAATGCCAGGAGCTGCAGACGGTCGCCGCGCTGGTCGCGGCACGCATCGGTGTCGCGCTCCTGCCCGACGACGAATTCGTCCAACACCCCAGAGGACTGGTCACCCGGCCGCTCGCCGGCGTCGACACCGGACGCGACATCGGCCTGATCTGGGCGCGCGATGCGGCACTGTCGGCGGCCGCCGCCCAGGTGCGTGATCTCGCCCGGCGCTGACCTTTCAGATATGGCCGGACGCTATCCCTGGAGTCCGTGTCGGGGCTGACGGAGTTCGATCCGGCGGGGCGTGCTACAGCTGTAGGTGGATTCGTAGTGCCTCGTCAATGTTCACCATCACCTCTGCCGGCACTTGACCCAGGACGGCGCCCAATTGCTCGGAGGCGATCGAGCGGACCTGCTCGGTCTGGGCCTTGGAATCCTGTCGCAAGCCGGTGGCAGTCGCGGGTAGCAGAGCCTGGAAGGGGTAGACCCTGTCGGTGTTGCTGGTCACCGGTACGACGGTGACCACTCCCCGTCCGAGACGCGCCACCACCGAATTGGCGCGATCATTACTCACGATCACTGCAGGTCTTCGTTTGTTGGCTTCGCTACCTCGCGCAGGATCCAGGTCGACCAGGCGGATTTCACCGCGCAGCATCGTTGAGCCCGTCGGTCGACGTCACATCCCACGCCTCATGCTCGCCCGAGGCAGACCATTCGTCCCACGCAGCCTCGTAGTCCCGCTCTAGTTGGGGCAGGCGCAACATGGTGACCGCGCGGTGCAACGCGGCTGACCTGGACGGCAGTCCCGCTGCACGCGCAAACTCGTCGAGGACGACCACGTCCTCTTCCGGCAGGCTCACACTGAGTTTCATACCCTTATGCTACCCGAGTAGTACTGCCGATGCCATTGCCGAATTGGTCAGTGTGCGCATGCGGCAGGACGATCGTCACCTGCGGACGCGCGCGGGCACTGACCGCTCCGGAGAATGGACTCCACGCCATGCCCGGCGACGAGGAACTGACGGGGTTCCGGTCGTTCGGACCGGACGGTCGGGTTCCGGTGGCGATGACGACGACTCCACGCTCAGACGACCTGATGGTGCTGCAACAGGCGGAAGACGGCGACGCCCGGCACGACGGGCAGCCAGAAGGTGAGCAGTCGGCACGCGAGGACCGCCGCCACCGCATCCGTCCCCCCGATGCCGATCGCGGTCAGGCCCGCGACCATCGCGGCCTCGACCGCGCCGAGGCCACCGGGGGTGGGCGCCAGCTGCCCGAGGGTCGACGCGACGATGAACACGGCCATGACCGGCAGCACGGGGACACCGGGGTGGAAGGCCTCGAGGGTGGTGACGAGCCCGAGGGCGGAGCAGACCAGGGAGATCAGCGCCCCACCGAACATCTGGGCGGCACGCCGCGGCTCGCGCACGGTGGGCACGAGGTCGTGGAGGATGTCGCGCACCAGACGGCCCGCGGGAGCCACGACATGGCGCCGGCCGAGCGGCGACAGGACCACGATGCCCGCCACCACGACGATGGCCGCGACGACCATCCACACCGTGCGACCGGTCGGGAGGTGGACGGTGCCCACCGGAACGGCATGGCCGATCGCGACCAGCCCGACGATCGTGCCGATCGCGCTGATCATGCCGTGCCCGATCCGGCTGAGCAGCACGACGCCGACGGCCTTCGCCCGACGCCACCCGAGCTTTTCGAGGAAGACGATGTTGATGCCGAAGAAGCCGACTCCACCGACCGTGGTGCGGCCGGTGAACGCCGCTGCGAGTTGCACGGCGACCGTCTTGCCGACGGGCAGGGGCCGTGACGTCGCTCCGAACATGCACCACGCCGAGGTCACGATGGCCAAGAAGCCCGTGACGACCGTGAGCGCCAGCCACCACCAGGTCGCGCGTTCGAGCGAGAGCACGACGCTCTGCATACTCGACAGCTCCGGCAGCAACAGATAGATGGCGGCGCCACCGGTCAACAGCATGGCGAGCGTGACGGGGCGCACCGGCGAGTGAAACGCGGGCACGGCCTCGTCGAGTCGATCGGCGAGGCCCTCTCTCAGCTCGGCCAACTCGTCCGGTGACGTGAGCTGACTTCGCACGCTGCGGTGCAGCGCGAGCCCCTGCAGCCGCGGGAGCACCGCCTTCAACTGGGTGCGGTCCAAGGCGCGTTCGGCGCTGTCCAACGCTCTCCCGGCGCCGACGACCGACGCCATCGTGACGAGCGTGTCCGCGAGATCCTGTGCACCGTGGAAGTTCCTGCTGCCGACGCGACTGAAGGTGAACGACGTGATGCGCGGATGGCCCTCACGGTCGACGAGGAAGTTGGCTGCTCGCAGGTCGTGGTGCGCGATCGAGACCGTGGCCAGGGTGCAGACCGCGTCCCACATCCGATCGAGCAGTGTGTCGTCGACGTCGGTCGGCGCGAGGCCCGCGAACCACTCCCCGTCCACCCATCGACGCACCAGATATGGTGCCCCGTGGTCGAACTCACCGGCCAACAGCACGGGCAGAGTGCGGATCCCGGCGCGCTCGGCGAGCAACGAGATGTAGGCCTCGTGCTCCACCTCGTGCCGAGGCGTCGACAGGGACGGCTCGCCTTCGACCTCCAGCGAGGCGAGCAGGCGGCGCAGCTTGTATGCCGGCCCCGCACGCCGGTGCATCCGGCGCACCACCGTCAACGTCACCTTGCCGTATTCGGGTGTCTCCAGGGCGAACACGCGTGGCCGCCACGCCTTGGTGCGCAACTGCGCGACACTGTCGGCACGCAGCCCGGCCCGCGCAAGGGCCAACCGGATGGCGCCCTCCGTGGTCGCACGCGCGGGGGCCCCGAGCACGACGTGCAGGACCGCTCCGCACCCCCAGCCGAGGCAGGCTCCGGCGAACGCACCGACCGGCAGGTGTTGACCGAGATAGACGTCGGCGGCGCCGACGAGCACGACGAGGGCCCACCCGGTGTTGCGCAGGCTGCGGTGCAGGTAGGGCCCGGCCGCGGTGGCGAGCGCGGCGGCCACGGCGGTGTGCACGGACGGGAACCCGAATCCGTCCACGGCGCGCGTCATCGACTCCAGTGCGGACGGATCCAGGCGGCGCAGCGGGACGACCGCCTGAAACACCTCCGCCAGCACGCCCGCGGCCACGCCGGACGCTGCGAGAGATGTCGCCAGTCGCACCTGACCGCGATAAATCGTGATCGCGACGACGACCAGGACGCCCGGCCACCACCCCACCTGGGTCAGGATCCGCCACCCGGGCAGCGTCCAACCGGGCAACTCCTCGATCTCCTGCGCGATCGCGCTCTCGACCGGGTTGATCGACGGGGTCCGCGCCACCAGCCAGCACCACAGCACGATGACCGCGGCGACCGCGATCCGCAGCAGGTCCAGGGGGTGACGACCGACAGACAGGCGCAGGCGGGCATAGCGGCCGGGGCGCAGCCCCGGCGCCTCCTTGCGCTGCTCAACCACCACGGCGCCATCCCGTCGCGCCCATGGTTCTCAACCTACGCCGTCGGGCCACCGGCCGGTGCGGGTCCGCTCAGAGTGCACTGCAGGCCGCGTCGACGACCGGGGCCTGCTCCGGTTTGCCGATGCGCGGCATCCCCAGCGACACCGCGGGCTTCTTGGTGACCCCCTCGGGCGCGTCTCCCTGCAACGTCGCCCAGGCGTCGCCGCCGCGCGTGCGCCGCACGGCATACCGCCCGCCCTGGACCCCCGAGTCCGCAACCAGATAGTGCGGCGCGCCGTAGGTGACGTCGACCTCGACCATGTCTCCGGGCCGGGGCCGCTCTGCGCCCTCCGGCACCGCGAAGTGGACCAGGCGGTTGTCCCGGGCACGGCCGGACAACCGGTGCGTCTCGGCGTCCTTGCGGCCCTCGCCGGGCGCCACGAGCACCTCGACGGTGCGTCCCTCCTGCGCACGGTGCTCCTGCCAGGAGATCTCCTCCTGCACCTCGATCAGCCGGTCGAACCGCTCCTGCACAACGTCCTTCGGCACCTGCTCGTCCATCTGTGCGGCGGGAGTGCCCGGGCGGATGGAGTACTGGAAGGTGAACGCCGACGAGAACCTCGCCTCCCGCACCACGTCGAGGGTCGCCTGGAAGTCCTCCTCGGTCTCGCCGGGGAAGCCGACGATGATGTCGGTCGTGAT
>CAZMLG010000068.1:0-15887 GCA_964566985.1 uncultured Intrasporangiaceae bacterium
AGCAGCAGCGAGACGAAGACGTTCTGCTTGTCGGTGTCGTCGGTGTAGCCCTTGGACGGCTCGTGGGTGTTGAGCGCCTTGACGATCTGCGGGCCACGCGCCTCGACGTAGTTGGCCTCGACCATCTTCGCGTCCTTCACGTCGCCGCCGCTGTATCCGGACTTGAGCGTGAGGTCGACCGCATCGGGTTTGATCTTGGCCGATTCGACCTTGTTCTGATTGATCAGTTTGACGGCGGCCGAGGTGTCGATGTGCTGGTATCCCCCGACGCTGCCGAAGGAGAACCAGAGGAAGCCGCCGAGGACGATGATGAAGATCCACAGGCCGGGGCTTCGAACGAGGCGCTTGTAATTCATGTACGTGCGGGGATGGACCCCGATCCTCCTGCTCGGTTGGCCGTGCGGCCGACAACAGACGTCAAGACGGTACACCGAGGTACGGTCGCGACCTCACACGGCATACGTGCATCCAACGAGTCGCACCGCGTCGATGTTCCGCGGGAGCCCGGCGAGTTGGATCTCAGCTGTAGACGTGCGGAGCCAGGGTGCCGATCTCCCTCATCCCACGGTACTTCTCGTCGAAGTCCAGGCCGTACCCGACCACGAATTCGTTGGGGATGTCGAAGCCGACGTACCTGCAGTCGATGTCGACCTTGGCCGCGTCGGGCTTGCGCAGCAGGGTGCAGATCTCCAGCGACGCCGGGCCGCGGGAGCGCAGGTTGCCACGGATCCAGTTGAGGGTCAGCCCCGAGTCGATGATGTCCTCGACGATGAGCACATGCTTGTCCGTGATGTCCTCGCGCAGGTCCATCATGATGCGCACCACACCCGACGACTTGGTGCCGGACCCGTAGGACGAGACGGCCATCCAGTCCATCGGGGCGGAGCCCGGCAGCGCCCGCATCAGGTCGGCCATGACCATCACCGCGCCCTTGAGCACACCGACGAGCAGCAGATCCTTGCCCTCGTAGTCGGCCCAGATCCGGTCGCCGAGCTCACGCAACCTCTGCTGGATCCGGTCCTCGGTCAGCAGCACGTGCTCGAGATCGTTGCCCATGTGCGACGCGTCCATGCCCCCTATTGAACCGGACGCCGTCGCACCTCCAGCCGGGAGCCCGTGCGCGCGACGCTCAGACCGCCGGGAACGTCGATCGGCCCCTGCCCGTGCCACCGCGTGAGCAGCGCCTCGAGCGCCTGCACGTGCACCCGCCCCACATCGGCCCCGGTGGCACCGCTGCGGGACAGGAGCACCCGCCATACGCGGGATCGCACGGCGTGCGGAATCGCTCCCAGGTCGGCCACCGCCCACGGGGCCGGGCCGAGGCGATCGGCCTCCTGCGCCGCCAGGTCGTCGAGGAAGTCGGCATCCGCCCGCGCGATCGCGGCGGTGCGTCCGAGGCCGGCGGCGACACCGGGCCCCAGTGCCTCCTCCAGGTCGGCGAGCATCGCGCGGGCACGCACCCGCAGGAACCGGGGATCCCGGTTGTGCGGGTCCTCCCACCAGGTGAGGCCGAGCGCGGTGCACGCCGCCCGGGTGTGCGCCCGGCCCACGTCGTGCAGGAACGGCCGCAGCGCCACCGGCCCCTCCGGGTCGAGTGCGCGTCTCGGGGCGCCTCGAACGCGTCGAGGCGCCCCGGAACGCGCACTCGGCAAGGGCCCGGCCGCAGGGATGCCGGCCAGCGAGCGGGTGCCCGACCCCCGCACCAGCCCGAGCAGCACCTGTTCGGCCTGGTCATCGGCAGTGTGCCCGAGCAGCACGGCACCGGCGCCGTGTTGCTCGCAGGCCCGGGCGAGCGCGGCGTAGCGCGCGGTGCGGGCGGCCGCCTCCGGGCCGCCGCCCGACCCGACCTCGACGGTCTGCACGCCGATCGGGTCCAGCCCGAGCCCGCGGCACTGCTCGGCCGCGCGGGCGGCCACGTCGGCGGACCCGGGCTGCAGCCGGTGGTCCACGACGAGCGCCCCGGCCCGCAGGCCGCGGCGCGGGCACTCGAATGCCGCGGCGGCCGCGAGCGCCAGCGAGTCGGAGCCCCCGGAGCACGCGACGAGCACGGCCGACCCGTCCGGCAGCCCCGCGACGGCCTCGCGCACGACGCGGCGGGTCAGGGCGACGGCGGGGTGCGGGCCGGTCACAGCCGGTCAGCCGTGCACGCGGGCGACCCACGCCTGCGGGTCGGCGATCTCGTCGGCGGTGGGCAGTGCCGACGGCTCGCTCCAGACGGCGTTGAAGCCGTCGACGCCGACGCGCTCGGTGACGGCGCGGCAGAACTGCGCCCCGTCCTCGTACTGGCGCATCTTCGCTTCCAGCCCGAGGGCACGCCGCAGGAACCGGTCCAGGCCACCGGCGCCCCGGCGGCGCACGTCGAACTTCCGCCGGATCTCGGCGACGGTCGGCACGATCTGGGGGCCCACGTCGTCCATGACGACGTCGGCGTGCCCCTCGAGCAGCGCCATGACGGCGGTGATCGCGGCGAGTTCCTCGCGCTGGCGCCGGTCGACGACCAGGTCGGCCACGCCTCCGCCGCCCTCCCGCAGCGCGGTGGGCAGGCCGCGGGCGACGCGCTGCAATCGCTCCTGCAACGCGGTGGCGTCGGGCACGAGGTCGACCAGCAACGCCTGGACCCGGTCGATGAGGTGCTCGCGCAGCCAGGGCACGGCGGTAAACTGCACCCGGTGGGTCTCCTCGTGCAGGCACACCCACAGCCGGAAGTCGCTCGGGTCGACGTCCAGCTCCCGCTCGGCAGCGACGACGTTGGGTGCCACCAACAGCAGGCTCGGGGTGCCGCCGGGGGCCAGGTCGAACTGGCCGAGCACCTTGGTCGCGACGTATCCCATGAGGGCACCGGTCTCGGTGCCGGTCACCCTCGCCCCGACCGCCCGCGCCCGGCGCCCGGCCGCCCGCTTGGCGGTGAGCGTGTCGATCACCGGGTCCAGCATGGCCTGCATCGAGGCGACGTTGAGGTCGATCCAGCTGCGCCGGTCGACGACATGGACCGGGCTGTCCACCCCGGCCGAGGCGTCCATCCGGGCCGTGTCGGCGACGGGTTGGTGAGCGCGCGCCGCGGCGGCGCGCAACTCCTCGACGGCGGCCCGGGCATCGGCCAGGTCGATCCGCGGCCCGTCGGCCACCCACCGGCGCCCGGTCCTGGCGGCCAGGGCCCAGTCGACATAGGACGCGCCGTCGGAGGTGAGCTGCGGGACGGCGAACGTGTGCTTCATGCCCTACACCGTAGGCCGCGGCCTACGGTGCGTGCCCACGGTCACCGCCGTGCGCGGTGCACCCGCATCCGGCCAGGTCGTCGACGATGTCGTCGATCGCCGCGCGGGTCGACCACGGTCCGTCGGGTTGGCGGCCGTTGGCGACGATCGCGAAGACCAGCAGCCGCCCGTCCTCGTCGAGCACGGTCCCGGCCAGCGAACTGACCTTGTTCAAGCTGCCGGTCTTGGCACGCACGAGCCCGGCCGCGCCGTGGTTGGACGGCTGCAGGAATCGGTCGTGAAGGGTGCCGTTCAGCCCGCCGACCGCCAGGCGGGACACCACCCGCGCGAAGGGCTTGTCGTCGCCACCTACCCCCGACGCGATCAGGTCCGCGAGCACGCGGGTGGGGATGGTGGTGCCGTCCGACAGGCCGCTGGTGTCGGCCAGATGGACTCCGGTCATGTCGAATCCGGCCTTGCGCAGCCGGTGCACGACCCACGAGGTCACCCGTTTGTTCGTGCCGGGGACCCCGTCACGGAACGCGGCCTGCCGCGTCAGCGACTCGATCATCGCGTTGTCGCTGTCCTGCAGCGCGAGACCGAGCACGTCGATCAGCGGCGCCGACTCCACCGAGCCGAGCTTTGTCGCGCCCTTCGCGGCCGTGACCTTCGTGCCGGTCCTCGCGGTGATGCCGTGCTTCGCGAGTTGCTGCACGAGCGCCTTCTGCACCTCGCGGTCCGGTGAGGCGACGGCCGGCTCTGGCGGGTCGGAACGCTGGGTGGACAGCCCCATCTGGGCGACCCGTGCGGTGTAGCCCATCTCGAGAAACTCGCGAGTCCAGCCCGGCGGCGTGAGAGGCCCGGGCGCATAGCTCGCGTCGTAGTCGACGACCACCTTCGTGACACCCTTCGCCTTCGCCGCGCGGGCCACCTGGGCGGCCAGGTCGGCGACGCCGGCGTGCCCGGCGACGGCGTCCGGGTCGCCCTTGCCGGGGGCGAGCACGGTGTCGCCACCGGCCACCAGGACGACGTGGCCGGCCTTGCCCTGCACGACCGTCGTCGTCAGCGGGTCGCTCAGGTCCATGGTGTGCGCGATCACCCATGCGGACAGCAGCTTGGTCACCGACGCCGGGGTGACGGTCTTGTCCGAGTGGTGATCGAGCAGGTGGGTCCCGGTCGTGGCGTCGCGCACGGTCACCGCCACGTGCTCGGGCAGGTTCTTGTTCTTCAACGCCGTGGCGATCGCCGCCCGGACCCGGGCTGCGCTCGGGCGCTTGCCGACCGGGGTGCGCAGCGCGTCGGGGGCGGTAGGCGCCGACGGGAGCGTGCGCACCTCGGGGTGCGGGCCGGAATGCTGTGGCGCCGGCGAGGAGGCCGTCTCGGGCGCGCGCGTGAGCACGCCGGGTACCACGTCATACGCGTCCAGTGCGCCGTATGCCGTGACGGCGACGACGAGCGCGCCCGCGGCCGACGCGACCTTGTGCCACGTGCGCATTCCACCCCTTGCTGTCGGTGCCGATCCCGGTTGCGGGAGACTACTGGTCGACCAGTCTTCGCTGCATACACGAGTAAGGGCACGTTACATGGAATTCGACGTCACCATCGAGATCCCCGCGGGCAACCGCAACAAGTATGAGATCGACCACGAGACCGGTCGCATCCACCTCGACCGCCGGCTGTTCACCTCGATGCAGTACCCGGCCGACTACGGCTACATCGAGCACACCCTCGGGGAGGACGGCGACCCGCTGGACGCGATCTTGCTCATCGACGAGTCGGTCTATCCGGGGGTCGTCGTCACGGCGCGCCCGATCGCCGTGTTCAAGATGGTCGACGAGGCCGGGGGCGACGACAAGATCCTGTGCACCGTCGCGGGCGACCCGCGCCAGGACCATGTGCAGGACCTGGCGGACGTCGGCGAGTTCACGCTCGCGGAGATCAAGCACTTCTTCGAGACCTACAAGGCGCTCGAGCCCGGCAAGGACGTCGAGGAGGGCTCCCACTGGGAGGGCCGCGACGAGGCGGAGAAGGTCGTCAAGGCTGCGATCGAGCGGGGCGCCGCGCACTGACGGTTGCACGGCCTTGGGGTGACAGGCCGTGACGAATACGTCACGCTACGTCACCCGATGTGCCTCCCCCGACGGCGACTCAGCCGTTCGCCTTCACGGCGATGACCGGACAGTCGGCCTCGAGCAGGATCGTCTGGGCGATGCTGCCGAACAGCGCCTTGCCGACCTTGGAGCGGTGGCGCAGGCCGATGACGATCGCCGACGCATCGGATTCGCGCGCAGCGGTGAGGATCTCCTCGGCCGGCGCCGTGACACGCAGCCGCTGACGCAGTTCGTAGCGCACCTCGGCGTCGTCCAACCGGCGACGGATCGTCGCCAGGGCGGCCTCGTCGGCGATCGCCGGGTCACCCTCGACCGCGTCGCTCTGCGACGCGTTGATCACGACGACGTCCTCGGTGCCGCGCTTGGCCTCGAGGATCGCCCGGTCCAGGGCGGCATTCCCCTCGGGCGTCGGCTTGAATCCCAGAACGACGGTCATCTCGTATCCCTTCGGGTGGTGGAACGGTGCCCGGCACGGCGGCGCGCGCCAGCTTATCGCTCGACACCCCCGGCCGTCCGGTGTTCGGCGAGACCCGGCGCCGCCGACGGCCGATCACTGCGGGCCGGCGACCAGTTCTTTCTCCCGGTCGGCCCGCACCGAGCGCGGCGGGCGTGGGGCCCGCACGCCGTCCGGGATGATGTGTGCGTAGTCGTCGCTGGCGTGGACGAGCGCCCGGGTGCGGCGGCGCAGCCGCAGGATCTGGGTCACACCGATCGCCCACACGACGTACTGCACACAGAAGGCCCACCGGAACGCCCCGAGGTCATAGCTGTTCGGACCGCCCGGGGCCATGTGGTCGAGCACGACACCGATGAGCACGACACTGCTGAACGACGCGGTGAATCCGCCCACGTTGACGATGCCGGTGGCGCTGCCGATGCGCGTCGGCGGGTTGAAGGTGCGGGCCAGGTCGAATCCGACCATCGAGCCGGGTCCGCCGATCGCTGTGATCACCACGAGGACCACCAGCATCCACATCGGTGCCCGACCGGGCCAGAGCAGGACGACGGTCCAGGTGGCGACCATCACCGCCACCTGCGTGAGCACGAGCGTCGAGCGGCTGTAGGGGAATCGGGTCACGAGCGCACCGAAGACCGGGCTGGCGGCGATGCCGGCGACGACCATCAGTGACAACAGCAGACTGGCCGACGCGGGACTGAGGCCCTCCCCCTTGACCAGGAAGGGGAAGCCCCACATGAGCGCGAAGATCGTGCTGCTGAACTGCGCGGTGAAGTGACACCACAGCCCGAGCCGGGTCCCGGGTTCGTTCCACGCGAGGCGGACGGCGCGGCCCACCGCACGCATCTTGATGCGGGTGCGTTCCTGGTCGGTGTAGGGCGAGTCCCGCACGACGGCCAGCAGGAGTGCGCCGAGCACCACTCCGGCGCCGGCGGCGATGAGGAACGACGTCTTCCATCCGAGCGTATGCAGTGAGGCGGACAGCGGCAGCGCGGCTCCGATGGCGCCGAGTTGGCCTACGATGCCGGTGAACTGGGTGATCATCGGGGTGCGCAACGGCGGGAACCAGAGCATGACGATCCGCAGCACCGACACGAAGGTCATCGCGTCACCCACGCCGACGAAGATCCGGGCGACCAGGCCGAGCGCGAAGGTGTGGGCGAAGGCGAACGACAGCTGCGCCAGCGACATCGTGACGACGCCGGTGATCAGCAGGGCGCGCGATCCGAAGCGGTCCAGGAGCGCACCGACGGGCACCTGCATGGCGGCATACACGAGCAACTGCACCATCGTGAACGTCGCCAACTGCGCCGAACTGATGTGGAATCGGTCGGCGGCGATGACGCCCGCGACGCCGAGCGAGGTGCGGTGGAAGATCGCCAGGACGTAGACGCTCAGCGCGGTCAGCCAGACGATCCAGGCTCGGCGTCCGCCGAGCGGGTATGCCGTGGTGGTCACCGAGCACCCGCCAATTCACCTGCGTAGGCGACGTGTTCGCGTGCGGCCTCGACGAACTCCTCGACGGTGCCGTGCTCCAGGATCGTCAGCATCCGGCCGTGCGTGCGCAGCGCGCGCTGCATGCGCGGCTCGTCGCGGGCCATGAGGGTGGCGACGATGCACAGTTGGCGGTCACGCAGGTGACGGTACTGGCGCGTGATGACCGAATTGCCGGCCGCCTCGACGACGACCTCGTGGAAGGCCCGGTCGGCAGCGCTGAACCGCGCCGGCTCGCGCCGGTCGTGCGCGGCATACATCTGGTCCAGGAGGGCACGCAGCCTCGGGGCGATCTCCCCGCGATGCGGCCAGGCGTGGGTCGCGGCCCATTCTTCGATGAGGAGGCGCGCCTCGAAGATCTCCCGGATCTCCCGCGCGGTGACCGGCACGACGAGGGCGCCCTTCTTCGGGTAGAGCTCGACCATGCCCTCCACCTGCAGACGCAGGAGCGCCTCGCGCACCGGGGTGCGGGAGATGCCGAGTTGCTGTGCGACGGCGCCCTCGGTCACGAAGGTGCCTCCGGTGAGGTCTCCGCCGAGGATCTGGGACTTGACGTGTTCGTAGGCGCGTTCGCTGGCGGGCAGGGATGACGAAGTGTCCGACATGATGCATACATCATAGATACAAGAGGATGCGTCGGCCAATCCCTGCGTCGTGACTTGCCACACACTCGCGGATGCGATGGGCTTCGGGCGTGGACACCTTCACCCATGACGGCCTGACCTTCGACGTGACCGACTCCGGGCCGCGGGACGGGCAGACCGTGGTGCTGCTGCACGGATTCCCGCAGGACCGCACGGCCTGGGACGGTGTGCGACCCCTCCTGAACGGCGCGGGACTACGCACGGTGGCCCCCGACCAGCGCGGCTACTCCCCCGGGGCCCGCCCGCGCGGGCGCACGGCCTACACGTTGCGCGCACTGCGCGGCGACACCCTGGCACTGCTGGATGCCGCGGGAGCGCAGCGGGCGCACGTCGTCGGGCACGACTGGGGCGGCGCGCTCGCCTGGTCGCTGGCCCAGCACGCCCCCGACCGGGTCGCCTCGCTCACGGTGCTGTCCACGCCGCACCCGGCGGCACTCGCCTGGGCGATGAGGCATGCGGGCCAGTGGCGCAAGAGCTGGTACATGGGCTTCTTCCAACTGCCGTGGATCCCGGAGCGCACGGTGGCGCGCGATCTGGAGCGGGTCTACACCCACCACGGCATGTCGGCCCGGCAGGCGGCGCCGTATGTCTCGCGCTTCTCGGCGCCGGGCGCGCTGACCGGCCCGTTGGGGTGGTACCGCTCGATGCTCGCCCGACCCAAGGGCCCGATCTCGTCGGCCTCGAGGGGCTCGTCGCTCGTGACCGTGCCCACGACGTTCGTATGGGGCCGCCACGACTTCGCGCTCGGGCGCGCAGCAGCCGAGCGCACGCGTGAGTTCGTCTCTGCCGACTACGAGTTCATCGAGTTGGATGAGGACCATTGGCTTCCGGAGGTCGTGCCGGAGACGGTGGGGGACGCCGTCGTCGCGCGCGTCCGCTCGGCCGGAATCTAGCGCCTCCCGGGGCCTGTCCGATCAGGCGCTGTGGCGTGACGCACCGTCAACACCCGGCGACATCGTCACCCTGTCGTGCGCTCCGAGCCGCGCGGCGGCGTGCCCCGCAGGACTCGCGCCGGAAGGGCATCGGCGACCATGCGCTGCAGCTGGCGACGCTGCCGCTGCGGGGTCCAGTAGGTCGGATCCAGGATCCCTTGGATGGCGAGCCCGCACAGGCCGGGGACGAGGCGCTCGACGGCCGGTTCCACGCAGGCGGAGGCGACACCGAGGGTCACCAAGGCGTCGGCGAGTTCGCCGCGCCACCAGGCGTAGTGCTCCTCGTGCTGCGCCAGCAGATCCGGACTTCCCACGGCCTGGGCATAGAAGGCGAGCCACACGCGGGTCTCGTCGGCGCGCTGCTCGTCCAGCGGCAGCAGTTCGGCCAGCGCCTCGGCCGCGTCGGCCACCTTCCCGGCGAAGCGGTCTCGCGCCCGGTCGGACTGCCGGCTCGCGTTGTCGCTCATCGCGGCGCTCACCACCTCCTGCTTGTCGCGGAAGTAGTGAGTCACCAGGCCGGTCGTGCAGCCGGCCTCCGCCGCGATCGACCGCATGCTCAGGCCGCTCAACCCGTCGCGGGCGAGGACCGAGCGGGCGGCCGCGACGACGAGGTGACGTCGCTGGGCATGATCGACCGATCTGGGCATGGACACATCCTGGCACATGTCGTAACGTCTGTTGCGTAACAAATGTTATGTATTCGTATCGGACTCGCCGGGAGGATCATCGACGATGAGAGCCCTTCGACTCACCAGCCTGATCTCGTGCATCGTGGTGCTCGGGCTGACCCTGTGCCACGTGCTGCAGGCCCCGGGCACACTCGGCCTGGACGGCGCCGGCTGGCTGCGCGTCCAGCACACGTTCTACGGCGGATTCGCCGTCGTCGGCGGCCTGGCCGAGGTCATCGGCCTGGTCAGCGCCTGCGCGGCCGCCGTCACGCTGCGCCGGCGACGACGGGTGGCGGTGTCCCATGCCGTGGCCGCGGCCTGCCTCGCCGGCACGTTGCTGGCCTATTGGTTCGGCAACCGTCCCGTGAACGCACGGATCGCGCGGTGGACGCCGGCGACCTTGCCATCGGACTGGTCGGCCTACCGCAGCACGTGGGAGACGGCGCACGCGATCTCCTTCGCCCTCGCGGTGATCGCCACGGCCGCGCTGCTGGCCAGTGCCTTCTTCTGGTCACCGGCGCCGCAGACCAGCCGCTCTCCGGCGGTGTCACCGGCGCACGGCTGACCGGTCTACTTCTTCTCGTGCTTCTGACGCTCCCGCCGCTGCGGCTTGTCGCGCAGGATCGGATAGATCGGTGGCGGCGGCGGGCCCTTGTGCTTGCGGCGGATGTTGCCGATCCAGACCGTGGCCAGGAAGAGGACGATGAAGAACAGACAGAAGCCGAGGTAGGTCGTGCCCATCCCGAGCACGTGCCCGGACGGCTGGTCGAGCTTGGCGGCTAACTGGTCCATCACGTCCTCCATTGTCTCTCAGACCTCGATCGCTGCCTCGGGCGAGGTCCGCCGGGCATATGCGGAGGCGATCTGCGCGGCGAGCCGAGCGTTGCTGCGCACCAGCGCGATGTTGGCGCGCAGGCTGTCGCCCCCGGTGAGTTCGACGATGTGCGCGAGCAGGTAGGGCGTGGTGTCCTTGCCGGTGATGCCCTCGGCGGCCATGTCGCGCAGCGCCTGCTCGATGATGGAGCCGATCTGCTCCGCGGGGATCTCGTCCTCCTGCGAGATCGGATTGGCGACGTCGATGCCGGCCTCGATCCCCAGGCCCCACTGGGCGCACATCAGGTCGGCGACCTGGGCCGGGGTGTCGGCACGCATCGGGACGGCGTGCCCGCTGCGGCGCGAGTAGAACGCCGGGAACTCGTCGGTGCCGAACCCGACGACCGGCACGCCGAGGGTCTCCAACCGCTCCAGGGTGAGGGCGATGTCGAGGATCGACTTGACGCCGGCCGACACGACGGTGACCGGAGTGCGGGACAGTTCGGTCAGGTCGGCGGAGACGTCGAAACTGTGCTCGGCCCCCCGGTGGACCCCGCCGAGGCCCCCCGTCGCGAACACCGCGATGCCGGCGAGGTGCGCCAGACGCATCGTCGCGGCCACGGTGGTGGCGCCGTGCATGCCGCGCGACACGACATACGGCAGGTCTCGCACGCTCGCCTTCGCCACGTCCGCGCTCGTCGCGAGCACCTCGAGCTGCTCGGCGCTCAGGCCGACGCACGGGGTCCCGTCGAGCACGGCGATCGTCGCCGGCACGGCGCCCTGATCACGGATGATGCCCTCCACCTCTCGGGCCATCCGGGCGTTCTGCGGATACGGCATCCCGTGGCTGATGATGGTGCTCTCCAGCGCGACCACGGGCCGTCGGTCGGCCAGGGCACCGCGCACCTCGTCGGTGACGCGCAGGGCGGGGTGGGTCATCGGATTCCTTTCGACAGGCTCAAGACGGCGCCTTTCGGTGGAGCTCAAGATGGCGCCTTTCGACGGGTCTCAAGACAACGCCTCGCATCGGTGGTGACGGACCGCGTCGATCAGCTCCGGTCGCAGATCGGGTCGGACCGTGTCGGCGCAGCCGATCGTCAGGTATGCCGCGGCCGCACCGTCGCGCGCCGCCTCGACATCGCGTGCGCCGGCGACGATCCCGCGGGCATAGGCGGCCAGCATCGCGTCGCCCGCACCCGTCACGTCGACCGGGGTGACGCGATAGGCCTCGAGCGTGTGGACGTCGTCGGCCGTGACGAGCAGCGACCCCTCCGCTCCCCGCCGCACCCAGACCCGCTGCACCCCACGCGCGATCAGCGCCTGCGCGGCGCGCACGATCTCCTTCGCGGTCCCCGTCGGCAGGCCGGTGAGGGCGGCCAGTTCGTGACGGTCGGGGGTGATGGTGTGCAGCGTGCGCGTGCCGTCGAGCAACGGCGCGATGCGGGCGGCCTTCGGGGCGCTCACCGGGTCGAACATGACCGGCACGTCGCCGCCGTCGAGCAGGTGCTGCACGGTGGGCACGGGCAGGTTGCCGTCGGCGACGATCAGCGAGGCCTCACGCATCGTGCGCTCGGGCACGTCCCCCGGTCGGAACGTCTCGATGGCCCGTGTGTCGGCGACCGCGACGACCAACTCACCGTCCGGCCCGACGACGGCGGTGTAGCTGCCGGTCTCGTGCGGGCTGGTCACGACGTGGCGCACGTCGACTCCGGCGTCCCGCGTCTGCGCCAGGATGCGGCGTCCGGCCTCGTCGTCGCCGACGACCGAGACCAGCACGACACGGGCGCCGAGTCGGCCGAGGTTCTCCGCGATGTTGCGGCCGACGCCTCCGGCGGTGCTGACGGTGCGCCCGGGATTGCTCGTGGCGCCCTGCACCGTCTCGTCGCTGCGCGCGACGACGTCCAGGTTGGCACCGCCTACCACCACGACCAGTTCGTCCACGGCGCCCATTGTGCCCGGACGCCCCGACAGGGTCGATCAGGCGGGCTCCAACTCGTCGGCGGCACCCGGCTGCGGACGGCTCGACTCGACGATGTCCTTCATCTCGTCGGTCTCGAAGCCGCTGCGCACGCCCCAGACGAAGGCGGTGATGCCCAGCCCCAACTCGATGATGCTGCCCCACGGGAAGGCCAACGGCGGGTTCTTCAGAGGGCCGTACACCCCGTAGTAGGAGATCACCAGCGTGCCGAGCAGGAGCCAGAACAGCCATGCGGTCCGTTCGATGTGCAGCCTGCCGGTCTTGTTGCACATCGCCCACAGCAGCACCGAGAAGAGGATCAACGATGCGGCGAACGCGATGAAGTAGGGCCAGAAGGACCATCCGCCCGGTCGCTGGGAGGCGGTGGTCTGCAGCACCCATCCGCCCTCGACCGCGATCCAGACCCACACGACGAAGAACACCACGCCGAGGATGGTGGCCGGCACCTTCGCCGCCCAGCCCGCCTTCCACGCGTAATACCAGGCGAACAGCGGCAGCCCGATGAACGTCGCGGTGAACACGTTGACCAGGGTGGAGAACCCGGCCCAGTAGAGGATCATGGCGGCCGCCAGGAATCCGACGCCGGACCAGAAGTTGTGCTGGCGCAGCCGGAACGGCCTGGGCAGCGCCGATGCCGTCTTGCGCATGACCGGCAGGCCGACTCCGCCCATCATGTAGGTGAGCACCGCCGCCGCACTGATGAACCCGACGAGTTGATACCAGCTCGGGGCCGGCACGAAGAAGACGCAGCCGACGACGCCGGAGACGACCAGCGCGACCCAGGGAATGCCGAACCGGTTGTTCATCTGGAAGGCGAACGGGATGTTGCGATGGATCGACAGGCCGTATCCGGTGCGGGTCGCGGTGCCGAGATAGACCCAACCGGACCCCAGCGGTGAGACCGCGGCGTCGATCAACAGCAGGGTGCCGAGCGCGGCCAGCAGGGCCATGTTGGCCGAGTCGAGGGCGTGGAAGAAGGGGCCGTCGGCCCACTTGCCGGTGTCCAGCAGGTTCCAGTCGCCCGGGTGCAGTCCCATGCTCTTCCAGTTGAGCGCGCCGACGAAGGCGACCTGGAGCAGGGTGTAGAGCACCATCGGGATCGCGATCGAACCCAGGGTCGCCAGCGGGATGTTGCGTTGCGGCTTCTTGACCTCGCCCCCGTAGTCGAGAGCCTGGCGGAATCCCAGCAACGAGAAGATGATTCCGCTGGTCGCGATGGCATGGAAGATCGGCGCGATGCCGCGGGGGACGAATCCGCCGTAGCTGTGGAAGTTGTCGGTGTCCAACACGAGGAACAGGCCCAGGAAGGTCGCCGTCGGCAGTGCCAACTTCCAGATGGTGACCCACCGGTTGGATTCGGAGAGGAACTTCGCGCCATAGAAGTTGAGCACGAAGAAGAGGATCATCAGCAGGATGCCGAAGACGATGCCGTTGGGCCACGAGAGGATGTCGACGCCGTTCTTCTTCTCCAGGAAGTTCATGCTGGGCCATTTGCCGCCGAGATAGGTGATGACGGCGATGGCCTCGATCGGGGGGATCGTCACGGCGGACAGCCAGTAGGCCCAGCCGATGATCCAGCCGGAGTACGAGCCGTGTGTCAGATAGGTGTAGCGCACGATCGCGCCGGACCTCGGCAGCATCGAGCCGATCTCGCAGTAGGCCAACGCGATCAGGAAGACCAGGATGGATGCGATGATCCACGCGAGAATCGCCGCCGGCCCCGCCACGCCGGCCGCGTCGAGGACTCCGAACAGCCACCCCGACCCGATCTGCGCGCTCACCCCCAGGAACAACAACTGAGTGAGCGACATCGTGCGTTTGAGGCCGCGATCCGCTTGCTCGAATTTGCCCAGACCTGCGCCCTCGGAGTCAGCCATTTCTGCAACGTACAACCATCGAGGCTCCGGTGTCCCCGTTTTTCGCTGCGGAATCGTCACGAATCTCCAGACGACCCGATCCGCCCCCTATAGGGTTATAAGCGGCGCGAGTCCCCGCCGCACCTCGCCTAAGGCGCAGCCCGGTCGATGCCGGTCGTGGCCGTCGCCGCGGCCGCACCGCAGGCCACGGCCGGCCCGGCCCCGGACAACGGCACGGCGAACTACTTCTGGGATTCCGAGTCCCAAGAATCGTTCACCCAGCTCGATCCGGCGCAGGGTGGCCACGTGGCACACTTCTCGACGCAGATCTCCTACGAGTAGCCTGGTCGAGGATCTGACGCCGACCGCCGGAAGGATCTCCTCGCTCATGGCACGTCGTGATCAGCCCCCGTTCCGCGCCGACCACGTCGGCAGTCTGCTGCGACCCGAGTCCTTGAAACGGGCTCGGGCAGCCCATGCCGAGGGTCGGATGGATGCCGCGGAGTTGCGTGCGGCCGAGGACGACGCGATCCGGGACGTCGTGCGGATGCAGGAGGACCTCGGCCTACAGACCGCCACCGACGGGGAGTTCCGGCGCACCTCGTGGCACATGGACTTCATCTATCGGTTGCGTGGCATCCACCGGACCGACCAGCAGATCCAGGTGCACTTCCGCAACGCGGACGGCGATCTGGACTTCACGTCCGCCGCCCTGACCGTCGACGGCCGGATCGGCTTGGACGAGACGATCTTCGGCGACGACTTCGCGTTCTTGAAGTCCTGTGTGAGCACGGGCACCGCGAAGCTGACGATTCCCTCCCCCAGCATGGTGCACTACCGGGGCGGGCCTGCGGCGATCGACCGGTCGGTCTATCCGGACGAGGAAGAGTTCTGGGCCGATCTGTCCGCGGCGTATGCCGAGCAGGTGCGCCGCGTCGCCGAGCTGGGGTGCACCTACCTCCAGCTCGACGACACCAGCCTGGCCTACCTCAACGACCCGGCACAGCGGGCACAGTTGCAGGAGAGCGGCGGCGACGCGGAGCACCAGCACGAGCGCTACATC
The DNA here is from genome assembly GCA_964566985.1 of uncultured Intrasporangiaceae bacterium. Classification (GTDB taxonomy): domain Bacteria; phylum Actinomycetota; class Actinomycetes; order Actinomycetales; family Dermatophilaceae; genus Leekyejoonella. Next base: position 15,211 of record CAZMLG010000068.1, read on the forward strand.
CGCCAGATCAACGCGGCCCTCGCCGACCGGCCCGAGGGTCTGCACGTCACGACACACATGTGCCGCGGCAACTACCGGTCGTCGTGGACGGCGGAGGGCGGCTACGACTTCGTGGCCGAGGCGCTCTTCGGCGGCCTCGAGGTCGACGGGTTCTTCTGCGAGTGGGACGACGAGCGCTCCGGCGGGTTCGCGCCGCTGCGGTTCGTGCCGCCGGGCAAGCAGGTGGTGCTCGGGCTGGTGACGACCAAGTCGCCGCACCTGGAATCCAAGGACGACCTCAAACGACGCATCGACCAGGCCGCGAAATATGTGCCCCTCGATCAGTTGTGCCTGTCCGGCCAGTGCGGGTTCTCCTCGACCGTCGAGGGCAACGACCTGACCCTCGACGAGGAGAAGGCCAAGCTGGCCCTCATCGTCGAGACGGCCACCGAGGTGTGGGGCTGAGCCCGAGCAAAAAAATTCGGTTGTCGGATTGTCGACAACCTGGTTGTGGGGGCATGATTCGATCGTGTCCAACACTCACGCGGTGGTGCCGACCGCACCCACTGATCAACTTCGCTCCCGCCCCTTCCCCGACCAGGAGTACATCGAGCGTCTGCACACGGTGCAGGCGCGTATGGCCCAGCGCTCGCTGAGCGCCCTGGTCGTCGTCGACCCGGCCAACCTGTATTACCTCA
>CAZMLG010000069.1:0-15751 GCA_964566985.1 uncultured Intrasporangiaceae bacterium
TCCCCCGCAAAGTATCGAGCGAGGGACGAGCGAGAACTTTGTGGGGTGCTCATGCTCTCGATCATCGCGGTCGCAGCGGGCCCGGACCAGCCCGCAGTTCCGGTGAACGGAACTGCGGCCACCCTGTGCACTCCGTGAGAAAATCCCGCGGTCGGGAATCCATGCGGACCGGGCGTCGCTGACGCCGGTGGCCCCACCCGATACGGTGAGCCAGCACGTTATTGCACTTTCAATCAGTGGAGAGGTTCGATCTCCGAAGGAGGCACTTCATGCATCTCGCCCGACTGGCGGCACGCGCCACGATCGGTGGCCTGTTCATCGGCCACGGCACCCAGAAGCTGTTCGGCTGGTTCGGCGGGCCGGGACTCGACGGCGCCGCACAGATGATGGACGGCCTGCAGATGCACCCGCCGAAGCGCAACGCGATCGCCGCGGGCGCGACCGAGGCCGGCGGCGGCGCCCTGCTGGCCGCGGGCCTGGCCACGCCGCTGGCCACGTCCTCCTTGATCGGCGTGATGACCACGGCGATCCGCAAGGTGCACGGTGCCAACGGCGTCTGGAGCTCCAAGGGCGGCTGGGAATACAACGCGGCGCTGATCGCGGCCCTGGCCACGCTGGCCGAAACCGGACCCGGCAAGCTCTCCCTCGACCACGCCCTCGGCATCGAGAAGAAGGGCACCGCTCTTGCACTGGCCGCGGCCGGCGCCGGGGTCGCCATGTCCTACGTCACCACCGAACTCGGGCGCCGGGAGGCGGCGAAGCACTCGCCCCGATAGCCGTTGGGCGCCGTCCCCGGGCGCACCTCGACGCGCGTACGGTGAAATCGATGGCCCGAAGTCATCGGCACACGCGCAATGCGGCACATAGTTGTATATTCAACTTGATAGCCCCGCAGAAGGAGACACCATGCACATCGCTCGTCTGGCAGCCCGCACGGCCATCGGTGGCCTGATGATGGGTCACGGCCTGCAGAAGCTCAAGGGATCGTTCGGCGGCCCGGGGATCGAGGGCACCGAGCAGATGATGAAGGCGCTGCAGATGTATCCGACGCGGCGCAACGCCCTGGCCGCCGGAGCGACGGAGACCGGAGGGGGCGCGCTGCTCGCCGCGGGTCTGGCGACGCCGTTGGCGGCCTCGAGCATCATCGGCGTGATGACCACCGCGATCCGCAAGGTGCACGCTGCCAACGGGCCCTGGAACGCCAACGGCGGCTTCGAATACAACGCGACGATCATCGCGGCGCTCGCGGCCCTGGTCGAGACCGGCCCGGGCAAGCTCTCGCTCGACCACGCCCTCGGCATCGAGAAGAAGGGCACCGGCTGGGCCATCGCGGCCACGGCGCTCGGCGTCGGGATGTCTTTTGCCACCGTCGAACTCGGCAAGCGCGAGGCGGAGAAGCACGCGCAGTCGCACCCCAGCGAGGACTGAGCCGGCCGGGGCAGGCTCGGTCGGCCAAATTTCCCGGCCGATCGAGTAGCGAGCCCCCTGGGGCGAGCGTATCGAGATCCCCGCAACCGCTGCACCCGCCCGGCTCAGTCGACCGTGCGGTGGCGGCCGACGACGAACGCGGCCGCCACCAGCACGATCGACAAGGCCAGCAGCACCGCCAGCGGCAGGCTCCACCCGCCGGTGCGATCGCGCAGCAACCCGATCAGCCACGGCCCGACGGCTGCGAGCAGGTAGCCGGCCATCTGGACCATCGCCGACAGGTGCCGTGCCGCGTCCGACGAACCCGCACGCAGCACGATCAACGTCAGGGCCATGGCGATGCCGCCACCCTGGGTCACCCCGAGCCAGGCCGACCACAGCACATAGGCCTGCGGCACCCACCACAGTCCGGCCAGACCGACCAGCCAGCCGACGACCGAGACCACCGCGACCGCCCGCTGGTCCCCGCCGCGGGCCGCCAGCGGCGGCACCGCGAGCGCCCCCACGATCCCCAGCAGACTGAACACCGACGCCATCAGGCCGGCCTCGCCGAGCGAGACCCCACGATCCTCCAGGAGCGCCGGCAGCCAGGTCAGCACCGTATAGAACAACAGGGACTGGCCGCCCATGAACGCCGCCAGCCACCACGCCATGCCCGAGCGCCACACCCGACCGGCCACTCCCCGAGCGGGGGCCGGCACCTCGACGCGCTCCGCCCGCCGCACGGCATACCACCAGCCGAACGCCACGACTGCCACCGCGGCCGGGGCGAGACAGACCGCCAGTGCCGGGCGCCACCCCCATCCGGCCGACGCGAGGCCCGCCGTGCCCGCGGCCCCGATCGCCGCTCCCCCCGTGAGGAACGCTGTATAGAGCGACATGGCCACACCGGCGACGGCTGCGAGGTGTTGTTTGACCAGCACGGGGATGAGCACGTTGCCGACCGCGATGCCCGCCCCCAGCAGCACGGTGCCGGTCAGCACCGTCCCCAGCCCGGCGAGCGACCGGAGCGCGACGCCGGCCGCCAAGACGCCTGCGGCCGCGAACAACACGGCCTCCCCGCTCCACCGTCCGCCGAGGTATGCCGTGACCGGCGCCAGCACACCGAAACAGATCAGCGGGAGGGTGGTCAGCAGTCCGCCGACGCCGTGCGAGGCGGCCAGGTCGACGCGCAGGTCGTCCAGCACCGGGCCGACGGCCGCGAGCGGGAGACGCAGGTTGAGCGCGACGAGCAGGAGGACGACGAGGGTGACGAGTTGCCGCCGACTCCAGACACGTCCGCGGTCAGCCGGCGCGGTCCCCGTCATCGAGTTTCTCGTCGGAGCCGGCCGCGGCCGTGTGGTGGTCCTTGGCCCGCTGGATCAGCGAATAGACGTGGGCGCGCAGGGCCGCGAACTCCGGTTGCGAGCGGGTGCCGAGCTGGTCCCTGTCGGCGGGGAGGTCGATGGCCACGTCCTCCATGACGACGGTCGGCCGCCCGGAGAGCACCAGCACCCGCCGGCCGAGATAGACCGACTCGTCGATGTCGTGGGTGACGAAGAGGATCGTGACGCCGAGGCGCTGCCACAGCGAGCGCAGCAGATCCTCCAGATCGGCGCGGGTCTGCGCGTCGACGGCGGCGAACGGCTCGTCCATCAGCAGGATGTGCGGTTCGTAGGCGATGGCCCGGGCGATGGCGACCCGTTGCTGCATCCCACCGGACAGCTGCCAGGGGTAGGAGTCGCCCACGTCGGCCAGGCCGACTTCGGCCAGGGAGTTCTCGACCAGTTCCGTGCGCCGTTTGCGCGGCACCTTCTTCTCTTTGAGCGGCAGCTCGATGTTTTGGCTCACGGTCATCCACGGGAACAGGCTGCGCCCGTATTCCTGGAAGACGACGGCCATCCCGGCCGGTGGCCCGGAGACGCGGTGGCCCTCCAACTGCACCTCGCCGCCGGTGACGTCCAGCAGGCCGGCGATGCATTTGAGCAACGTGGTCTTGCCCGCACCGGACGGGCCCACGACACAGACGAAGTCGCCCGGGTCGATGCTGAAGGTGAGGTCGCGCACGGCCTCCAGGGCGCGGCTCCCGCTGCCGTAGACCTTGCGCATGCCGCGCACGTCGAGCAGCGGGGCGGGCGATGGTTCGTCGGCCATGTCATCCGTTCCCTCGTTGGGACTCTCGCAGCCCGAAGTACCACGAGAGCATCTTGCGTTCGAACAGCCGGAAGATCCCGGCGAAGATGATGCCGATCACGCCCAGCACGATGATGCCGGTCCACATCTGTGGGATGGCGAAGCTGCGCTGGAACTGCACGATCGTGAAGCCCAGGCCGTTGCTGGAGGCGAACATCTCGCTGATCACCATGAGGATGATGCCGAGTGAGAGCGCCTGCCGCATCCCGGCGATGATCTGCGGACCGGCGCCCGGGAGGATCAGGCGACGCAGGCGTGCGACGCCGCGGATCCCGTAGCAGCGCGCGGTGTCACTGAGCACCTCGTCGACCGCCCGCACCCCTTCGACGGCGTTGAGCAGCACCGGCCAGATGCAGCCGGACACGATGACGAGGATCTTCATCGTGTTGCCGATGCCCGCGAAGAGGATGAGCACGGGCACGATGACCGGCGGCGGGATCGCGCGCAGGAATTCCAGCACCGGCTCGAGATATCCGCGCACCGCCCGCGACGCGCCCACGGCGGTCCCGACGGCGACGCCGAGGACCACCGCCACGGCATACCCGACGATCAGGCGCACCACACTGGGCAGCACGTCACTGCCCAGCCGGCTCCAGGTCCATGTGTCCGGGAACGTCTGGAAGATGTCGCGCAGGGGCGGCACATAGGGGTTGGTGCTGTTCGCGGTGCCGAACCACCACACGACGAGCAGCACGATCGGCAGGCCGAGCACCAGCCCGACCTTGCGCAGCGCGGAGCCGGCCCTCATGCCATCGCCTCCGCGCGCAGCGACGGGTGCCAGGCGAGCACTTTGCGCTCGACCAGGCGTATCCCGATGTTGACGACGACGCCGAGCACACCGGTCACCAGCACGAGTGAATACATCGGCGCGTAGGCCCCGCTCGACTGTGCGACGGCGATCTCCTTGCCGAGACCGGGGTTGCCGATGATCAGCTCCGCGGTGATGGCCAGCACGAGCGCGACCGTGGCGGCGAGGCGCAGCCCCGTCATGACATACGGCAGCGCGGTCGGCCAGATGACGTGGCGCATCGTCGAACTCGGCCCCAGGCGGTAGGAGCGTGCGGTCTCCCGGACGACGGGGTCGACGTCCTGCACGCCGTAGAGCACCTGGATCAGCACCTGCCAGAACGACGCGTAGACGATGAGCAGCAACGCGGACTGGATCTCGGTGCCATACAACAGCACCGCCAGGGGGATCAGGGCGACCGAAGGGATCGGGCGCAGGAACTCGATCGTCGAGGAGGTGAGCGAGCGCAGCACCGGGATGCTGCCGATGATCAACCCCAGCACCAGGCCGAGCACCATCGCGATCGCGAGCCCGAGGATCCAGCTCTTGACGGTCTCACCGAGCGCGACCCAGAAGGCCGAGCCGGACGCCTCGTCACCGAGGCTCGAGATCATACTGCTGAACGGCGGCAGGTATCGCGGGGAGACCAGCCCGATGCGAGGCACCAGTTCCAGCACGCCGGCCAAGACCACCAGGCCGATCAGCCCTTGTGCCCACGAGGGGAGCCCGGCACGACCGCGACTCACGAGCGAGCCCTCACGGGAGCAGCGACGAGAGGTCGGTCTTCTTCTTGACCAGTCCGTCCTGCTTGGCCAGCTTGGCCAGCTTCTCGGTGGACTGGACGTTGATCTTGGTGCCCCACTTCGGCAGCGTCAGCTTGTTGAGCAGCTTCTTGTCGATCTTGGTATAGGTGGGCACGATGTCGCGCACCTCGTCCTGGTGCTTCTGGGCGTAGTCCAGGGACGTGTTGATGGCCTTGGTGAACTTCTTGACGAGTTCGGGATTCGACTTCTCCAGCTTCGTGGAGGTGAAGTAGGAGGCGATCATCAGGTTGGGCGCCGTGTCGATCAGGTTCCAGGCCACGACCCGATCGCCCTGGCTCTTCGCGATGGTCACGAATGGTTCGACGACCCAGGCGGCATCGACCCGACCCTTGGCGACGGCGGCGGGCATGTCCGGGAAGGCGAGTTCGACGAACTTCACCTTGGACGGGTCCCCGCCCGCCTTGCGGATGGATTCGCGCACTGTGGTGTCGCCGATGTTCTTCAGCGTATTGACCGAGACGGTCTTGCCTTCGAGGTCCTTGGCGTTCTTGATCGGGCTGTTCTTCTTCACGACGACGGCACTGAAGTCCGGCGGTGTGCCCGTCGAGAAGTTGCCGGCCGCGACCATCTTGATCGGAAGACCCTTGTCGTGCGCGATGATCAACGAGGTGACGTTGCTGAACCCGAACTGGAACTGACCGCTGACGACACCGGGGACGATCGCAGCACCGCCCTGGGCGCTGTCGAGCGTCAGGTCGATGCCTTGCTTCTTGAAGAAGCCCTTCTTCTTGCCGAGGTAGATCGGAGCGACGTCGACGATCGGAATGACGCCGACCTTCACCTGTTCGAGCCCACCTCCTCCGCCGGAGGCTGACCCACCGCTCCCCTCCGATCCTCCGCCGGACGAGCCGCATCCGGCGAGCGCGAGCAGTCCGACGGCAGTCACGGCCACCGTGAGGGAACGAGTTGCGGAACGAGCCATGACACTCTCCGGGTGACGGGCCGGCATACCGGCGGTTAATGTTCACATGCCGAACATGTGTTGTCCATACGATACAAGAATGTGGCGAAAAGGGGCAGGGTTCACAGACATTTTTGATCGAAGTGTGTTGTCGTGCCGGAACCCACCACAGTGCGAGTGCGCTCGGTCCGCCTGTGCGACCATGAGACCCGTTGTTCAATAACCGAACATCTGTTAGGAATGAGAACATCAAAATCGACAGCCCGACGTCCTCGTCCCCGAGGTCGTCCGACCAGGTGGTGAGCGTGGACGAGCCCGGCTCCGCAAGTGGTCGTGCCGAGCACCCGGCACACTACGTGCAGTCGTTGGCGCGCGGACTCAGCGTGATCCGGACGTTCGGCCCGAGCACGCCCGAGCTGACCTTGAGCGAGGTGGCTCGTGCGGCCGGCCTGACGCGAGCAGGAGCGCGCCGATTCCTGCTCACTCTGGTCGATCTCGGCTATCTGCGCACCGACGGCAAGCATTTCAGCCTGACGGCCAAGGTGCTCGAGTTGGGCTACAGCTTCCTGTCCTCGGCGTCCCTTCCGACGATCGCCGAACCCTATCTGGAGAAGCTGGTCAAACAGACCGACGAGTCCTCGTCGGTGTCGGTGCTGGACGGCAGCGACATCGTGTATGTCGCGCGCGTGCCTGTGTCGCGCATCATGAGTGTCTCGATCAGCGTCGGCACCCGGTTCCCGGCCTATGCCACGTCGATGGGGCAGGTGCTCCTGGCCGGCCTGCCCTCCGACCAACTCGACGACTACCTGGCGGAAGCGGTCCTGGAGCCGCTGACCCACCACTCCGTCAGCACCGAAAAGGCGTTGCGAGTCCGGCTGCGTGAGGTGGCGGCCGGTGGCTATGCGCTGGTCGACCAGGAGCTCGAACTCGGGCTGCGGTCGATCGCCGTGCCGATTCATGACAAGTCGGGAGCCGTCGTCGCGGCGATGAACGTCTCGACCCAGGTGAGCCGCGTGCGCAAGGCCGACGTGGTCGGGCGCTTCCTCGAGCCGTTGCGCACCGCAGCGGCCGCGATCGAGCACGACCTCAGCCGCACCTGACGTCACTCGGCCGATCCAGGACCGAAGCCCCTCGCCGGATCTCGATACGGCCTCGCTCGTCCCTCGCTCCGGCCTACTCGATCGCCCGAGAATCCCGGCCGATCAAATGGCCCGGCCCTCTACCGACCGATCGAGTAGAGAGCCCCCTACCGGCCGATCAAGCGGCACGGCCCCTACCGGCCGATCCACGAGCCCGGCCTCTACCGGCCGATCGAGTAGCGAGCCCCCTACCGGCCGATCGACGAGCCCGCCCCGGCCGGTCAAGGGCCGGTCCACTACCGGCCGATCGAGTAGCGAGCCCCTCGGGCGAGCGTATCGAGATCCCCGCAGCCGCTGCACTCACTCAGTCCTGCGGATGCCTCAATCGCTCCCGTCGCGCCAAGGTCGAGGTGACCCCCGCCGCCGCCGCGCGCACCGAGTCCGCATGCGCGCGCGGCCGGAACCGATCGACCGGCCCGGTCACGCTCACCGCCGCGATCACCGCATCCTCCCCGTCGAAGACGGGAGCGGCGACACACGCCAGCCCGACGGAGGATTCCTCGTGCTCGAACGCGACGCCGGTCTCGAGCACGTCGGTCAACTGCTTCTGCAGGTGAGCAGGCACGATGAGCGTCCGAGGCGCCAGGCGCTCGAGCCGGCCCGTCAAAATCTCCCGACGCAGGTCCTCCGGGGCATGCGCCAACAGGACCTTGCCGATCGCGGTGGCGTGCAACGGCATACGGCCACCCAGACGAGAGGGCGCTTTGGCCTGCCGGTGGCCACCCACCTTCGCGACGTAGACCACCTCGTGCCCCTCGCGCAGCCCGAGGTGCACGATCTCGTGGGTGCGCTCATAGAGGTCCTCGAGGAACGGCGTCGCGACCTCGAGCAGACCCCGCTCGACGGAAGCGCGCATGCCGAGTTCGAACAGCCCGCCGCCGAGGTGGTAGACGCCTTCGCGTCGGTCCAGCATGCGCTCGTCGACGAGATCGGCGAGGATGCGGTGCAACGTGCCCTTCGCCAGGTCGGTCCGCTCCCGCAACTCGGTGAACGTCAACCCGCCCTCGTCCGCGTCGAACGCACGCAGGACCGACATCACCTTGCCCAGCAGGCCCACCGGCGGCGAGGGCTGCGGTGTGGACGGCATACCCCGATCGTATGCGGACCGGTCGCCGGCAGGCCGCCCTCGGCCCCGGTGGGACAATGCCGGTATGCCGACCCTTGACACCATCAGCCATGTGACCTTGACCGTGACCGACCTCGAGCGCAGCGTCGCGTGGTATGCGAACGCTCTGGGCCTGCGACGGATACGCGACATGGAGGGCACCGGCTGGAAGCGGGTGCTGATGGCCGGCGGTGGCGGCCTGATGATCGGCCTGCAGTCCCATGAGGGCACGCCGGCCGGCGACCGGTTCGACGAGGTGCGGGTCGGTCTCGATCACCTGTCGTTCGCCTGCGCCGACCGCGCGGGGGTCGAGGCCTGGCTCGCCGGACTCGACGCGGCCGGCGTGGAACACAGCGCCATCGCCGGGGACCCGGCCGCCGTGGCGACGTGCAAGGACCCGGACGGGATCGCGATCGAGTTCTTCGCCCCGCCCGCGAGCTGACGCCGACCCGAGCGTGGCTCGATCCGCAGACGCCTCAGGACAATTCCGCAGAGAGCCGCTTGACCGCCTCCATGAGCACCGGCGGTGCCTCCGTGGCGATCTCCTTGCGGTGGGTGATCAGGCTCAGGCACGCCATCGGCATACCGGCCACGCGTGACATCGGCACGGCGACGCCGTAGGCACCCGGCTCGACCTCGCCGAAGGTCGCGGCATACCCCTGTGCGCGCGCTTCGGTGACGCGCTCGGGCTCCCCTAGCGTCGGCGCAGCGGCCGCGTACAGCGCGACACCGCCGGACCCCATCCCGAGCCGGTGACGGCCGCCCAGCCCGAAGGTCAGGTGGTAGCTGGCGCGCGAGGGCTGGACGACGGACAGCGCGACCGCCTCGTCGCCTTCGGCGATCAGCAGCATCATCGTGGCGCCGAGTTCCTCGGCCAGGTCACGCATGTAGGGCTCGGCCGCGACGCGCAACGTGGTGTGGATGCCGGCCGCGAGCGCGGCGATCCCGGTGCCGATGCGGTAGCGACCGTCGTGCCCGCGCACGATCATCTTGAAGTCGGCCAAGGTCGCGAGCACCCGCGACGCGATCGACCGATGCACCCCCAACTCGTCCGCGACGTGTTGGATGAGCACACCGTCCTGCGCGGCCGCGACGAATTCGAGCGCGCGCAGCCCCCGGGCGAGCGTCTGCGCCCCAGGGGCGGAACGCACCGAGGTCATGGCGTCGAGCCTACGTCGGCCTCGGCGGGGCGGCGACAGCTTGTGGGCAACCGCGGCGCCTTTTTGCGCGCGCAGCTCTCATCGCTGAATAAGTCGCGACGTCACCCATCCTCGCCGACGGGCATACCAAGGCACCGAGAGGTCAACCGAGAGGTCAACCGAGAGGTCTACGTGTTATGTCTGCCTCTCACCTGCCTGCCTCTCACCATGACCCCTACCTCTCGGCGCCCGAGTGGTCACCTTCGACGTCACCGGGTCGCGCGCCGCGGCCAATTCGGGGAGCGCGTCGAGCAGAGTGGGCAGCATCGTCTCCTCGTGCAGGACGCGCCCGTGATGGATCCCATGCGCCAGACCGTCGCCGCATGACGTTGCACGATCCGGTTGGCGATCGCGATCCCCGGCCAGTCGAAGTCGCCGTGATAGCGCAGCGGCGCCCCTGCCGCACCCAACGCATCGAGCAGGCCGGTCACGACCGTGTTGGGTGGGCTCCCCGAGGATCGCCCGCTCGCGGCTGCCGATGCCGGGTCGCTCCGCCGTGCCCGCGAGTTACGCGGCGGCACCGGCACCGGGCGAATCACCCGGTGCCGTGGGCGAGGCGACATTCTTGTGCCACTCGGCGGCAAGAATGCGGCTCTCCGGCCGACCGGGCAGCATTCTTCTTCCACTCGATGGCAAGAATGCGGCTCTCCGGCCGACCGGGCAGCATTCTTCTTCCACTCGATGGCAAGAATGCGGTCCTCCGGCCCGATGCACACCGACCAGACGCTGTCGATCTGCAGATCCGGAGCGCCCCGATCAGACATTCAGCTGCTCAAGGAGGCGACGGATCTTCTCTGCCTGCATCGGCAGGCGCCCGACGAAGGCGTTCCAGACCATGTCGTAGTCCACCTGTTCATCTTCATGGGCGATCACGTTTCGCGCCGCGCGCATGCTGCGCCACGCGACCTCAGGATGTTGTGCACGGAAGTCCTCCGGCAGCCGCCCGACCGCTTCACCGATCTTGTGCAAAATGGCTTCCGATGCGAGACGCAGCGCCTCATCGCGGTCGAAGGCATCTCTTCCTCGCTCGACGAGCCTGCTCGCCATGTCGGTGAACCGAAGGAGATCTTCGAGCGTTCGCCCGGCCCGCTCCTCACCGGTGCGATGGCCGGTCACAGCGCGATCGCCTCGTGGCGAATGTCGGTGCCCCGTTCGGTCAGACCGCGATCCGAAACGACGTCGACCTTGACGCCGAGCAGGTCCTGCAGTGCGAGAGTCAGGTCAGCGAGGTCGAACACGTCCGCATCCGGCTCGAACCTCACCAGCAGGTCGAGGTCGCTTCCCGACACGTCTTCGCCCCGTGCGACGGACCCGAACACTCGCACAACGCTCGCCTTGTGGCGCCGCGCGATCTCCAAAATCTCCTTGCGATGACGCTCCAGAACGATCGATGGCCGGGGCGCGGCGGCGTCACGCAGTCGCTGGCGCATGGCCTCCGATGCCCGACGTGTGCCGTTCTCGTATGCGGCGATGTTGGGCTGCGCCACACCGGATCGTCCGGCAAGGGCCGCCTGCGTGAGCCCCGCCCTACGCCGACACTCCACCACGTCGTTCATCGCTTGACTATATTGAATGATATGGCACGTGCCGGCCGTCGGCGTCCGCCGAGGCGTCATTCTTCCTCCACTCGGCGGCAAGAATTCGACCCTCCGGCCGATGGGACGATCCCGTAGCCTGAGGCGATGGCACGAGGAACGTCGCGGCAACCCACGTCGAGCGATGACCATCTGGCATCCGTCGTGCCGATCGGCGACATGGAGGTCGCCTTCGACGGCGACTTCGGACCGACGCCGATCGACCTGCGCCCGCCGCCGGTCAAGCCGAAGACCTTCACGCTCACCGTCGAACTCCTCGACATGCCGATGCCGGTATGGCGATCGCTCGAGGTGCCGGGCGAGACCACCCTGGATCGGTTGCACCTCATCCTGCAGGTTGCGATGGGCTGGGAGGACGATCACCTGCACCGGTTCACCCTGCCGGTGGTCAAGCGCGGCGGAGGCTCGTTCGCCACGGATGGGGACGAGGGCGGCACCCACGAGGCGGACGCGCGCCTCGACCAGGTGCTCGCCAAGGCGGGCAGCAAACTGCATTACACCTACGACTTCGGCGACGGGTGGGAGCACCTGATCACCGTCGCCGCGACGAGACGCATGGCGGGGCTCGAGGTCCGCTGCCTCGACGGGCAGGGGGCATGCCCGCCCGAGGACTGCGGCGGCCCGTGGGCCTACCAGGGCATCCTCGCGGCGCTGAATACACGGGAAGGCGAGCGCACCGAGGACGAAGAGGAATTGATCGCTGGGCTCCCGGAGGGATTCGACCCGACCGGCTTCGACACTCAGGCGACCGACCGGTTGCTGGCCGGGCTGCCGGAGCGGTCCCGCCCCTCCGACGCGCAGGTGCCGACCGCGGTGCTTCCCCTGTTGGCGATGACCGACCATCCATCGGCCGACTTGCTCGCCCTGCTCGGTGCCGCGGACCTCAAGAGTCCTGCGCCTGAGCCGGATGCCGAGGTGGCGGCGTCGATGGTGCGCGCATGGATCGTGCTGCTTCAGCAGATCGGCTCCGGTGTGAAGCTCACCCAGGACGGCGACCTCCCACCCGCCACCGTGCGGTCGGTGTTCGCTCAACTCGACCTCGAGTCCGACCTGCTCGACGCGGACGGCCGGGAGTCAGAGACTCTCCCGGTGGCGGCGCTGCGGGCGAGCGCCGTGTCCCTCGGCCTGGCGCGCGCTCACCGTGGCATGCTCGCCGCGACCGCGCTCGGACGCGGGCTGGCGGGCGATCCGGACGCGCTGATCACCGACGGTGACCCGGCCGGCATGCTGCGCCACATCGAAGACCGTATGCCGCTCGAGGCGTCGGAGTTCGGCGGCCAGGCGGCCGTTCTGCTGCTGTTGGCGACGGCGGCGGGCGCGCCCCCGGACGTCGCGCTCGCCCCGGTCGCCGACGTGCTGAACTCCCTCGGGTGGCGCACCGACGACGACCTCCCCGTCGAGCCGGACGCGGTGGCCGCGGAGGCCGACCGCACGCACGGGACTCTTCTGCTGATGCTGAGCGGACTGGCCGGCGACGACGATGCGGACCTGGACCTGTCCACCCTTCGGGGCGTGGCTCGCCGCGCACTGCGCGGGGCCGGCATGGCACCGATGCCGGACGGCATACCCGATGTCACCTCGCTGCTCGACGTCGACGAAGAGGAGTTGATCGCGACCGTGGCCGCTCCTTTGATCGAGGCAGTAGGCGACGCCCGCCACCCGTTGGAGGCCGAGCTCGCGCTGTGTGCCGGTCTGGCAGGAGCATTCCTGGCTGCGCCGCCCGACGCGCAGGGGCAGGAGGCGGACGACACGCTGGCCCTCATGGTGATGGAGGTCATCGGATATGCCGAGCAGGCCGGCGGCGAGGATGCCCTCGCGCTGTTGCGGGCCGCGGTGGTGATCGGACCGGAGGCGACCCGTGCCGCGGCGAATGCAGCCGCGGAGCGCCTTGCCGCGTCGGGCGTCCCCGACCAACGGTGGGCGGCCCACATCGGCCGGCCCGCTCCAAAATCGGTGTGGCGGTATGGCGACCTGCGCGGCGAGCAGGAGTCGCTGGGGATCGTCTTCGACTACAACCACCGCGAGCATGTGGTCATGGTGCTGATCGACCACCAACTGGGCGGCGGGGTCAAGGACTGTTGGGTGGCGACGGGCAAGCGCGCCAAGACCATCCGTCGGGAGGTGTCCCGGGACGTCCAGATGCACGATGATCAGGCGTTTTTCGAGGACCTGCAGATCTCAGAGTGCCTCCATATCCTCGACGAGACCCTGGCGCGGGAGCCGTGCCCGGTCGACCCCGATCAGGTCGAGGACGTCGCGGAGTTCCTTCCGCTGTTGCGCGCCCGGGCCCGTCACCTGCACGACCAGAGGGCGGATGCATGATCGAAGTGTGACACTCAGTTAAAGTGTTACACTGATCCCATGCCCACCACCCGTCCGCGCCATGCCGTCACCGAGACGCCGGAGGTCCATGAGGCGTTGACCGCCGCCGCTCGCCGCTGGCCCGAGGACCGGGACCGACCGGCAGCCCTGCTGCGGCGCCTCATCGCCGAAGGACGTCGCAGCATCGACCCGCAGCTCGACACGGGCCGAAGGGACAGACTGGCTGCCCTGGGTCGCATCAGCGGTTCATATACCGGGTTGTACGAGCCCGGCTACCTCGACGAACTGCGCGAGGACTGGCCGGAGTGATCGTGTTGGACGCCGGCGTGGTGATCGCACTCCTCGATGCCCACGACCTCCATCACGCACAGGCGAAGGCGTGCTTCATTGCGCATGCCGATGAGCCGATGACCATGAACCCGATCAACCAGGCCGAGGTCCTGGTGCGTGCCGCCCGAGAGTGCCGTGATGAGCAGATGGTTGCCGACCTGCACGCGCTGGGCATGCACACCACGACGCTGCCCGATGACTGCGGCGTGCGCCTGGCCCGCCTGCGGGCGCAGACCCGCGCGAAGATGCCGGACTGCTGCGTGCTGCTCACCGCGCTACAGACGGACGCCTCCATCGCGACATTCGACACCCGACTTGCCCATGCTGCTGCGAACCTCGGATTGACCATCGTGTCCTGACCCGGCCCCAGCGCGTGCCGGGCCGGCCAGGGCGTCATTCTTGTGCCGGTCGGCGGCAAGAATGTCGCCGCCCCCACGTGCCGCCGAACCCTGTATGCCGTCAGGGCACCGTCACGAGGCTGTGCTCCAGGATGTCGGCGGTGCGCTGGTAGTGATCACGCAGCGCCGTGGTGGCCGCCTTCGTCGTGCGCGCGAGCGTCGCCTCGAAGATCGCGCGATGCTCCGCGGCGACGTCGCGCTCCGGTTCGCGCGGCTGCGACCAGCGGCGGTAGAGCTCCGCGGCATCGCGCAGCGAATCGGTCATGGCGAGCAGCCGGGGGCGGCGGCAGCCGGCCAGCAGCGCCGCGTGGAAACGGGCATGCGCGGCCTCCCATTCGTCGGAGACCCGGACCGGGCCCTCCGTCGTCGTCAGCGTGGTCCGCTCGAGCCGGTGGTGCGCGGCGACCAGGTCCGATTCCCAGTCCATGTCGCCGCCCGTGATCGCGCCGCGCAGCGCCAGCGTCTCCAGATCGATCCGCGTGGCGGTGAGGTCCTCGAGGTCCTCGATCGACAGGGGCATCACCCGGAAGCCGACCATCGGCTCGGAGACGACCAGGCGTTGCTCGGTCAGTCGCGTCAGGCATTCCCTGATCGCGCTGACGCTCGCGCCGTAGCGCTCGCCGAGCGTCGCGAACTTCAGCTTCTGGCCGGGCTCGAAGACGCCGCCGAGGATGTCGGCACGGATCTGCGAGTGGACCTGATCGGTGCTGGCACGTGACATGGACCCACCCTAGCGCATTCACGCATATCTCGATTATTTTCGAATATCTCTTGTATCTTCGTTGCAAGTGGCGTAGAACGGTGACATGGATCACGAGGCCGCCTCGGCGGCCACCGCCCGGAAGGACGACGCGATGGACGAGACCACAGACGTGTTGGTCGTGGGCGCGGGCCCCGCCGGCCTGACCCTGGCAGCGCTGCTCGCCACACACGGAGTGGACGCGATCACGGTGACGAAATACCCGGGCACGGCCAACTCTCCTCGTGCGCACATCACCAACCAGCGCACGATGGAGGTCCTGCGCGACCTCGGCTGTGAGGATGCCGTGCGCGAGGTGGCCGTGCCGAACGAGCTGATGGGCAACAACGTGTGGGCGACCACGTTTGCCGACGACGAGATCGCCCGACTGCTGACCTGGGGCAGCGGCCCGGAGCGCCGCAGCGACTACGACCTGGCCAGCCCGAGCGCCATGTGCAACATCCCCCAGCACATCCTCGAGCCCGTCCTGCGGCGGACGGCTGAAGGGCTCGGCGCCGACCTGCGCTTCTCCACCGAGCTGGTCGACCTCGCGCAGGACGACGATGGCGTCACCGCGACCGTCCGGCACCGCGAGACCGGCGAGCGACAGACCATCCGGGCCCGCTATCTGGTCGGCGCCGACGGCGGGCGCTCGACGACCGCGGAGCTGACCGGCATCCCCATGGAGGGCGAGACCGGCCTCGGTGCGGCCGCCAACGTCTGGCTGGAGGCCGACCTGACGCGATACACCGCGCATCGCCCCGGCACGCTCTACTGGATGTGCCAGCCGGGCAACGACTACTGGGTCGGCT
>CAZMLG010000070.1:0-8469 GCA_964566985.1 uncultured Intrasporangiaceae bacterium
GTGGGCCTGTTTGAGGTCCTGCAAGTCTTCGCCGGCCGCGCGGAGGGTGCGCCGGAGTTCCCGCGCACCTTCCACACGGATGCCGATATTTCGGGCCGGCATGGCGACGGGCTATCCGCCGGCCGGCGTGTAGGCGGCAAAGGCCCAATCGCCGACGCCCTGCCACTCAAAGTCGGCGGTGTTCTGTTCCTTGACGGTCCCACCGAATGGCACGGGCCGCATGACGATAGAGCCGGTCGCGGACAGTCCGCCGGTCTTGTCGGGCACGAAAACGAACGGCAGGACGGCGCCGTTGTTCTCCTTGCAGAACACCAGGAGCGACTCCATCCCGGAGTAGTCCTGTAGGAGCTTCCCCTTGAGTGTGTAAGTCTCTTTGGTGTCTCCGGGGACTTCCTCGCCGGACAGCACCGGGATAGCGTCGCCTTCGTCGAACGACGGCTCGAGCGTGACCTCGGTGACCTGCGACCCGAATTCCTGCGGGGTCCCGGTCTCGCCGATGGTCAGCAGTCCGGGGCCGAGCTTGCTTGCTTTCACGGTCATGATGGTTAGTCCTCACATTCGGTGGTGATAGTTGCGGTAAATGCCGGCACGGGGTCCGGCGACAGGTTGGGCAGAGTGAACGCGGTTGCCTCGAGGTCCTCGAGCGGGACCACGGCGGCGAGCTTGCTCACCAGGTCGCCGAGGGTGTCCAGCGCCGGGACGGTCCCGGCGGTACTGCCGAGGATCACCAGACGCCACGTCACGTCGACCAGGACCCGGTCTAGACGCGGGTTGTCGATCCGGTCGACCTGCAGCACGGCGCCGGGAATGCGGGCGTCTCGAGGGTCGAGCGCGACCGGGACCCCGGACGCGGCGAGTTGGCCGGCGAGGTCGGCGGCGTGCTGTCCGAGGTTCACGGGGCGTTATCCGATCTTCGGGGCGGCGTAGGCGTCCATGCGCAGCAGGCGCGCCACGTCCGGGTCACGCCGTGACACGTAGGACGCGCCGGTTTCGTTGAATGCTTCTATACCGGCCGGGGAGTTCCGCCGGCGGATGAGCCGGGCGGCGAGCATCGTCGCGCCGAGAATCGTTGCCGGTGACCAGGTCCCGTCGTCGTCGTTGCGGGGCGCAGACGGCAGATGGTCCACGAATTGCACGACGCCGGCCGCGACCGGGCCGGACGCGTCCACGTCCGGGCCGGTCGATCCCTGCGGGATCGCGAGCCATTCGAGAGCGGCCCGCGCGAGCGTCTCGGCGTCCATCGTCAGCCGGCCGCCGGTGCGTAGACGCGGACGCCGGCGGGGAAATAGATTTCCGCTTCCTCATACATTCCCCACACGGCGACGTTGCGGCCGAGCTTGGTCACGTCCTCCTCGGTCGCGACGCGGGCGCCGGACTCGGCGAACTTCGCAGCCTCGCTGTTGGTGACCACCATCGTCGACGCGTCCAAGAACGGCGCGCGGGTCACGGTCAGGCCATTGACGTCGATGTGCAGCGTCGCGGCCGACGCGGTCCCGGCGGCGTTCTGCGTGCCGTACTTCGGGTTATAGAGGCCGTCGAGTTGGCCGAGCGCGACGAACGTTGCCGGGTCGACCAGGACCGTGTCTGCCGGGGCGCCGGTCGCGTCCTCCACATCGGACGACGCGGCAAACAAGGTCGCGCGGGCCTTCGCGGCGCTCGACACGTCGAGCGTGCCGGCGGCGGTCCCGCCGGCGACCAGGGCACCCTCATACACGGCCTCGGTGTATCGGGCCCACGCGGCCAGACAGATTTGCAGATAGGCGGCGAGGTAGGACGGGCTCGAGCGCATGAGCAGCTGATAACTGATGTCCGAGACGGTGCCGGCCGTGTGCAGCGCGGCGGACCCCTTCTTGATGCTGATCGAGACGCCGGACAGGGCGGTCTTTTCGGCGGTCTGTTCGGTGATGATCGAGTCGAGGTCACCATCGAAATACGGCCAGTTGGCGTCCATCCCGGCCGGCGGCAGGCCGATGGACCCGGTCGCGCGGATAGCGGGCCGGCGCTTGTCGAGGTTCGCCTTAATCCCGGTTCGCCATGCGGGGGGCATCACGCCGGGGTTGTCGGGGGTGACCTGGTCGGGCACGGCGAACGCGGCGACCATCGCGGCCCGCTTGTCGTCGTCTCCCTCATCCTTGAATGCCTCGCAAAATTGCGTGAATGACGCGAATCGCGCGAGCGGGTGGGTCGCCGGGTCAGCGGGCTTCAGGTGGTCGGCGACCAGGGCGGCGAGTTCGGCGACGGTGGGCTGTTCGGTGTTCGGCAGCTG
Source organism: uncultured Intrasporangiaceae bacterium (assembly GCA_964566985.1). Classification (GTDB taxonomy): domain Bacteria; phylum Actinomycetota; class Actinomycetes; order Actinomycetales; family Dermatophilaceae; genus Leekyejoonella. The sequence goes on from CAZMLG010000070.1 coordinate 2,267, forward strand.
TTCGACGTTCGGGCCGCCGGCAGCGGCGGCGCCGGCGGCGGCGCCGGCGGTCGCGGTGGTGTCGGTCATGGGGGTGTCTCCTTCGGTGGGGGTGTGTGCTGAGGCGTTGATGGTCAGGCCGGCGGACTCGGCGAACGCGGGCCGGCGGACGATGCCGACGTGTCGCACGGTCCAATCGGTCACGTCGCGGATGCCGTCCGGGTCGGTCGCGTACTCGGCGAACGCGGCGGAAATGCTGAATCCGGTTCGGGCTCCCTCGGATGCCTCCACCAGGGTGTCGTTTCCGCGCGTGGTCGCGAATATCCGTGCGGTCGCCTCGAGGCCGGCGTCGGTCACGTCGAGCGGCCGGGCGAGCCGGCCGACCAGGGCGGCGTCATCGTGCTCGGCGACCACGTCGACCAGGTCGGCCGCGTTCGCCGGGGGAGAGGTGAACCGGTATCGGTGGCCGTCCATCGCCGGTCCCGAGGGCACGCCGAGGGGAACGGCGAGGCCGGCGATGGTGCGGGCGTCCGGGTCACTCGCAGCGAACGCGGCCGAGTGTGTGGGGGCGGGAAATTCGAGGTCGATCTGAGGCATAGCGGGGTCAGAGTCCCTTCGTGAGCGGGTCGAGGGTGCGGGCTTCCTCGGGCGTAATCACGCCGGATTGGATGAGCTCCATCCATGTGGTCGCGCGTTCCTTCGGGCCGGGCCGGGTGTACTCGGTCGTATCGAAACGGACGGACAGGCCGCGCGGGACGACCAGGCCGCGCGGCGTGCCGGCCCGGTCGACCATCGACAGGGTCTGTTCAATGACGGTCGTCCACGGCTCGAGCGCGTCGACCAGGTCGCGGCGCCGGTCGACCACGTTGGCATAGGTCATGGTGTCGCCGGTCTTGGCGTCGAGCGCGACGGCGGGCAGGCCGAATAGGCGGGCCACTTCGAGCGCGGCCTGTTCGCGGGCCTCGGTCAGCTCGAGGTCTTTCGCGTTCCATCCCTGGGCCTCATAGTCGACAACGTCGTTGAGGTAGGCGACGGAGCGTTTCGCGCGGGCGGCTTCCCACGCGGCCAGGAGCGACTCGATTTCCTCGTCGGTCAGGTCGGCGCCGTGGTTCTTGAGGATCGCGTGCGGGTGCGGCGCGTCCGCATAACGGCCGGCAGCGGCCTGCAATTTCCCGTACAGGTCGAGCAGGGCCGCGCCGTAGCGTTGCAGGCCGCCGAGGCCGGCCCCGTCGAATATGACCAGGTTCGAGCGGACCTCGCGGCCGTCAATGAGCCATGTGTCGACCCGGTCGGGGTCGCGGGAGTCGCGGACCGCGTCGACCCTCGAGGGGTGGATGCGCTCGAATGTGGCCGGGTTCCCGCCATACACGGTCCGGTTGGTGATGCGCCACACGGACCGGTCATGCCATAGCAGGTCGTCCACCGTGTGGGTCAGGGACCACTGTAGGGTCTGGTCGGCCTCGGGCTGGTCGAGCCACGGCGCGCGCTTGTCGGCGTCGCGGGCCGGGCTTCCTCCCTCCCATAGGCCGAGTCGCCACGTCCCGATGGTGCCGGCGATCACATGGCGGGCCTTGCGGACCGCGCCGAGAGACAGGGCCACGTCGCGGGCGACGAACGCGGCCCGCGACGATACCTGGTCGGTGATGCTCGCGGACGGGTCGGCGCCACCCACGGCGGCGGGCTTCGCCTCGGCGAACGCGGCGACGGCGGCAACGTCTGGCATCGCCGGCCGGATCAAGTCTCGGATACCCACGCGCACACCATGAGCGGCCCGGGCCGGCGGGCGCGAGTAATTGACGGTGGACGGTGTCAGGCGTGGGCGACGGGGCGGCGTTTCGGCGCGGGCAGCGTGTCGAATGCTCGGAGCGCGACCGTGCAGGCGACTAGGTCGGCGATGCTGCCGGCGGCATCCTTGCGGCCCCACATGAATGCGCCGTCGCCGGCGGGGCGTTTCGTGGCGACTTCGACGGCCGCAGACAGGCCGGGGTCATTGGTGTGGAATAGGGTTCCGTCGATGATGCCACGCTCGAAAACACCACAAGCGGAGGCATATTCGTGCATCGTCAGGTATTCGATTTCGATGTCGGGGTGGTGTCGGGCGACGGCGTCGAGGACCTCGAGCGCGCCGATACTGGCACGGTCGGCGACCAGGCGGCTACTCGAGCGGCGGCGGGCCAGGTCGGCGAGGCGGTCGGGGGTGTCGCGGGCCGGCGGCTCGGATATGACGGGCTCGAGCCAACCGGCGCCGTCGTCGTCTCGCCAGGCGGCGCCGGCGGACAGCTGCGACCCGGACGGTGTCGCGTCGACGGCCAGGCCGGCGCGTTCGGGCACGTCGGGGCGGGGCCGGCCGGCAGCTGCCCAGAGTGCCGGCGGGATCGCGGCCGCGCGGGTGCGGGTCGGCCGGTTGCCGTAGGCGCGGGCCCAACCGGCGGGATCGCGGCGGAATTCCTCGCGGGCATCCTCGAGGGCCTGCCGGGTCAGGGTGTGGCCGTATGCGGGGTGATGCGCGGCGATGGTCTCGAGGTCCTCGGCGTCGTCGTCGTCGCCGATCCCGTAGTCGATGAAACACACGCGGGCGTCGGGGTCGCCGAGGGCCTCGCGGCCCATCGTGACGTAATCATCGAGATACACGCTCGAGTCGTCGCCCATCGTGGACACAATCCACAGTTGCGCGCCGGGGCGGGTGTTCATCGTCGGCCGGATCGCCTGCCGGAGGTCGGCGCCGGTCTCGGCATCGTGGACCCATGCCTCATCGACCATCGCGAGGTCTGCCTGTTTCGAGTGCAGCGCGTCACGCTTCGGCGGAAACGTGGTGAACGTCGAGCCGAGGCCGGGCCATTTCACGCCGACCGACCCGGCCCGCTTCGAGAGACGATATTTGCACGACGGCGCGCCGGGGACACCGAACGCTCGAGCAGCTGCGAGCGCGTCAAAGTGTTCTTCCCTCATCCATTCGTCAACGGTCTTGCCGTTCTGCATAGTGATCCACACGCGGGCGCGCGGGATGGTCAGGCAGCGATGGTCGGCCAGGTCGGACTCGAGCTTCGTCTTTCCTGCCTGCCGAGGCACCGACACGACCACGATTGAATGGTGATAGTGGCCGGTGGCCGGGTCGAGCTCTAGGGCCACGTCGACGGCGCGGCGCTGCCACGGCATGAGCGGGGAGCGTTTCGCCTCGGCGATCACGGCGACGGCGCGGCCCCGGGTCGGCCGATCCTCATTCCGTGGGGTGTGGTGCCTCGGCGGGGCGTCCATCGGGCGATCCTTCCTGGTCGTCGTTCAGCGAGTTGAGTAGCTCTTGGAACGGGTCGGCGTCGGCCTGTTCGGGCGCGAGCGTCGCCAGCAGCGACTCGAGGCGCTCGTGTAGCGACGCCAGTTGCATCCCGGCGGTCGAGGGCCGGCCCGAGGCGAGCGGGACCGATGCGCGGTCGATTGACTCGGCGATGCTGCGAGCTTGTGCGATGGTGCCGGCCTGTTCGCGCATGTCGATATGTCCCGCTTTTTTCAGCGCGTTGATTTGCCTCGATACGCCTTTGTATACGGGCCCATAGACCTTCTTGAATGGCGGCGCGTCGAATAGGGCCGGGGGTTCATTGTTCCGAGTCATTTTCTATCTCACTTATGCGATACGGATTTGGGGATTTGTGATCGAGATTCCCGGCGTTACTTTTGGGCGGTTGGGGGAAAAATGGACAGGCGCGGGGTGTTCTGAGGGTCGGCCGGCCCAAAAAAACCAGTCGGCCGGTCGCCGGCGAGTCGGACGGCGGCGAGCGTTGCCGAGTCGACCGCCGGCGGAACGGTTGCAGTGAGCGTGTTCGGGCAGGCGCCGGCCGTCCGGGTGACCTCCTGTTGCGAGGTCCTCAACGTGTCCAGCATCCCAAGCTTCGTCCGGTCGGATCGGTTGGTGGCACCGCCAGCAGTAGGCCAGGCCAGCAGCGACCAGCGGAGCAAGAGCAGCGCGGGCGCGTTGATCCCTTCGACCGCGTCGCCTTGCGTTGGTGGTCATAGCTTCGATCCTTCCTGTTGCTCTGCCTATCGGTGCCAGTTCACATGCACGGAGCCCTACGGGCGCGCACTATGGGCGTTCGGCTTCCCCCTCCCTCCGGGATCCCCGGACCCAAGCGCCGGCCCCTCGCTTGCTCTGGCAGCGGCAACACGTCTGGCCCACCGGGTTAAACCGGGTGGGCTGTGTCGCAACCAGACGTAGCAGGGTGCGCAGTGCGAACCGTCTAGTCATGCCTCGCGACCCGGCATCGCGCGACGTGGGGACTCCATCACCGGGCGGTCACTGGTTAGCGGCTAGGACCGTGAGTAAGGACGCCGAGAGTTGTTCTCTGGTCAGCTGGTCGCGACCACCTCCCGTCGCGCGTAGCGCCGCCAGTGGGCGACGTTCGCGGCTCGGCATGGCCGACAGCGGCACCCACGGCGATAGGCCGCGAGCGTGCCGCACAACGGCGCCGGCCGGGACCACGTCGAGGCGATCCCGTGCCGGCGTCGAGCACGTAGGACAGTGCGGGCCGACACGGCCAGCGCGTCGGCGATCTGCGGGTCAGACAGGCCAGCGGCAGCGAGCGCGGCCAGCTGGTCGAGGTCGAGCGCGGTCATTTCCCGGGCCCCATGAGCGTGTAGTCATCCTGCGTGCTCTTGCGGGCCGTCGCGAGCGCGTCGGCGACCGCGACGAACGCGGACCCGACGCGGTCGAGGGCCTCGCCGGCGGCGCGGGCCGACTCGGCGAGTGCCTCGAGCGTCGCGCGGTCCTGCGGGGTCACTGGTCGGCCTCGGGGTCGATGGGCAGCGATGCCTGCCGGTTGCGGCGTTCGGCTCGAGCGCGGGCGACCTGGTCGGCAAAGTCTGAGGGCTTCGGCGCGCGGCGGTCGCCGGCGCGAGCGCGGCAGGTGTGCGTGCGGTAGACAGGGGCGCCACACTGCGGGCACGTCGGCGCGGTCGACCGATTGACCGGGCCCCGCTGGTCCGAGTCGATGAATGCGAGCGCGGACGTGACGGCCTGCCGGGCGTTCTCGAGGGCGCGGGCGGTCTGCTGGTCGGCGTCGTCGTCCACACGGACGGCCGATAGCTGGTCGAGCCGGTCGAGTAGTTGCATGACGCGGCGACGCGCGGACGGGTGACGGTAGCTCATGAGCGCCGATCCCCGATGATCGTTGACGCGAGCTCGTCGGCGATTCGGGCTCGGGCGAGGCGCGCGCCGGCGGTGGGGGCTACGTCGCGCGTGTCGGCTTCGATTTCGAGCCACGCGGCGAGCCACTCGAGGGCGTCGGGGTCGACCCCGTATTTTTGGACGATGCGCGCGGCGCGCCACTCGAGGGCGTCGGGGTCGACCCCGTATTCTCGGACGATGCGCGCCGCGCGCCGGAGGCGGTCAGTGTCCACGGCGATTCCCAACCGATTCGACCAGGATCACGCCGGCGAGGATGAGCCAGAACGCGGTCACGGTCGCGCCGTCGACGCGCGTCGAGCGGGTCAGGACCAGGACCACGGCGGCGAGCATGAGCAGCCAACCGACGATCAGGCGAGCGCGGCGCGTCATGACATGGCCTCGAGCAGGCGGCGCCGGACCCGGTCGCGGTTGCGCTCGAGCGGGACGGCGTCGACCTTGCACACCAGGACCTCGGCGTAGGCGCCGGCGCCGGGCATCCGGTGGCCGGGACAGCGTCGCCAGGTCGGCCAGCCGGCGACTTGCGCGCCGGTCTCGCGGGCCACGTCGGCGAGCTCGCCGAGGGCCTCGGTAATGAGCTCGTCCATCGTGAGCTCGTGATCGGTGATCGGCCAGAACGCCACAAGCTCATGAGGCGGGCCCGGGACCACGGCGCCGGGCGTCACCGGTCGCCGCCGATCAGCTGATTAACCGTGACGCCGAGGGCGGTCGACAGCGGGGGTAGCTCATTGACGCGCCACGATTGGCGGCCAGTGAGGCGCGCGTAGATGGCAGAGCGTGAGAGGCCGAGAGCGTCGGCGACGTCCTGCTGGGTCATGCGCCGGCGTGCCGATTCGACTCGGACGGCTTCCGAGATTTGCTCGTCTAGGGGCGTCATGGATCAGAGTATGCAACGAGAGTTGTCAATCTGTCACGTCTCGTTTCATCTGCGCGTGTCGCGCGTCGTTGCTTCGTGACAATATTATGACGTCATGAGACACTATGTGTCATGGAATTGATACACGGTGCAGTCGGAGAAGAATACGAAACCGAGCAGCTGAACCTCACAGTC
>CAZMLG010000070.1:8569-15584 GCA_964566985.1 uncultured Intrasporangiaceae bacterium
CCGGCGGTGATTCGTTGCGTGCCGGCGTCGGGGTCAGGGGTCAGGGGTGACTAGTTTTGTGTCTTGTGCGGCGTGAATATTCGGTATCGAGTCAGTGGGCGGAACAGATCGAGGCGTGGGAGACCTCGCAGAGGGCAGCCGGCCGGCCGGAGACGACGTTACGGCTTCGCCGGCATCATGTGTCCCGGTTCGCCGAGGCGGTCCGGGTCGAGCCGTGGGACGTGTCGACGGAGGACCTCGAGGCGTGGGCGGCGAGCCATGCGTGGTCACAGAACACGCGCCGGTCGGTTCGGTGCTCGCTCGCGAGCTTCTACAAATGGGCGACGCGGTCTGGTCGGGTCGACCGGTCGCCAGTCGAGGCGATGCCGGCGGTCCGAGAGGCGCCTCCGGCGCCGAGGCCGGCCCCGGAGGTCGCCTATCGCGGCGCGTTGCGGGACGCGGACCCGCTCGAGCGGGTCATGCTGCGGCTCGCGGCCGAGGCCGGGCTACGGCGCGGCGAGGTCTGCCGGGTCCACGCGCGGGACGTGGTCGCGGACCTGGTCGGCTGGTCGCTGGTCGTCCACGGTAAGGGCGGCAAGGATCGCACGGTGCCATTGTCGGACGGCGTCGCCGACCTGGTCCGGGCGGCGTGCGACGCGGGCGGCGGGTGGGCGTTCCCGGGGTCGGACGATGGGCACCTGTCGGCGCAGTGGGTCGGTAAGCGGATCGGGCGGCTATTGCCGGCGGGGGTGACGATGCACCAGCTGCGCCACCGGTTCGCGACGCGCGCATATGCGGTGGACCAGGACATGTTCGCGGTGCAGGAGTTGTTGGGGCACGCGTCCCCGGCGACCACGCGCCGTTATGTCGCGGTCGACCGGGGGGCGTTGCGCCGGGCCATGTCCGGGGCGGCTTAGTCGTCGGCGGCGTCGCCGATCCCGGCCTCGCGGAGCGCGGCCTTCGCGCCGTTCTTGATGCGCTTGTCTAGGACGCCGTTGGTCTGCTGTTGAATCTTGGTCAATACGTGTTCCTGGTCGTCGGCGTGCTTGTCGACGCGGCCGGTGATGAGCAGCGCGGCGACGACGGGCCCGGCGAGGGTCAGGAGCTTGTCTGTCGGGTGTCCGGTGACCTGCAGGACGACGAACGCGGCGGCGGTGGTGATGAACACCACGACGCCGGCGAGAAGCGTAGGCGTGGATAGCTTCATTTGGGGGTCTCTCCTTACTTCCCGTATCCGTAGTGGGCGAGCGCAGCCCACGTATTGGGGCCGGTGATCCCGTCGACGGCGTCGTGATAGATGCCGGCCTTCTTCGCGCGGCGCTGAAATTCCTTCATCACGTCGGCGGTGTGGTATCCGTAGGACCCATCGGCGCCGCCGGAATTCTTGATGGGGCCGGCGTAGGCGGGAAACACTCGGAGCATGAACCGTTGCAGCTGCGCGACGGCGGCGCCGTGGTCGCCGAGTTTGAGCACGGGGTGATGTGCGGGCTTGTGGTGCTTCGGCGGCTTGTGGTGCTTGGGCGGGGTCTGTCCGCCGGCGACGGCGTCGGCCATGCGGTCGAGCCGGCCAAGGTCGTAGGTGCCGGGGCAGGCGGTCGGTACCCAATGATGGTGTGGGTAGAGCGGCAGGCCGGCGCCGTATTCCTTGCGGATGGATGCGATAACTTCGGCGGCAGTCTCGTAATCCCCATCACGCTCGAGGGGGTTTAGCTCGAGGCCGACCGTGACGCAATTCGCGCGGCCATTGCCGGCGTGCCAGGCCGCGTCTTTCAGGTTCACGATGCACGCCACGCGGCCCGCTTCGATCACATGGTGGGCGGACTTCTCCCCGTTGTTGGTTCGGCAGAGCTCGGCGACGATGCCGGAGAATTGCGGCCGGTTCGCGGGGTCTCCCCAATGGTGAATCGTGATCCCTTCGACCTCGCGGGCGTATCCGAACACGTCGGGGCAGTCGGCGGCGGGCGTGTAGTTCGGGGAATCGTGGCTGGTGATGTAGTCGAATGACATTGCGGTGTCTCCTGTTCCGGGGTCAGATGGTGGGCCAGGCTTCGTCGGTCACCCACTGGTCAGACAGCCAGATGTTGTCGGTGCCGGTGGGGCCGGCGAGCGGGCCGGGTCCTTGAAATTGAATGGTCAGGGGCTGATTGCCGGCGGCGGTGCCGATGGTGCCGAGTAGGCCGAGGTAGGTCGAGGGGCGGAATCCGGTTGGGACGGTCGTGAATTCTTTAGCGGTCGCGGCGGTCGAGTCGAGGTCTTGCGCGAATAGGTAGACGTGCGATCCGACGCGGCGAATTCGTAGCTCGGCGGCGGTCCAACCGTTCTCGAGGCCGGCGGCGAGGTCGACCCATCCGGTGTCGCCGGCGACCACATGCCACGCTGGGGCATTGAATGAGCCGGTGTTGATCCATAGGCGGGCGCCGGCGGTCGCGTCGAGGTCGGTGTAGAGCTGCCCGCCGGCGCCGTATACGGGCCCGTCGTTGGGGTTGCCGTGTCCGGTGATCGGGGCGTTATTGGTCAGCGTGGTGATGTTGTTATTGGCCGTGGTGATGAGGTCGGCCGTGATGCGGGCGTTATTACTGATCGCGTCGTCACCATCGGCGATGGGGTCGGTCCCGGCGGGGGTGATGTATCCCATGCTGTTTGCTTGGCTGTTGTCTGCCATGTGTGTGCCTCTCAGAGTTCATAGACGGGCGGACCGTCCCAGGTGCTTTTCGCCATGTCCCAGTGGACGAATGGCAGATATGCGGTGTCCCAGGTGGTGCCGGGAACGTGTATGTCGCTGGTGTGCTGCCCGGTCACGTATTCGACGCGTTGCAGGCCGAGTGTGAGGGTCCACGCGTCGGGGGTAATGGTCTCGGTGATCTCGGTCGCGATGGTCAGGCCGGCGACCGAGTCGGGCCAATCGTGCAGCAGCGCGACGGGCTGGAATATCTCGAGCGCGAGCAGCTGCCCGGCGAGGGCGCGGTCGTCGATATTGTCCGACGTGAGTAGGTGCAGTATGTCGACGGTGACGGCGCCGACGTTGTACCAAAGTCCGGCGGCTCTGTTCGCACGGGCGAGCATCCCAATGGTCAGGTCTGAGTTGTCGTCGGCGTAGGGGTCCCATACGTCGGTGGTGTCCATGTTCGCGGCCCGGATCGGGCGCTCAATCGGCCCCCCTCCCCATACGGACATGGTCACGGTCTCGATGCTTGTTTCATTGTCGTGTGATCGTTGCTTGTAGACGATCTGCCCGGGGCTCGCGGCGGGCTGTTCCCAGGTCGCCGGCGATAGGGCCATACTGCGCAGGATCGGCCGGGGCCATTTGAGCGAGAATCCGAGCGCGCGGCCTTGCATCGAGCTTCCGCCGATAGCGTGCCAGTCGCCGGTTTTGTCCGTGTAGAACGATATTCCAACGTCGGCGCCGTATTTCCCGAGGATGTCGGCGACCTTGATTTGCTTGTTGACGTTCGGCGTCGCGACCTTGGGCGTGGTCCCGTCGTTGGTCCATGTGCCGGGAAGCTTCGAGTTATTCCACGCGTGCCGATAGAGCGTGGTCAGCGTCGTGTCGTCGGATTGCACGGCGGCGGTCAGGCCGGTGAGTTTGAGTTGCGCGGCCCAATCGGCGCACTCGAGGCGGGTCGAGCGGTGCGCCGGCCCGGGGTCGGTGACGGTCTGTTTCCCGATCCGGCCGACCCATCGGGGCCACAGGTCGCCGGGGTCGCGGCCGGTCTGCGACGCGGCCCACGCGGTGAGTTCGCTTGTCATGCGGATCGTGATCGCCTGGTCATAGGACGTTGGTAGGTCGCCGGTGATGGTGACGGTCGCGGTCGATGGGGCCAGGCCGGTTATCGTGCTGCGATCCCCGCGGCGAATGCTGATTGATTCGATTGTGTCGTCACCATGTACGCCGAGCTTCCCGGCGTCCACGGTGAATAGCGGCGCGACCGGGAGCGTTCGGTAGAGCCGGCCAGGCTTGCGGGTCATGCGTGCTCACCTACGAGCACGCCGTAGTCGTTGAGCAGCTTCCGCAGTTGTTGCGCGACGGCGGGCGGGTCGCCGACGACGCCGGAAAATTCCACGTTGAGACTGATTGGTGCTCGCGCGCCGCCGGCGTAGCGTCGCGCGGCGCCGGTGGCCGATATGTCTACGGTCGGGTCAGCGGATACGCCGTTGGTGATGAGGCTCGAGACGCCGGTCAGCTGCCGGCGCAGCTTCGGTAGCGCGCCGTCGATGCCGGCCATGAGGCCGTCGATGATGAGCTTGCCGGCCGGCGTGAGTAGGCGCTTGTCTTTGCTCGCGGGACCCTTCCAATCGGGGATGAGGCCGGTCACCCAACTAAGGGCGCCCTTGAGGATATTGTGCGCAGCTGATTTGATCCCGCTAACCAGTCCCTTAATGACATTCCAACCGGCATTCCATAGCAGATTTTTTAGGTTGCCGATCCCGTTCGAGATTTTCCCCGGTAGGCCTTTCATCCATCGCACGAGGTCTCGGGCTTTGTTGACGGCGGCGTTTTTCGCGCGGTTCCACCAACGGCTGAATTTGTCGTCTAGCGTCCCGAACCAGGTCAGAATCCCGGATATTTTGCGGACCAGGGCCCGGGTCGCCGACTTGATTTTTCCCCAATTTTTGACGACCAGTGCGACGATAGCGGCGACCGGTCCGAGGACGATTCCGACCAGGAGCGGCCAGTATTTCTTGACAAAGTCCACAATTTTTTTGAACGCGGCCGGAATGTGTTTCGCGAACCATTTAACGATGGGCATCACGGCGGCTTTGACGGCGTGCCAGACGGCGAGCACGACGGTTCGGAGTGTCTTACTGTGTTTCCACGCGAGGATCACGGCGGCGACCAGTAGACCAATCAGGGTGATGACGGCCATGAGCGGGTTCGCCAGGAGCACGGCGTTCAGCACGACCTGTACTATCCGCCATGCCTTGAGCGCGGCAACCAGGGTGAGGACGTAGGGCACGAGCGGCGCGATAACGGGTAGCAGCTTCGAGACGCCGGCGACGATAGAGACCAGGGTCGGTGCGAGCGCGACAAATTGTTTGACCAGGGAAACGATGCTTGGGGTCATGGCGGCGATGGCGGCGCCGAGCTGGGTTCCGAGGGTCGCGGCGAGCCGGCCAATCATCGGGCCGAGGGGCCGGAGGGCTCGAGCGACAGAGGTCAGCAGCGGCCCGAGCGCGGCGACGATGGGGCGTAGGCCGGCGCCGAGGCCGGTCACGATGGGGCCGAGGGCCGGCGCGAGGGTTTGCGCGGCGCGTGCAACGGCTTTCAGCGCGGTCCCGAGGATCGGGCCGAGGGTTGAGGCGAGCCGGCCGACGATGGGGCCGAGGGCGGCCAGGGCGCGGCCTACGGCGGGCAGCGCGGAATTGATGCCGCGCGACCCGGCGGCTAGTCCTTTGAAGAATCCCGACAGGCCGGTTTGGAATGCGGGCGAGTTGACCACGTCGGCGACTTTGGACAGGGTCGCGGACAGTCCCTTGATGCCGGCGCCGGCCCCGCTCGCGGCCTTGACGACGCCGCCGATGATCCGGCCGACCGACAGCAGCACCGACCCGAGGGACCGGGCGACGGATAGGGCCTGGTCGAGCCACTGAGACAGCTTGCCCGACTGGTTGGCTTTGGTGATCCACGCGTCGAATTTCTTGGTCAGGCTGGTGATGGTTTGGCCGAGGTTCCCGGCCCGGTTCGCGGTCACGGACAGCAGCTGCCCGAGGGCGTGGGTCAGGGGTCCCACGGCGCCGGACAGGGCGCGGACGGTCGCGGCGCCCTTTTCCATCATGGCTTGTATGGCGCCGGTCTTGGCGAGCTTCGCCAGGGCGGGGCCGGCGGCGCGTGCTACGGAGTTCCACGCGGACGCGTTCGCGGTCAGGCCGGACCGGAGTTCGGGCAGGATCGCGGCCGATACGGGTTTGATCTGTTTCGCGATGCCGGCGAATAGCTGGTCTTGCACGGTGCGGCGGAGGTTCCGCCATGCGGGCGCAACGTCTTTGACGGCGCGGGCGGTGGCTTGCGCGGCGGGGGCAAGCTGTTTGAGTGCCTCGGCGAATTTCTTCGGGTCGGACATTGAGGCGAGCGCGTCAGAGAATCCCGACAGGCCGACTTTGAGCGCGGCCAGGGCCCCGCCGGCGGCGACGGCGACACCAGGGATGCCGACCAGGCCGCCGGCGAGCGGGACCAGGGACGCGGTCAGGGACAGGATTTGCGGGATAGCGCCGGCGGCCTCGATCCCGAGGGCGGCGATAAGTCCACCCTTGAGCGCGGACCGGGTCGCGCGGCCGAGGCCGGACAGGGCCGACGATGCGCGCCGCGATGGGCCGGTCAGGCGGTCGACGTTACGCGCGGTCCGGTTGAGTTCCCGGTTCGCGCGGGACGCGTCGCCGATGATCCTAACGGCCAATATCGCGGTGCGGTTAGCCATGTTCGCGGGCTTCTTCCTCGAGTATTTCGACAGCGGTTGCCAGGTCGTCGGGGTGGCTGGTCCAGTAGGCGGGCGGCACGCCGGACCGGATCGCCACCATGACGGCTACTCGGTGCCAGCTGCCGGGCTCCCATCCGTCGCCGGCGGCGGCGTAGGGTCCTCGGCGTCGGCCTCATCCTCGATCCCGGCGTCAATGGCGGTATCCCGGAACTGTTCCCAGGTCAGGGTGTGCCGGCCGGTCGCCTTGCCGACGTGCCAGGCGAGAAACGCGCCGAACGTGAACGGGTTCGCTTCGGGTTCCCACCGTTGGGCCTTCGCGGTCTTTTCCCACTGGAGCTTCGATGCGAGCGGGACCCGGACGCCGGCGTAGGTGGTGCCGTCGTTGAGTTCGGCGTAGGCGTAGATGGTGGTCTCAGACATGGTTATATCCCTCGGACTCTCGATAGTGCTTCGTTCAATGCGTGTTCAAAGACGGGCCGCCATGCGGGTTCGGTGGCGCGTGCGCCCTCGGTCGCGAATGGTTGGGCCCGGATATGCCGGGCGGGCCATCCCCAGTGGATCGGGTTCGCATACGGAACCGATGCGCGGCCGGCCCGGATGTATCCGGCGGACAGGGTCCCGGA
>CAZMLG010000071.1:0-15363 GCA_964566985.1 uncultured Intrasporangiaceae bacterium
ACCCGCACCGCGGCTTCGAGACCGTCACCTACATGATCGACGGCATCTTCGAGCATCAGGACTCGACCGGCGGGGGTGGCACGATCACCGACGGGGACACCCAGTGGATGACGGCCGGGTCCGGTCTGCTGCACATCGAGAAGCCGCCGGAGCACCTGGTGATGTCCGGCGGGCTCTTCCACGGCATCCAGTTGTGGGTCAACCTGCCCGGTAGCCAGAAGATGTCGGACCCGCGCTACCAGGACATCCACCGCGGGCAGGTGGCGCTGCTGTCCAGCCCGGACGGCGGAGCACTCGTGCGCGTCATCGCCGGGGACATCGACGGACACGCCGGCCCCGGGATCACACACACCCCGATCGCGTTGGCGCACGCCACGATCGCACCCGGCGCACGTCTGCAGCTGCCCTGGCGCCCCGACTTCAACGCGCTCGTCTACGTCTTGTCGGGCCGCGGCACGGTCGGTGCCGAGCGGCGCCCGGTGCAGACGGGCCAACTGGCCGTGTTCGGCGCCGGGGACGCGATCGAGGTGTCCGCCGACGACCGCCAGGAGAGCCGCACCCCGGGCCTGGACGTGCTGGTGCTCGGCGGCCGGCCGATCCGCGAGCCCGTCGCCACCTACGGCCCGTTCGTGATGAACACCCGCGAGGAGCTCATCCAGGCGTTCGAGGACTTCCAGGCCGGCCGGCTGGGCACGATCCCGGCGGAGCCGCACCCCGGTCACGACGTGCTCTGAGCCGGCGCGGCGCCGGACTGCCGGTCCCTACCCGTCCGCGGGTGACCCCTTCGCTCCGACCAGCCAGGCCTGCTCACGCATTTCCGAGTGGTGGCCGTATCGGGTGTGGACATCGACCGACCCGCCGGCGCTGACCAGCGCGAAGCCGTCCGGATCGACGCTCGCGCCGGGATCGAGTTCGTCGGAATCGGAGATGAGCGTCCTGCCGGTGCGCAGGTCGACGGCGACCATCGCGTGCTGGGCCTTGTCCGCATCGGTCGTGACATACATCAGAAGCACGCGCCCCCGGGCGGCATTGGTCTGGATCTGCATGCTCTCGGGTGCCGAGAAGTGGCCCACCTCGGTGCCCGACAACGCGTCGGTGATCGTCACGGACTCGCCGGCCCGGCTCAGGACGTAGCGGTCGTAGACGACCGAGCCGCCGTCGGGGATACGCCGGTTCTCGCCGATGGGCGGGGCATCGACGGTCACGAATCGCTTCGTCGAGCGATCGTAGATGCGGACATCGTCCGCGCAATCGATCGCCAGAACGGCCTCGGGCGAGAGGTTGGCCGTGGATCCGGGGCTCATCATCTCCAACCCGGGGCACTGGGTGGTGGTGATGGTGCGCCGGGTGGCCAGGTCGACCACCTCGGCCTTCTTCCCGATGCGGCGCAGCGCGAGGTCACCTTGCAGGATGACCGAATACTTCGGGTTGTTGCGCCATTTCGCTCGCACCGACCCGTCGTCGAGACGCAGGACCGTGGCCGTGGCCCCGTCATAGATCAGGATGTGCCCGATGGCACCCAGAGCCTGGTCGGGACGGTGATAGATCTGGGTCCCGTGGCAGCCCGCACCGGTGTCGCGCGACCACACCCGGTGGCCGCTGCTGCGCCGGAACCCGGCGATGACCGCGTGCCCACCCTTGGCACCCGAGCTCAGCAGCGCGAACTTCGGCGCATAGCAGGTCATCAGCGCGACGGTCTTCTTCGAGACGCCGACGATCTCGGGAGAGCCGGGGACCAGCCCGGCCAGACCCGATACGCCGTGTCCGATGGCGTCGGTATCGATCCGGGCGACCTCTTTGCCCGACGGACGGTGGATCGAGATGCCTCCGAAGTCCGACAGGTAGCTGCCGTCGGGCAGGATGTATGCCAGCCGCGGATCCTTTCCGAGATCGAACTCCCGGCCGCTGTGCACGTTCCGCAGCTCGTACTGGCCGCTGCCGCCGAAGGGGCCCCAGCCGCCCTTGCCCTTGTAGGCGATCCACCCGTTCGGACCCAGTGTGGCGGGCGCCGCGAGGTCGGCATGCCACAGCACCTTCCCGTCCACGCTGCCCGGGCTGCCTCTGAGCAGGCCGCGAGCCACCACGAAACCACCGACCACGAGGGCGAGGACGACGACGATCGCGACCCCTCGGAACCGCCGGAACCGGCCTTGCTTCGGCGGGGGCGCGTCACGGCGAGAGCGGTGCGCGTCGTCCTCGCCGCCCTGCGACGCCGACCCCTGACCATGATGACGCGGCATAGCCCCTCCTTGTATCTCGATGTCAAGATACCGGGGTGCCGATCGACCCGACGGCTCGACCCCGACTGATCGATTCGTCGACGTCGTGGGATGACCGGCGTGGTCATCCCTTGACGGCGCCCAGGGTGAATCCCTGGATGAACTTGCGCAGGAAGATGTTGTAGACCACCGCCACCGGGATCGCGACGATCATCGCCGAGGCCATCAGCGACTGCCAATAGAAGACGTCGCCGCGCACCAGGTTGGTCGGCACGCCGACACTGATCGTCATGTTCGAGGCGCTGGAGACGAACGCCAGGGCATAGATGAAGTCCTGCATCGTCAGCGTGAACGAGAACACCACGACGGTGAACACGCCCGGGGTGATGAGCGGGAGCACGACCCGCAGCATCGCGCCGAGACGGCTGTAGCCGTCGACCTGGGCCTGCTCCTCGATGTCGGGTGGGACGGCACGGAAGAACCCGACGAGCAGCCACACCGAGAGCGGGATCGTGAAGCCGGGATAGACGAGGATCAGCGACCAGATCGAGTCCTGCAGGCCCATGAGGGTGATGATGCGCGAGAGGGGGAGGAACAGCAGCGTCGGCGGCACGAGATACACGATGAAGATCCCGATCGCGACCGGGATGCCCCACCGCCCGGTCAGTCTCGCCAGGGCGTAGGCCGCGGGGATCGCCAGTGCCAGGGTGATCGCCGTGGCGACCACGCCGATGATGACGCTGTTGAGGATGAAGCGCAGATACGGGGTGGTGGTGAACAGCGTCTTGATGTTGTCGAGCGTGGGCGCCTCGGTGAACGCGAACGGGTTGTGGCCGGTCGTATAGAGGTCCGAGTTGGTCTTGAACGTGGTCAACGTGGCCCACAGGAAGGGGAATCCGCAGATCACCGCGAAGACGAAGGCCGTGACGTAGGTGCCGATCTTGCCGCGCACCGTGCGGATCGGTCGTCCGGAGGCCATGTCAGTCGCCCCTTCGCCGGGACGCCATCGTCAACAGGATCGCGGCGAGCCCCAGCAGGACGGGGAACATGAACAAGGCGTCCGCCGCGCCGACGGCCAGGTTGCCCCCGTTGATGCCCTTGTAGAACGCCCAACTGGCCAGCACCTGTGTCGCGTCGCCCGGCCCGCCACCGGTCATGATGAAGATCACGGCCATGTCGGTGAAGGTGAAGACGATCCCGAACAGCAGCGCCACCAGGATGATCGGCGCGAGCAGGGGGAGTTGGATCCCGAAGAGGCGACGCCAGAACCCGGCGCCGTCGACCTCGGCCTGCTCCTCGACGTCGTGCGGGATGGACGACAGTCCGGCGAGCACGATGACCGTCGCCAGCGGGAGGGTGCGCCAGGCCTGCACGGCGATGACGCTGCCCGTGGCCAGGCCGGCGTGGCCGAGCATGTTCAGGTGCTGTCCGTCGCCGAGCAGGTGCAGATGCTGGGCGAACCAGTCGAAGGGCGTGAAGATCGAGTCCAGCATCCACAGCCAGATGATGGCGCCCAGCGCGACGGGAGTCGTCCACGGCATGAGCACCAGCAGGCGCACGAACCACTTGCCGCGGAAGTCCGACGCCAGCACGAACGCCAGGATCGTGCACAGGACGATCACGATGGCCTGGGAGACCGCCGTGATGATGAGGGTGTGCGCCACGATCGAGGGGAAGTGCGGGTCGTGGATCGCCGTGCTGAACGTCCGGAATCCTTCGAAGTCGAAGCGCGGACTGCCGACCGTCACGTCGCTGAAGGCATACATGATCGCCAGCACCAGCGGATAACCGACGAAGACGATCAGATAGAGCACGGACGGCACCAACAGCAGCGACCCGATGATCCCGTCGCGTTCGCGCCACCGCCGCTTGCGCCGTATGCCGTGGCTCGGCGCGGGTGCCGCCGCCTGCGCGTCGCTCATCGCGGCTCGCCGTCCGGGGCGTCGATCCGCTCGCCCGTGTCGACGTCGAACCAGCGCAACCGGTCGCGCGACACGACATACGTCTCGCGGTCGCCCGGGCCGCCGGCGACGGGGATGTTGCTGGGAATCTTGGCGATCACCTTGGCGTCCGGGTCGATGTCCGGGATCGTGCCGTAGACGTAGTGGTCGGAGCCGAGGTTCTCCACCCGGGTGATCTCCAACTCGCAGACGAGCCGGCCGTCGGTGGCGGGCACCGAGTCGCGCGGCAGCAGATTCTCCGGCCGGAAGCCGAGGAGGTGATCGTCGCGGTGCAGGATGTTCATCGGCGGCGAGCCGACGAAGGTGGCCACGAAGGTGTTGGCCGGGTCGGAGTAGATCTCCTCCGGGGTGCCCAACTGTTGGATCCGCCCGGCGTCGAGCACCGCGATCCGGTCGCCGAGACCCATCGCCTCCACCTGGTCGTGGGTGACATAGACGGTGGTGATCCCGACGCGCTGCTGGAACTCCTTGAGCTCGTCGCGGGCGCTGGTGCGCAGCTTCGCGTCGAGGTTGGACAGCGGCTCGTCGAACAGGAAGACCTGCGGCTCGCGGACCATGGCCCGGGCGAGCGCGACACGCTGGCGCTCGCCGCCGGACAGCTCCCGGGGCCGCCGGCCGAGCAGCCGCTCGATCCCGAGCACCCCTGCCGCCCATTGCACCTTCTTCTCGCGGTCGGGCTTGGGGACCTTTGCGGCGGCCAGCGGGAAGACGATGTTCTGTCGCACCGTCTTGTGCGGATAGAGCGCGTAGCTCTGGAACACCATCGCGATCTTGCGTTCTCGCGGGGGCAGCATCGTCACCACCTGGCCGCCGATCGCGATGTCGCCCGACGTGGGCTGCTCCAGGCCGGCCAACAGCCGCAGCAGTGTGGTCTTGCCGCAGCCGGAGGGACCCAGCAGGACGAGATACTCCCCGTCCCGGGTCGTCAGATTGATGCCGTCGGTCGCGGTGTGGTTGCCGAACTCCTTGCGCAGGTCTCGCACTTCGACGATCGCCATGGGCGCCTCTTCCGCCCGACTACTTGGTGCCGCCGACGAGCTTTTGCTTGCGCCACTTGGTGAAGATCGTCTCGCACTGCTTGTGCGCCGACGCGACCGCTTCCTTCGGCTTCTTCTTGCCGCGTGCGACGTCGGCCATCATCGTCGAGATGACGTTGGTGTCGAAGATCTCGCCGATGGCCGGGCTGGCGGGGCCGGGGTGGCCGACGTTGGTGCTCCACTTCTCGGCCGTGGCCAGCAGGTCGAGTTTGTCCGGCGGGTCGGACTTGTAGGGGTCGTGCTTCAACCAGCCGTCGAGCGTCTTGGTGACCTTCGGGTTCTTGAAGGCGGGGAAGTCGTAGAGCTGCGACTGGTCGACCGAGTCGTGTGCCGCCGCGACCAGGTCGAGCAGGAACTGCTTGCAGTCGTCGGTGTGGTGCGCCCAGTTCGGCATGATGTAGGAGCGCACGACGTGCTGGCTGGCCAGCGCGCCGCCCGGACCCTTCAGGGCCGGGGTGAAGTAGATGTCCTTGGCCACCTTCGGGTTGCCGGTCTGTGCGCTGCGGTAGGCCGAGATCGAGTTGAGGATGTAGGACAACTGCCCGGCGACGAGGCCCTGGTTGTTGGATGCGGCGGTCCAACTGAAGACCTCGGCATTCATCGTCTGCTGGTAGAGCTTGGCCATGTATTCGACGGCCTTGATCGTCTCGGGGGAGTTGAGCGTGACGTTCTCGTGGGCGTCCTGGATCGACCCGCCGTAGGACCAGATGAGGGCACGCGCCGCCATGTTGGAGTCCACCTCGGAGGACATGCCGATGCCCATCCGCACGCCCTTCTTCTTCTTGATCGCGGTGCCGCCGGTGAGCAGGTCGTCATACGAACTGGGCCCGGCGGCCATGCCGACGGCCTTCCACAGGGACTTGCGGTAGTCGCCGGGGTCGGGGGTCCAGGTGTGGCAGAAGCCGTAGTACTTGCCGGTGTGCGGGTTGAAGCTGGACATCTTGCAGAAGGGGATCTGGTCGCCGTACTTCTTCGTCGCCTCCTGCACGACGTCCTTCATGTCGTGCACGCTCGGCTCGTAGGCCGACGGCGGGGTGATCCACTCGATGAGGTCGTGCCCGCTCTTGGCGGTGAACTCGGCGGCCGTGCGCGCCGGCAGGTCGGCCTGGTTGATGTGGTCGACCTTGACCGTGACGCCGTTCTTCTTGCCCCAGTCGGCGGCCCACTGATCGAACCACTTGTCGTAGGACGGCACGAAATGGCTCCACAGCAAGATCTTGATCTCCTTGGACCCACCACCCCCTCCGCCGCCGGAGCTGGACCCGCCGGAACTGCCGCCCGCGGCGCAGCCCGACAGGCCCACGGCCGATGCCGCGACGAGGCCACCGATGAGCAGGTCGCGCCGGGGGAGAATCAGTCGTGAAGTGCCGGTGATGTTACGCTGAATGCCTGCCATAACGTCCTCCTGCCACAGCGCGGCGGGCAGGCAGCGCTTCGATCTCGACAGACCTGGCCCGGAGGGTATCGCTGTTGCTCAGTAACCTGTCAGAGGCAGTCGGGGGAGCTACCGTGCACCGATGACGCGGACTCCGGCACCGTCTCTGGCACAGACAAGATGAGTGTGCCAGTCAGTGAAATTACGCGCACCGCGAAATCGCGTCAAGAGTTTTCACGGCACGGGCGCAGGAATGCTGCCAAAGCGTGACCTCCGCCCCGAGGGGCATCGCAGGCCACCCACGAGGACATCTCGAGGAAGGACAGGGGACAATATGGTCATGAGCACCCGCGCGTCGTCACCGGCCGGCGGTCGGATCGACGGCACCGACGCTGCTCTGGCCGCCCGTGCCGGCGGTGCCTCGTGGCGCGACGCCCTCACCCGCTACTACTCGCTGACCAAGCCGGGCGTCCTCTACGGCAACGCGCTGACCGCCGCGGCGGGCTTCGCGCTCGCGGCCGCCCACGAGCGCACCTTCGACTGGCGGGTGTTCCTCGCCCTGACCATCGGCAGCACGATGGTCATCGCCTCGGCGTGCGTCATCAACAACGTCCTCGATCGCGACATCGACACGGCGATGGAGCGCACCCGCAAGCGGGCCACCGTCACCGGCAGCGTCAGCGTCCGCGGCGCGGTCTCGTTGTGCATCGCCCTCGGGGTGCTCGGCATGGCGATCCTCGTCGCGTGGACCAACTGGTGGGTCGTGGGTGTCGGCGTCGCCGGCTTCACGTGCTACGTCTGGCTCTACGGCATGCTCTCCAAGCGACGCTCGATCCACGGCACGCTGGTCGGCAGCGTCTCGGGCGCCGCCCCGATCTTCGCCGGCTACCTCGCGGTCACCGATCATCTCGACGCGGCCGCCGTCATCGCCTTCGCCATCATGTTCTTCTGGCAGATGCCGGAGTTCTACTCGATCGCCATCTACCGGCGCGAGGAGTATGCCCGCGCCGGCGTGCCGGTGATCACCGTCGTCAAGGGCGTGCCACACACGGTCCGGCAGATCCTCGTCTACACGGTCCTGTATGTCGTGGCCACGCTGGCGCTGCCGGTCTTCGGCTACGCCGGCGTCACCTACACCGTCATCATGGGACTGCTCGGCGCCTACTGGATCGGCCTCGGCATCGCGGGGCTGCGCTCGCCGGAGCCGGAGGCCTGGGCGCGGCGGA
Organism: uncultured Intrasporangiaceae bacterium; assembly: GCA_964566985.1. Classification (GTDB taxonomy): domain Bacteria; phylum Actinomycetota; class Actinomycetes; order Actinomycetales; family Dermatophilaceae; genus Leekyejoonella. Next base: position 7,819 of record CAZMLG010000071.1, read on the forward strand.
TGTTCCACTTCGCGATGATCGCGATCCTGGCGTTGTGCGTCATGGTCACCGTGGGGCCGCTGCTGCCCTGATCGGCGTCAGAGCCGCGCCAGCGTCGCCTCGGTGAACTCGGTGGTCGTGGCCGACCCGCCCAGATCCCGCGTCCGTATGCCGTCCGCGAGCGCGCCGCTGAACGCCGCCTCGAGGGCCTGAGCGGCATCGGCCTGGCCCAGGTGGTCGAGCATCATGGCGGCGGCCCAGATCGCCGCGACCGGGTTGGCGACGCCCTGCCCGGCGATGTCCGGTGCACTGCCGTGCACCGGCTCGAACAGCGAGGGGAACGCGCGCTCGGGGTTGAGGTTGGCGCTCGGGGCGACCCCCAGCGACCCGGTGATCGCGGCGGACAGGTCGGAGAGGATGTCGCCGAAGAGGTTGGACCCGACGACGACGTCGATCGAGGTGGGGGACAGCACCATGCGGGCGGCGAGGGCGTCCACGAGCACCTTCTCCAACTGCACCCCGTCGATCCCGGAGACGGTCTCGCGCACGACCTCGTCCCAGAACGGCATGCTGTGGATGATCCCGTTGGACTTGGTCGCCGAGATCAACCGGCCCGACCGAGTCGCCGCCAACCGCCCGGCATACGCGGCGATGCGGGCCACGCCGGCGCGGGTGAAGATCGCCGACTGGGACGCGAACTCGTCCGCCTTGCCCTGGTGGAAGCGTCCGCCGACCTCGGAGTATTCGCCCTCGACGTTCTCGCGCACGACGAGCATGTCGATCCCGTCGGCGCCGACCGACGACGGGACGCCGGGCAGTGACTTGGCGGGGCGCAGGTTGACGTATTGCTCGAAGCCGCGACGGATCGGGATGAGCAGCCCCCACAGCGTGACGTCGTCGGGGATGTCCACGTCGCCGACGGCGCCGAGGAACACGGCGTGGCCGGTGGACAGTTGCTCCAGGCCGTCCTCGGGCATCATCCGCCCGTGCGCCCGGTAGTAGTCGGAGCCCCAGTCTCGTGCGCGCCAGTCGACCTCGAAGCCGAAGCGGCCGGCGACCGCGTCGACGCACCGCATGGCCGCCGGGATGACCTCCAGCCCGATGCCGTCCCCAGGAATCGTGTCGATCGTGTAGTTCACCACGCGCCCATCCTCTCAGGATCCCCGCCGCGAGAGGCCCGATTCGGCCAACTGCCGACGGTCGGCGCGTCAGGGGAGGCCGAGGCGGCGGGCGACCTGGTCGCCACCCATCTCGCGCACGACCTGCGGGTCACCGACGACCACGAGCCGGTCGGTGGCACGGGACAACCCGACATACAGCCGTTCGCGGGAGCGCTCGGAGCAGTGGTCCTCGTTGACGCACAGCACGACGGCGCGGCGTTCGAGCCCCTTGCAGCCGAGGACGTGGCCGTAGAAGATGTCGTCGTCCTCCCAGAACGAGTCCCAGTAGCCCTCCTGGCCGAGCACCTCCTGCCGCTCACGCTGCACCGGATGGCGTTTGCCGGAGGTGAGCAGGGCGACGTCGTGCAGCGCCCACCCCTCGTCGACGAGCAGGTCGACCTGGTCGTCGGCGGCCTCGACCGCCGTGTCCGCCGTCGCCGGCACGAAGGTGACGTCCGGGCCGTCGCCGCCGCGCAGCGTCATCCGCATCGGGGTCAGCGGTCCGAACGTCTCGGCGATCTGGCGGGTGTTGCGCAGGTTGTGGTCGAGCACCAGCGGCACGAGCGGCACCGGAGGTTCACCGAACCGGGGGAAGATGCGCTGGTTCTCGTCGGTGTAGACGAACAGGCCGCCCTGCTCCTCGTCGCGCAGCGAGCGCATCAGGGGTGTCCACCACGTGTCGGCGAAGTCCTGGGCCTCGTCGACGACGATCGCATCGAACTTCTTGCCGTCGTCGAGCCGCATCGCCAGTTCGCTCATCGTGCGCGGCAACTCCTCCTCCCAGAAGCGGCTGTCCTGCCGTGACCCGTCGGGCGCGCCCCAGCGGCGGCCCAGCCCGTGGAACGTGCCGACGAACGCCGGCCGGTGTCGCCGTGGGGCGGACGCGATCTGCCGGGTGAGGTAGGACGCGAGGCCGATCGAGTAGCAGACCAGCGCGACGCGTTGTGGCCGCCGGCCCTCCCGGCCGCGGGAGAGGTCCTTGGCCTGGGTGAGTGCGAGCATGGTCTTGCCGCTGCCGGCACCACCACGCACCTCGACCCGGTTCAGCAGCCGGGTCACGCCCAGCAGCGTGGCCTGCTCGCGGGTGAGCCGCTCGGCCTCCGCCTCCCGGTCGCCGGCCTGGGCCGTCACGTCGAAGCGGGGCAGATGGCGCCCGCGCAGGATCTCGACGATCAGGTCGATGTCGTCCGGGGTCGGACCGCGATGATCGGTGATCTGGCGCTGCGGCACCGCGCGCAACCGCTCTGCCAGGTCCGCCTGGTCCTCCCGGCCGTGCACCGCCCACCGCGGGCAGTCCGGCATCGCGAAGTCGGGGTCGAACGAGGAGTAGGGCGCGACGACGCTGTGCGCCCACCGGATTCGCGTGCGGGACGAGTCGCGCCAGCGCGGGTCGTGCTCGACGTAGTCTCGCACCGCATACTTGCTCGACCGGGCCTGGTCCACCGGGTCGATGCGCACGGTGCGCGCCCCGCGGCGTTGCCGCCACCGGTCGCCCTCCACCCACACGCTGCTGCCCTTCACCTCGACCACGACGACGCCGAGCCCGGGCAGCAGGAGGATCAGGTCGGCCTCGTGGTCCTTGCGCTCGTTGGTCAGCCGCACCCCCGACAGCACGACGTCGCCGTCGCCCAGTTGGTCCACCAGGCGATGCCACACCTCCCGCTCCGACTCGGTGACGAACGACGGATCGGGCGGGATGGACTGTGCCGGCATGCTGCCCCCTGCGAGCGGATGTTGGACGGTCCGAGTATGCCGTCTCACCGGCTCCGGTCGGGCCTCATTCGGCGGATCCGCGTCTCGTGGCAGGGTGGAGGCATGACGACGAGCACCGAGCAGGTGGTCCTGGTCGACGAGTCCGGTCGGCCCGTGGGGACGGCGGACAAGGCGCAGGTGCACGGCGCGCACACGCCCCGCCATCTGGCCTTCTCCTGCTACGGATTCGGCGTCGACGGGCGTCTGCTCATGACGCAGCGTGCCCTGACCAAGCGCACCTTCCCGGGGTTTTGGACCAACACCTGCTGTGGTCATCCGGCGCCGGGCGAGCCGACGGAGGATGCCGTGGCGCGGCGCCTGCGGCACGAGCTCGGGCTGACGCCGACCCGGCTGCGACTCGTGCTGCCGGACTTCTCCTACCGCGCGGAATACGCGGGCATCGTCGAGAACGAACTGTGCCCGGTCTACGTCTGTGACCTGGTCGGTGAGCCGCAGCCGCGCCCCGACGAGGTCGCGGCCTACGCGTGGTGGGACTGGGAGCGGTTCCTGGCGCAGGCGGCCGACCCGGACAGCGACATCTCGCCGTGGGATCGGTTGCAGGCGCCGCTGTTGCAGGAGATCCTGCCGGGCGCCTGAACGCCCGACAGGATCTCGAGGGGGATCGGTCAGCGCGAGGTGCGCCCGTAGAACAGCTCCGAGGTCAGGTCGTTGAGGCGCATGTCGGGGCGCTCGCCGTAGGTCAGCACGGAGTTGATGCGCGGTGTCGAGCCCTCGACCGGCGTGACGTGGTGCAGGGCGTGCTCGCCGCGGAAGAACGCGAGGGTGCCCGGCTCGCCCGGCAGGACCTTCAGCCGGTCGGTGTCGCCCTGGAGCACCTTCTCCACCTCGGCGTAGTTCTCGTCGGACTCGCTGCGCAGGCCGGGCGCGTAGAGGAATTCGCCGCCCTCGTCGGCCGGCTGATACATCACGGTCATCGAGAACTCGCTGCGATCGAAGTGCCAGCCCAGCTCCTCGCCCGGGTGGAAGGTGGTGATCTGCAGGGCGTCGAGTGGGTCGCCGCTGCGATAGAGGACCGGCTTCTCGAGCACCGCCGCGATGAAGCGCGTCAGGTCGTCCGACTCGTAGAGCCGGCGCATCGGAGCGTCGTCGGGGATGTAGTCGTAGGCGATGCCGTGCTTGGCCGAGCGGACCTGGTGCGCCCGTGGGTGGGTCGCCGGGACCGAGTCGTCGACCGGCTCGAAGTAGATGGTGTGGGTGCGATCGGAGGCCCAGGCCTTGTCCTGGAGGTCCTGCGCGATCCGGATCATCTCGGCGACCGCGTCGGGGGTGATGAACCCGTGCAGATGGCACACGCCGGTGTCGTCCAGGGTGCGGCGGCACTCGGCGACCAGTGCCTGCCCTCGCTCACCGTCCAGGTCGTGGATCGGGTACCGCTCGAGGTCCACTACGTCCGCGTAGGCCGGGGCGTTCGTCGTGATCGAGGTCATGGTGTACTCCTTTGCTCGGTGGCTGCGACTGCTTCATTGTCGGCATCGACCGAATATCAGAGCTAGTCGAGTTGTTGCATCAAGCCATCAGCATGGATAATGATTGACCTATGCACGATCCGTCCGAGGGTCTCGAGCTGCGTCATCTGGTCACGCTCGCCTCCGTCTCCCGCACGCTCTCGTTCAGCCGGACCGCGGACGAGCTCGGGTATTCGCAGTCGGCCGTCAGCCAGCAGATCGGCCGGCTCGAGCGTCTCCTGGGCCAGCGGCTCGTCGAGCGGCGCAACGGGGCCCGGCAGGTGGCGCTCACCCAGGCGGGGCGGGTACTGATCGGCCACGCGGAGGCGATGGTCGCGCGGCTGCACGCCGCCCGGGCCGACCTGGAGGCGCTGGACGACGGAACGGCCGGGGTGCTGCGGTTGGGCTGTTATCAGAGCGTCGGAACCCGGCTGTTGCCCCGCGTTATACGCGAGTTCTCCACGACGTGGCCGCAGGTGCAGGTCGAACTGCACGAGCAGGAGGACGACGCGGCGCTGCTCGGCATGGTCGAGCGCGGTGATCTGGACCTGACCTTCGTCGCGCTGCCCATGCCGCCCGGACCCTATGCCTACCGCGAACTGCTGGAGGACCCCTACGTCGCGGTCGTGCATCGGGACAGCCCGATCGGGGCGAACGGGGCGCCGCTCGACCCGCGCGAGTTGGGCGGGCCGCTGGCGACCTACGGGCGTATGCGGTCCGTGCACGCGATCGAGCATCGGCTCGGCCGGCCGGAGCTGACCGGGCGGATCCTGTTCCGGTCCAACGACAACGGGACGATCATCGGGTTGGTCGCCGAGCAGGTGTGCACGGCGGTCGTCTCGTGGCTGTCGGTCGATCCGGCCCACTCGGAGGTGCGCAGCGTGCCGCTGGCGGGCGTCGTGCCGCGGGTGGTCGCGATCGCCTGGCATCGGGAGCGCCACCTGGTGCCCGCGGCGCACGCCTTCGTCCGGGTGGCGCAGCAACAGGCACTCGACCTCCAGCGCGCCGCTCCGCAGGGCGTGAGGCCTTCAGGCTCCGGGGCGGGTGAGCTCGTCGGCGAGCAGTGCGACGTGCAACGAGACCCGGATGTCCGGGTCGTCGAGGTCGACGCCGAGGACGTCCGCGGCGCGCGCCAGGCGGTCGTAGAAGGCGGGCCGTGACAGGTGCAGGCTCGCGGCGGCGTGCGACTTGCCGCCCGGGTGACGCACGAGGGCCGCGACCGCCTCGAGCAGGCCCGTCCCGTGCGCGGCGTCGTGGTCCTTGAGCGGTTGCAGTTCGCGCGCCACGAACAGGCGCAGCCTCTCGTCGTCGCCCAGCAGGGTCAGCAGGCCCCGCAGGTGCACGTCGTCCAGCCAGTGCACGAGGCGTGAACTCCGCTCCGGGGGCACGGATTCGACGACGTGCTGCGCCTCGCGCAGGGTGCGGTCGATCTCGCCGGTGTGGGTCGTGGGTCGTCCTGCGGCGACGGCGAGCTCGTGGTGGTGGCCGACGGCGCTGGCCAGGTGCTGGGCGACCTGCCGTTCGTCGGCGGCCGGGGTGAGCGACAGCAGCACGCGCACGTCCTGGTCCATCGCGCACACCAGCGCCGGCACCCGGATGCGGTGCGCTGCGTGCACGACGGCCGACACCACGTCGTCCACCCCGGCCGGTCGGTCACCGCGCACCTGGGGACGCAGCGTCATCCCGACGAACGCGCGCTTGTGCGTCGGCAGGCCGGCCAGCTCGCAGCGGCGCAGCAGGTCCGGGTCGGTCGGGTCGAGCAGCAGGGCGACGAGCAACTCGTGGTGGGTGCGGCGCACGAGACTGTCGCGGTGCCGGTCGTGCAGCCGGTGCATCGCCAGGGCCGCGGCGGCGCGTTCGGCGACGGCGATCAACCGCGTGGTGGGCGGGGCGGGAGACTGCACCACCAGCCGGCCCCACCGGCGGTCCTTGCGGCCCAACCGGGTGACGAGCAGGCCCGTGGCCTCGTCCCACGAGGTGCGGCCCTCCAGGTGCACGCGGCGCGAGCGGATCTGCCAGTCGGCCAGGAAGTCGGTGATGTCGCCCGGTCCGGCGCGGTAGTCGAGGACCCGGTGCTCCTCGTTCTCGAGCACGACCGCGGCTCCGGCGAGCTGCTGCACCGCCTCGAGGATCTCGCGTGGTCCGGCCTCGGCGACGGACAGCTCGGTGAAGGTCTCGTGCACGCGTTGGGCGTCGCGCAACTGCTCGAGCTGTTCGTCGACGATCCGCTCTCCCACCGCCTGGGTCACGGCGGCGAACCGCACCTCGCGGGTGAGGGCGATCAGCGGCAGCCGGTGTGTGTCGCAGGCGGTGCACAGGGCCGTCGGCAGTCGGTCCCAGCGGCGGCCCAGTTCGATGAGCAGACCGGCCGCATCGCTCTCGGCGAGGCCGGCGGCGAAGTCGTGCAGCCCCTCGTCGGTGTCGGGTAGCGCGATCCCGGTCGTGAGCACCAGGTCCCCGCCGCGCAGCAGCGGGCCGATGTCTGCCAGCTCCGTCGTGTGCACCCATCGCACCGGATGACGTAGGCCGTCGCGGCCGGCGACGACGTGCGGCTCGGCGGTGCGCACGACCGGCATCTCGACGACGTCCGCGACCGTGAGGGTCGGCATACGGCCACCTCCGATCCGGTCCGCCCACGCAAGGTTGACAAAGCGTCGGTCACATCGACATCAGCCTACAGAATGTCGGGTCTGGATCGGGGCGGCGCGACCCATCATGGAGGCACCACCACGAGAAGGAGACTTGCATGAGCACGGTGATCCCGCACTGGGTCGACGGACACGAGTGGGAAGGCACGTCCGGCCAGTGGGCCGACGTGACCAACCCGGCCACCGGTGAGGTCACCGGGAAAGTGGCGCTGGCCAGCGAGGCCGACGCGCAGGAGGTCATCGCCGCGGCGACGCGCGCCGCCAAGGCGTGGGCCGACACGTCGCTGGCGCGGCGCACCCAGGTGATGTTCGCGTTCCGCGAGCTGCTGGTCGCCCGCAAGGACGAGTTGGCCGAGTTGATCACGGCCGAACACGGCAAGGTGCACTCCGACGCCCTCGGCGAGATCGCCCGCGGCCTCGAAGTGGTCGAGCTCTCCTGCAACATCGCGCACCTGCTCAAGGGCGACTTCTCCAGCAACGCCTCCACCGCGGTCGACGTGCACTCGGTGCGCGAGCCGATCGGCGTCGCCGGCATCATCA
>CAZMLG010000072.1:0-15327 GCA_964566985.1 uncultured Intrasporangiaceae bacterium
CACGATCGCCGACATCATCACCGGCATCGAGGAGCGCGGCGTGCTGCCGGAGTGCGACGCGGTCCTGTCCGGATACCAGGGCAGCGTCGAGCTGGGCACCGTCATCCTCGAGGCCGTCGCGCGGGTCAAGGCCGCCAACCCGAAGGCCGTGTATTGCGCCGACCCGGTCATGGGCGATATCGAGCGCGGCTTCTTCGTGCAGCCGGGGGTGCCGGAATTCATCCGCGATCAGGTGGTGCCGGCGGCGGACCTGATCACGCCCAACCAGTTCGAATTGGAGTTCCTCACCGGCCGATCCATCTCCACGACACGAGATCTGATCGGCGCGATCGAGGCGGTGCGCGGACGCGGGCCGGGGACCGTGCTGGTCACGTCGGTGCAGACCGACCAGACGCCCGCCGACGCGGTGCAGATGGTGCTCGCGGACGGCGACGAGATGTGGAGCGTGCAGACCCCCTTGCTCCCGCAATACATCGAGGGCGCCGGCGATGTATCGGCGGCGATCTTCCTGGCGCGGTTCCTGGGTGAGGGGCCGCAGGCCACCCTGTCGGCCGTCGCGGACTCGGTGTTCGGCATCGTCGAGGAGACCCACCGGGCGGGCACGCGCGAGATCCAACTCATCGCGGCGCAGGAGACGATCGCCCATCCCACCGGGCGGTTCGCCGTCACCCGGCTGGCCTGACGCGGTCGCGGGAGGTCACGCGCCGATCAGGTGAGCCACCGAGACGCGATCGACCCGGCGAAGAGCACGAGCAGCAGGAACGCCCACCCGCCGGTCAGCCGCCGCGCGTCGGCCTGGGCATCCGCCGGCCACCGGAACGGCGACGCCACCAGCAGGTAGGCGACGATCACCAACGGCGCGATCGGGCTGAGCAACCCCCATCCCCACGCCCATCGCGTGGCGAAACGCGGCTGCGGTCCGTTGACGAGCATGCTGACGGTCAGGATCCACAGGGCGATCACCACGGCGGCGAGCCCCGTCGGCACCTGCCAACCGAGCAGTACCTCTCCTGAGAGGCCATGGAGCTTCTCGTGCGTGATGCGCAGCCCAGGGGCGAGAGCGCGCAGGTGATGGTCGACGCCACCGATGATGTGGCCGGAGACGGAGTCCCCCGAGTCGGTGCGTCCCTGCCGCAGCTGAGCGTAGGACGTGGCCTGCTCGACGTCGGCGAATCGCCGCATGCCGTGCGCACGCCAGGTCAGGCGCACCTGACCGTATCCCGTCGAGTGCGGTGGGAGTGCCCCCTCCACGGTGACGTGCGTGACCGCTCCGCTGCGGATCTGCCCCTCCAGGTGGGCCAGGTCCGATCGATGCTGCCCGAAGACGATCGTCCCGCAGACCACCACGACCACGAGCGCGAGCCCGACGAGGCGACCCACCGACCACAGCCGGTGCGACGGCCGCGCGGCCCGCGCCGTGCCGTCCGTCAACTGCCCCGAAGTCATCACGGTTCACCGTACCGCGCGGTGCGCGACGGCATGTGAGATTCTCGCCTGGACCACCTTTGCCCTCGAGGAGCGCCCATGCAGATGCCCGCCGTGCGCACGGTCGACTACCACACCGGAGGCGAGCCGTTCCGCATCGTCGACGACCCGCCGGTCGACATCCCTGGCGCCTCGGTCGCGGACCGGCGGGCACGCGCCATCGGGGACACCGAGGTGGACCGGCTGCGCAGGCTGCTGTGTTTCGAGCCGCGCGGGCATGCCGACATGTACGGCGGCTTCATCACTGCGCCGGACGATGACGGCGCCGACTTCGGCGTGCTCTTCTGGCACAAGGACGGCTTCTCGACGGCCTGCGGGCACGGCTCGATCGCGCTGGGCGTGTGGGCGATCGAGACGGGGCGGGTCGCCCGGGATCCCAGCGGGATCACCGCGGTCACCATCGATGTGCCATCCGGGCGGGTCACGGCATACGTGCACACCGACGGCGCGCAGGTCACCCATGTCGAGTTCGTCAACGTGCCCAGTTATGCCATCGCGCGCGACGTGCCGGTGACCACCGACCGTGGCCCCGCGTCGGTCGACATCGCCTACGGCGGAGCGAACTTCGCGCATCTGCGGGCGAGCGACGTCGGCCTGTCGGTCACGCCCGACCACGTCACCGAGTTGATCGCGATCGGGCGACAGGTCAAGTGGCTCCTCGACGACTCCCCGTATGCCGTGCACCCGAGCGACCCTCGACTCAGCGGCATCTACGGCACCGTCATCTTCGACGACCTGGCGGGCGCGGCCGAGGGTGCCGGCTCCGACGACGTGCACCAGCGCAACGTCGCGATCTTCGCCGACGGCGAAGTCGACCGGTCCCCCTGCGGGTCCGGGTCCAGTTCTCGCGTGGCGATGCTCGTCGACCGCGGCGTCCTGCGACCTGGCGGCCGCCTGATCCACGACTCGATCGTCGGATCGCGGTTCGTGTGCTCGGTCGAATCCGCGGCGACCGTCGACGGACGGGCGGCGGTCGTGCCGCGGATGACGGGTACGGCATACCGCGTCGGGGCGTGCGAGTTCAGCGTCGACCCAAGGGACCCGTTGGTCCCGGGGTTCGTGCTCCGCTGACCTTCGGCGGGTTTCGATACGGGCTCGCCCCTTGAGGGGCTCGCCCTACTCAACCAGCCGAATTGAGCTGGCACCCAACACCGTCTGGGGGACATCCCAGGGGTTGTCGTCACGCAACGGCGCGGGCAACAGCTCCTGCGGAGCCGACTGGTAGGCGACGGGGCGCAGGAACCGCGCGATCGCGGCGCTGCCGACCGACGTGCCCGAGTCGTTGGTCGTGGCCGGCCACGGGCCACCGTGCTGCATCGCCGGCGTGACGGCCACACCGGTCGGCCATCCGCCGATCAGCACCCGTCCGGCGTGCGCGGCGAAGGCCTGCACCAGTTCGCCCGCCCGCTCGCCGCCGGCCTCGCTCTGCGCGCAGTGCAGCGTCGCGGTCAGGTTGCCCTCGAAGAGTTCACCGATCGTCCCGGCCAGGTCGGCGTCGTCCGGGCTCTCCACCACGATCGACAGCGGCCCGAAACATTCGTCCAGCAGCACGTCACGGTGCGTCTTCAGGTCCTCCAGCGACACGGCCACGAGCGTCGGGGTCGCCCAGCCGTTGCCGTCCTCGTCGACGCGCACACCGCCCTTGGCGATGACCCGCACCGGCGCTCCGAGGATCTCCTCGCGGCGCGTGACATAGCCGCGCGTGATCCCGGGGTTGAGCAGCCGGTGCTCGGCCACCTCGGCGGCGCCGTCCGCCAGCGGCGCGTCCAGCCCGTGCTCCGTCGGCGCGAAGAGGAATCCCGGCTTGGTGCACAGCTGCCCGGCCGATCCGGACACGCTGGCCAGATAGCCCTTGGCGATCTCCTCGCCGCGCTCGGCCAGTGCCGCCGCGGTCACCACGACCGGGTTCACGCTGCCGAGCTCACCGAAGAACGGGATCGGGTCGGGCCGGGCCGCCGCGATGTCCGCCAGGATCCGCCCTGCCCGCACCGACCCGGTGAAGGCCGCGGCACGGATCGCCGGGTGCTTCAGCAGGTCGACGCCTTCCTGTTGGCCGTGGACCAACTGCAACGTGCCCTTCGGCATACCCGCCGACTCCAGTGCGGCGACGGCGATCTCGGCGCACCGGTCGGACAGCTTCGGGTGTCCCGGGTGGGCCTTGACCACGACCGAGCAGCCGGACGCGAGCGCCGCGGCGGTGTCGCCGCCGAGCACCGAGAACGCGAACGGGAAGTTGCTCGCCGCGAAGTTGAGGGCGGGGCCGATCGGGAGCAGGCAGCGCCGCACATCCGGCCGCGGACCCAGCGCGAAGTCGGGGTCCGCGCGGTCGATGCGCACATCGAGGTAGCGTCCGTCGGTCACCGTGCCCGCAAACGCCTCGAGCTGGAACCGGGTGCGCTTCAGCTCACCGGTCAGTCGGCCCTCGGCGAGGCCGGTCTCGTCCTGGGCGATGCCGATCAGCTCCTGGTCGGCATCGCCCAGCGCGTCGGCGATCGCCTTCAGTGCCGTGGCGCGGTCGCGCGGGTTGGTGCGAGAGTAGTCGCGGTGGGCGGCGGTCGCTCGCTGCGCGACGCCGTCGATGGATGTTGCCATGGATGTCACTCCTCACTGACGTTCACTGTGCCGGTCCACAGGCGAATCAGTATGCCGTGGCGCGGCTTTCGTCGGTCTGGTTCAGAACTCGAACCCGGTCGGGAACGGGTCGCTCGGGTCGAGCAGATAGTCGCCGATGCCGGTCACCCAGGCCCGACCGGTGATGGTGGGAACCACGGCGGGGAGGTCCCCCACCTGGGTCTCGCGGACGAGCCGCCCGGTGAACCGGCTGCCGATGAACGACTCGTTGACGAAGTCGGTGTCGAGCGGCAACTCCCCACGGGTCCACAGCTCGGCCATACGCGCGGACGTGCCCGTGCCGCAGGGCGATCGGTCGAACCATCCGGGATGGATCGCCATCGCGTGCCGGGAATGTGCCGCCGTCGACCCGGGGGCGATGAATTCGACGTGGTGACAGTGGTCAAGCCCCTCGATCGTCGGGTGTTTCGGCGGTGCGACCTCGTTGATCGTGTCCATGATCGCCAGGCCGGCTCGCAGGATGTCGTCCTTGCGCGCGCGGTCGAACGGCAGGCCCACGTCGTCCAGATGCACCATCGCATAGAAGTTGCCCCCGAAGGCGACGCTGTAGGGCACCTCCCCGAGACCGGGCACCTCGAGATGCTGGTCGAGGCGCTCGGTGTAGCTGGGCACGTTTTCGATCGTCACCGCGTCGGCATGCCCGTCGCTGACCGCGACCCGTGCGATGACCAGACCGGCGGGCGTGTCGAGCCGGATGGTGGTGACGGGTTCTTCCACCACCACCATCCCGGTCTCGACGAGCACGGTGGCGACACCGATGGTGCCGTGCCCGCACATCGGCAGGCACCCGGACACCTCGATGTAGATGACGCCGACGTCGGCGTCGGGCCGGGTCGGAGGCTGGAGGATCGCCCCGCTCATCGCGGAGTGTCCCCGCGGCTCGTTGACCAGCAGGCGGCGCAGGTCGTCATGGTGCTCGACGAACCCGAGTCGCTTGTCGTTCATCGTCTCCCCGGGGAAGACACCCAGGCCGCCGGTGACGACCCGTGTCGGCATCCCCTCGGTGTGCGAGTCGACGGCGCTGATCACCTTGCTGCTGCGCACGAGCGTGGCCTCCTTGTCACCGAGCCGTTGCGCTCAGCGACGCGACGCCAGGTAGTCCAGCGCGCGCTGCGTCTGCTGACGCACCTGCGCCTCCTGCTCCGGCGAGAGCGGGCCCCGCGGCGGCCGCGTGGGGCCACCGTAGCTGCCGCCGGCGACGTCGATCGAGAGCTTGATGGCCTGCACGAATTCGGTCGTGGTGTCCCAGTGGAAGACCGGGACGAGTTCGGTATACAGGCTACGCGCCGCGTCGATGTCGCCCTTCATGACGAGGTCGTAGAGTTCGACGGCCTCGGCCGGGAAGACGTTGGGATAGCCGGCGAACCATCCGGTGGCGCCCGCGACCAGCGACTCGAACAGCGCGTCGTCGGCTCCGGCGATGACGTCGATATCGCAGCGGTCCTTGATCTCCAGCACGCGGCGCACGTCGCAGGAGAATTCCTTGATCGCGACGACATTGTCGATCTGCGCGAGCTCGGCGACGAGGTCGGGTGTCAGGTCGACCTTGGTGTCGAACGGGTTGTTGTAGGCCATCATCGGCAGGCCGACCTCGCTGACCTTGCTGTAGTGCTCGATCACCTCGGAGCGGTTGGCCTTGTAGACGATCGGCGGCAGCAGCAGCACGCCGTCGGCGCCGTCCTCCTTGGCGGCCTGCGCCCAGTCCTTCGCCTGGTGCCAGCCGACGCCGTGCACGCCGGCGACGACGATGCCTCGGCCGTCCACGGCCTCGACGGCGGTCTGCACGACCTTGCGGCGCTCGTCGTCGGTCAGCGACGAGTACTCACCCAGCGATCCGTTGGGGCCGACCCCGCGGCAGCCGTTGTCGATGAGCCACGTGCAGTGCTCCGCATACTTGTCGTAGTCGACCGCGAGCCCGGCCGGTGCGGACGGGTCCTCTTTGTAGGGCAGTGTGGTCGCGACGACCACGCCTCCCAGGTCCAAAGTGTTGCTGCTCATGTGTTTTCCTTTCCTCACTGAGTTCGTTCGTCCGCGGGATCCGCGGCGAGTTCGCGAAGCCGCAGGGGTGCGGCCAGGGGTCGTCGGTCGGTGCTGGTGGCGCCGAGGAGCGATCGGGGTGCGCCGAGGATCTCCTCGACGGTGGCGCCGCACATGCGGCCCTGGCAGATGCCGAGTCCGGCACGCGTGGTCAGTTTGAGCGATCGCAGGCTGCGGCTTCCCTCGCGGTGGGCCGTCAGCCGGGCGACGTCGACCTCTTCGCAGCGGCACACGAGGGTGTCATCGGTGAGCCAGCCGGTCCATCCGGGCCGTATGCCGTGGGCCGCCTCGAGGCGCGCGGCGAAGCGGCGCTGCCGATCGCGTGCCTTCCGCAGCCCGGGGGGCACCGTGGCGCCGGCGGCGCGGCACCCGGCGACGGCGCCCTCGGCGGCGGCCAGCGGCATACCCCCGATCCCGGTGATCTCGCCGGCCGCGAAAACGTCTGGCACCGAGGTGAGTTGGTCGTGGTCGACCGCGACGAAACGGCGGGTGTCGATCGTGCATCCTGCGGCGACCGGCAGCTCCAGCCGTGGGGTGAAGCCGTGACTGACACACACCGCGTTCACCTCGACCCGGTGCGCGGTGCCCGGCACCGGGCGCCAGTCACGGTCGAGCCGCGCCACGGTCACCGTCTCGACGTGGTCCGTGCCGTGGGCCTCGACGACGGCACTGCCCGGGTGATAGCCGATGCGATGACGCGCGTGGCCGGCGGCGTAGCCGGCGAGTTCCCCCAATTTGCCGGTGGATCCGGCCAGTTGCCACGGTCGGCGGAGCCACCCGCCGGCAAGGGTGCGGGCGCTCGAGGCCTCGTGCACGCCGACGACGGTGGCGCCGACCTGCGCCAGGGACGCAGCGACGGGCAGCAGGAACGGTCCGGCGCCCGTGACCAGCACGCGCGAACCGACGGCGACGCGCTCGCTCTTGGCCAGCGCCTGTGCCGCGCCGGCGCTGAACACGCCGGGCAGGTCCCAGCCGGGGAAGGGCAGCACCCGGTCGTGTGCGCCGGTAGCCAGGATCAGTGCGTCGGGTGTCATCGTCACCGCGGCGCGGTCGGTGCCGTCCGCGGGGCCCACGAGCACCTGCAGGAGGAGACCGCAGCCGTCGTTCACCTGCTCGATCGCCCACACCTGTGCGGAGGTGAGGATGCGGCAGCGTGAGTCACCCTCCAGGGTGCTGCGCAGCGCCGTGAACCGCCGCCACCGGTGGTGGGCGACGTGCTCCCGCTCGGCGGGGCGCTCGCCGGGCAGGTGCCGCCAGAACTGCCCGCCCAGTCCGTCGGAGGAGTCGAGCAGTGTGACGGATGCTCCAGCGGCACAGGCCTGTTCGGCGGCGGCGAGGCCTGCCGGGCCGGCGCCGACGATCACGACGTCACGCATCGGGCACCTCGAAGGTTTCGGGGAGCAGGTCGTGCTGGGTCTCCACGCGGTCGCCGTCGACGGCACGACGCTGACACAGGCGCACGTCACGCAGCCCGCCGACGGTCGCGATGCAGTCGAAGCAGACGCCGATACCGCAGAAGACGCCCCGCGGACGGCCCGCGCCAGAGGTCTGCCGCCACGTGTCGCGCCCGGCGGCCAGCAGGATCCCGGCCAGAGTCTGCCCCTCGATGCCGACGTAGGCCGTGCCGTCGACGGTGATCGTCACGGTCCGGGCCTGCGTCGGACGCACCGGGTCGGCGGAGGGGTCGATCGCGTGGGAAGCCATCAGGCGGCCACCCCCTGCAGGTGTGGTCGCAGCGAGTCGCGGGTCACGGCATACGGAGTCGGGTCGAGCGCGGGGGCGCGGCCGGCGATCTGGTCGGCGATCAGGTCGGCGGTGGCCACGGACAGACCGATGCCGGCGCCTTCATGGCCGGTGGCGTGCCACAGGCCCTCCATCCGGTGGTCCGCACCGATGACCGGCAGGTGGTCGGGCATGTAGGGCCGGAATCCGCCATAGGTGCGCATGACCGGGATGTCGGCCAGGAAGGGGAAGATCCGCTGCGCCTTGCGGGCCATCCGACGGATGACCTCGGTCTGCAGGCGGTCGTCGAATCCGACGCGTTGACGGGAGGATCCGATCAGCACGGTGCCGGCCGCGGTGGATTCGACGACGCTGGAGGTCTGCAGGTCGGCGCCGTCGGAGGCGACGGCTCCGACGTAGTCGCCGTCGTAGACCTTGTGGAAGATCCGGTGCGGCATGCGGGTGGTCACCAGGACCATGCCGCGCCGCGGCAGCACGGGCAGGGTGACCCCGAGGCGTCGTGCGACCTCGTGCGACCAAGGCCCGGCGGTGACGATCACGTGGTCGGCGGGCAGATCTCCGTCGCTGGTGTGCACTCCGTGCAGCGCTCCGGTCGGTGAGATGAGCGCCCCGAGCACGTCGCACCCCTGCCGGATCTCGGCTCCTCCGCGCCGGGCCGACGCCAAGAGGGCCTGTGTCGCGCCCACGGGCTGCACCTGGGCGTCCTGCGGGTAGTGCACCGCCGCCCGGATCTCGGGGTTGACCCAGGGCTCGAGCTCACGGGCCCGCTCGATCGTGACCTCGCGTGCATCGATCCCCGCGGCGCGCTGGGTCGCCGCGAAGTCCCTCAGGGCGGCGGCACCGTCGTCGGTGAGTGCCACGACCAGGCCGCCCTTGTGCTCGTATTCGACCGGCGGGATCTCGTCGCCCAGCTCGGCCCGCAGTTCACCCACGACCTCGGGCCAGCGCGTAGCGGCGTGCTGTGCGAGCACCAGCTCCGCGCCGGGCCCCTTGTCGGAGACCAGCAGGTTGCCCTCTCCGCAGGCGGAGGTGCCGCCGGCGGTGCCGCCGCGCTCGGCGACGGTGACGTCGTGGCCGTCGTGCACGAGGCGCCGCGCGCATGCCGCGCCGACGATGCCCGCACCGATCACCACGATCCGCATGACGCCACCTCCACGAGTAATATGTTACATACTATACACGCGTCGGCCTACTGCTGCTGCTGCTGCTGTGACTGCATCCAGCGCTCCAGGCCGGTGGCGTCCAGCGGAAGGGCGTCGGAGAGCACGTCGGTGCCGTGCTCGGTGACGACCAGGTCGTCCTCGATGCGCACACCGATGCCGCGCAGCTCGGGCGGCACGAACAGGTCGTGTCCGTGGAAGTAGAGGCCGGGCTCGACGGTGAGCACCATCCCGGGCTCCATCGTGGCGCCTTGGTAGGCCGCATAACTCGACTGGGCGCAGTCGTGCACGTCGATGCCCAGGTGGTGGCCGACCCCGCACACGATGAAGCGCCGGTGGTGCTGACCGTCCGGCGACAGTGCCTCGTCGACGGACACCGGCAGCAGGTCCCAGTCGGCCAGGCCCTGGGCGATGACCTCCATCGAGGCGTTGTGGAAGTCGGTCCACGCCCGACCCGGACCGACGGCGGCCAGACCGGCACGGTGCGCCCGCTCGACCAGGTCGTGCACCTGCCGCTGCGCGTCGTTGAACGTGCCGCCCACGGGGAAGGTCCGGGTCACGTCGGCGGTGTAGCAGCTGCGCATCTCGACCCCCATGTCGAGCAGCAGCGCGTCTCCTTCGCGCACGGGGCCGTCGCACCGGACCCAGTGCAGCGTCGGGGCGTGGATGCCGCTGCCGACGATCGAGGCATAGCCGGGGCCGTTGCCGTAGGCTCGCGCGTGGCGGTCGAACGTGCCCTGCAGCCACCGCTCTCCGCAGCCCTCGACCGCGGTGGGGATCTCGCGGATCACCTCGGCGAACCCGTCGATCGTCGCGTCGACGGCCGCGCGCAACTGCCCGATCTCCCAGTCGTCCTTGATCATCCGCAGTTGCGACAGGGTGCGACCCAGGTCGGTGTCGGGCCGCAGGCCGTGCCGGCGCATCGTCTCGGCGTCGAGACCACCGGTCACCAGGATCTCCGGGACGGCGAGCACCGAGGGCAGCTCGTCCAGCGCGCGCACCTCGAGCCCGAGCGCGGTCGACCAGTCGCCGCAGTCGGGGGCCGAGCCGACCCACAGCTCGCCGTGCATCGCGCTGCCGTAGAAGTCGGGGTCGCCGGGGTAGGCCGGACGGGGGATATAGAGCACCGCGTCGTGTCCCCCTGACGCCGGCCGCATCGCGAGGACAGCACCCTCGACCGTGGTCGCGCCGGTCAGCCACACGAAGTCGGAGTCGGCGCGGAAGTCGTAGGCCGTGTCGTTGGCGCGGATCGGCGCGCTCCCGGCCCCGATCACGAGGGTGCGGCCGGGGAACTGCTGCGAAAGCCGGTCGCGGTGACGCCGCGCCGCCTCCGCGGCGCGCTCGACGACCGGAGGGCGGCGGTCCGGCGTGCCCCAACCCTGGGCGATGTAGTCACGGAACCCGGCGGCCCGGCCAAGTCTGGGCATCCGCACGTCGGGCTCTTCCGGAGCCGGCATCGACCGCGGCGTATTCGACACGGTGGCTTGGTCAGTCGTCGTCACGGGGACCTCCGAAATCGTTGATCATGTCGGTCAGATGGGCGAAGACACGGGGTGTGCCGACACCGTCGTGCTCGAACTCGTTGGTGACCCAGGTGCGCAGCCCACCCACCCGGGAGGCGGTGTCCAGCTGCAGATGGGCGTCGACGAACATGTCGTCGTAATAGACCGCCGCACAGACGGGCACCTCGTTGGCGGCCAGTCGATCCAGGTCATAGAGGGTGCTCCACTCGGTGCGCCGCGCGAGCTCGTGGACGGCCGGCGCGAAGGGCCGCAGCCCGCGGATCTCCTCGAACATCCACGGGTAGACCATTTCTCCGGTGAAGAGCAACGGTCGTGCGGTGTCGGCGAACTCGGGGTGCCGGTCGTGTTCGCGCTGTGCCGCCCAATCGGTGGCCGGCATGCTGCCGGAGCAGTAGATGTTTTCCTGCAGCACGGCATACAGCGGATTGGTGCGGTAGGCCGTGCGCGACCACACCTGCGCGAGGCACGTGTCGCTGATCTCGCCGTCGTCGGTGAGCGCCTCGTCGAGCAGCCAGTGCAGCCGCTCGAAGCCCGGCTTCATGCCGAAATCCATTCCCAGGCTTTGCAGCCGGCGCACCGTCAGCTGGTCGCCGTCGGGCAGCAGGACCGGCTCGGCGGAAAGCCGGTCGGCGACCTGGCGGACGCGTTCGTCGTCCTGGGGATAGCGAGCGTAGAACTGTCGGTTCTTGGCCTCGGTGCGGGGATAGGTGCGTCGATAGACCTCGGCCGCGTCCGGGGTGACCGAGGCCAGGCCGCCGGTCACCAGGCACGCGGCGAGCCCCTGCGGCGCGAGGGAAAGGTAGCTCAGCGTGAGGAATCCGCCGTAGCTCTGCCCGAGCGTGGTCCAGCGGCGCCCGCCGAAGACGGTGGTACGCAGGTGTTCGGCGTCGGCGACGATGGAGTCGGCGCGAAAGCAGCTCAGATAGTCGGCGCCCTCGGCCGCCCCGCCGCACGCCTCGACCCGCCGCGCATCGACCGGAGTACTGCGGCCGGTGCCGCGCTGGTCGAGCAGGATCACCCGGTGGGTCTTGAGGGCTTCTCCGAGCCACCCGTCGGCCTTCAGCGGCCGCGGTGCCTTGCCGCCCGGTCCGCCTTGCAGGAAGAGCAGCAGGGGCAGGTCGTCCCGGCGGCGATGGGCGGCCACGACCTCGCGGGCGAACACCGTGATGCGCGTGCCGTTTTCCGGGTCGGACCAGTCCAGCGGCACGGTGACCGTGTGCTCGATGACGTGCATGCCGGGGATCGTGTATTCGCAGGCCATCCGCTCTCTCTTCGACGCTTCGGCGCAGTACTATGTCACACAGTAGCGGGTGAGGGCATCCTGCGCGGAGGGGCCTGCGCGAGGAAGTTCAGCCGGCTGCGGAGTCCTCGGTGCGGCCGGACCACCAGCCGAGGATGTGCCCGATGTGGGTCTCCATGAGGTCGGCGAGCTCGTCGACCTTCCCCTCGGCGATCAGGTCGAGCATCGTGTGGTGCTCCATCGCGGAGCGTTCGAGCTCGGCGGTGTGCTTCAGGTCGACCAGGCCGATCATCCGGGTCTGGCTGCGCAGTTCGGCGACCACCCCGGGCAGCCGGCCGTTGCCGGTGAGTGCGATCAGGGCGAGGTGGAAGTCGACATCCGAGGCGAGGTAGGCCGGGAAGTCGGCCTTCGCGGCGGCCGCGACGATGGCGTCGGCCAGCTGCCGGAAGCGAGGCATCTCGTCGGCGGGGAACTGCTCGGCCGCGACGCGGGCGGCCGGCACCTCGAGCCAGCGCCGGATCTGCACGAGCTCGCGCAGGTCCGACTCACCGACGGGGGTGATGCGAAAGCCCTTGTTGCGGACCGGCTCGACGAATCCGCGGCCGGCCAGGTTGAGCATCGCTTCGCGCACGGGTGTCGCGGACACCTCGAACCGGGTGGCCATCTCGGGCACGGACACGACGACCCCGGGGGCCAATTCACCGGAGATGATCGCCGCGGACAGCGCCTCCTCGACCTCGGCTCGCAGGCTCGACCGCTTCCTGATCGTGCCGATGCTCGAGCTCTTCGACGCCACCTGGCCCTCCTCCGTCATCGGACGCGGTGCCGATGCCGGCACACTGCTATATCGCATAGTACCGGTCGGCCGACCGGCGGCGCAGCCGTGCGACCCACGCGTCAGAACGGGCGCCCGTCGAGCCGACGCGCCATCTCGACGTCATCGACGTCGAGGTCACGCAACCGCAGCCCTCCCGGCAGCCGGCCGATCTCGGCATAGCCGCACGACTGATAGAACGGTGCCACCCCGGTGCCGCCTCGGTAGTTGAGGCGGGAGATCTCCACGCCGCGGGCACGGGCGGCCGCGTGCATACCGCCGACGAGCAGGCGGCCCAGGTTGCGGTGGCGACGGCGCGGATCGACCATCACCCGCTGCAATTCGCCGACGTGAGCGTATTTCGGGTGGTCGAACAGCTGCCAGAACGCGGCGCCGAGGAGCGCGCCGGTGACCGGATGCGCGAGGCGACCGACGACGCCGTGCCCGGAGCGTGCTCGGTCGAGGTGCACCTCGAGTGTGGCCGCCACCTCGGATCGCGGCGTGCTGCCTTCGAAGCCGACGGCGCCACCCGCCTCGTTGACGCGGCACCACAGGTCGAGCAGTTCCTCGTGGGCCGCTCCCGCGCCCAGGTCATCGGCGCCGTCGACGAACCGCGGCGGCCGCAGCACCTGGGAAGGCTCCTCACCGGCCGGCAGGTCGGTCTCGTCGGGGTGCTCGTCGGTCATCCACAGCCCGGCGCGCTCGGCGGTGCGCCGGGAGGCGACGTTGACCGGGCGGATCAGTGCATAGAGGTCTTCGCCGGGGCACCACTCGGCAGCCAACGCCGTCGCGGCACAGGCGAGTTGCGCGCCGTATCCGTGCCCGTGGTGCTCCGTGCCGAGACGGTAGGCGAGGTTGAGGCCTTCGGGGGTGCGTCGCACGCCGCCGTAGCCGAGCGGCAGCCCGTCGGCGCGTCGTTCGGCCATCCAGTAGGACGGTCCCCCGTCCTGCCACGACCGCATCCAGACCTCGAGCGCGCGGCGCGTCTGGTCGGCCGACGTGTGTCGCGCGAACGGCGCGTGTGTGAACGACGCCGGGTCGCTGGACCAGGTGTGCACCCGGTCCAGGTCGTCCGTCACCAGCGGCCGCAGCCGCAGGTCGCGGGTGCACTGTGTCGTCACCGCGTCGGGGATCTCCACCATGGC
Source organism: uncultured Intrasporangiaceae bacterium (assembly GCA_964566985.1). Taxonomy (GTDB): domain Bacteria; phylum Actinomycetota; class Actinomycetes; order Actinomycetales; family Dermatophilaceae; genus Leekyejoonella. The sequence goes on from CAZMLG010000072.1 coordinate 13,779, forward strand.
GTCGAGCGTAGGCCGCGCCACCGACGGCGCGGCCCGCAACCCGGCTGGTCAACTGCCCGCGCGCTCGAGCGACAACCCAGATGGTTGAGTAGCCGAGCGCCCAGCGCGAGGCGTATCGAAACCCACCCGGATGGCCCCGTAGCGAGCGCCCCGGCGCGAGCGTATCGAAACCACGTCAGGGGCACCGTCGACTGGATCGGCAGGGTGCGCTCAGTGATTTCGACACGTCTCGACTCCGTCTCGACGGCTCAATCGCCCACGGTGGGTCCTCGGTCCGTCGGCCCACTCTCCGATCAGTGGACCGGCATAGTGTCGGTATGAGCCGCCCTGTCCTGCACACCGACCGCATCGAGTTGCTCCCGATGACGCCGGAGCATCTGCCGCTGCTGCACGAGTTGGACTCCGATCCACAGGTGATGCGCCACCTGCTGGGACGGGCACGGACCGCGCAGGAGATCGACGAGTTCTGGAGTCCACGGTGCGCGGATCGGATCGCCGATGCGCTGGGCCTCGGATGGTGGGTCGGGTTCACCGGTGGCGACTTCCTCGGCTGGTGGGACCTGGGACGCAGCGACTCGGCACCCGAGGACCCGGTGTCCGAGGAGTCTGCCGAGATCGGGTGGCGCGTCGCGCGGCGACACTGGCGCCAGGGGTTCGCGACCGAGGGCGCGCTGGCTCTGCTGAGGCACGGCTTCGAGACAGTCGGGCTGCAGGAGGTATGGGCCGAGACGATGGCCGTCAACACGGGCTCCCGCGGAGTGATGCGCAAGGTCGGGATGGCCCACGTGCGCACGGAGGTGCGTCACTGGGACGATCCGCTGCCGGGATCCGAGCAGGGCGAGGTCCTCTATCGGATCACCCGCAGAGAGTGGCGCCGACGCGGCGATACGACACGCTAGGCAAATATCGGCCCGTCGCTAGAAACACTTATACGGTCTGATCGTGGACCCGATACGCAACCCCTACGCGCCCGGTGCCGGGCAGCGCCCACCGGCGTTGGCCGGCCGCGACCACGAACTGCAGGCGTTCAACGTGGTGCTGGAGCGGGTGGCGCGCGGGCGACCGGAGCGCTCGGTGGTGCTGACCGGGCTGCGCGGCGTCGGCAAGACGGTGCTGCTCAACACGCTGCGATCGGCAGCGGTGCGCGCGAAGTGGGGCACGGGCAAGCTGGAGGCGAGGCCCGACCAGCGGCTGCGGCGTCCGCTGTCGAGCGCACTGCATACGGCCGTGCGGGAGCTCGGGCACACGCAGCAGGACGACGTCGACCACGTGCTCGGAGTGGTCAAGTCGTTCGCGCAGCGCGACGCGGGGCCGGGCGCGAAGCTGAAGGACAAATGGAACCCGGGGATCAGCGCGCCGGCGGTGCCTGGCCGGGCCGACTCGGGCGACATCGAGATCGATCTGGTCGAACTGCTCACCGACGTGGGCGGTCTCGCTGCCGATCTCGGGCGCGGTGTCGCGATCTTCATCGACGAGATGCAGGACCTGGACCCGGACGACGTGTCGGCGCTGTGCGCGGCGTGCCACGAGATCAGCCAGTCGTCGCTGC
>CAZMLG010000073.1:0-14714 GCA_964566985.1 uncultured Intrasporangiaceae bacterium
CACGTGGTCCTCCTTCCGCGACCGGCATCACGGCCGGCCGATCGATCCCTCACGGCTCGGCGGAGATCGATTCGTGGCGGCACTGCAGACCCACGACCAGGTCGGCAACCGTGCCGCGGGTGACCGTCTCACGCATCTGGTGAGCACCGATCGGCTCGCCTGTGCCGCAGCAATTCTCCTGACGAGCCCCTACACCCCGATGCTGTTCATGGGCGAGGAGTGGGGCGCCGCCGGCCCGTGGAAATACTTCACCGACCATCAGGAGTCCGGGTTGGCGCGAGCGGTCTTCGAAGGCCGCCGGGCGGAGTTCGCCGAGCACGGACTCGGAGGCGACGTCACCGACCCGCAGGATGTGGCCGCCTTCGCCGAGTCCCTCCTCGACTGGACCGAACCGGCCGAGGCGAAGCACGCCGCCGTGCTCGCGTGGTATCGCACGTTGATCGCGCTGCGGCACGCGAGACCGGAGTTGCACGACGGTGATCTGGCCTCGGCATCGGCTCGGCTCGGCGACGGCGTCCTGCGGCTGGTCCGGAGCACACACGTCACGGTCGTCAACCTCGGCGGCAGACCCACGGCGGCCGACCTGCCCGACGGGTCCGTCGTGCTGGCCCGGTGGGGCGCCGACGCGGACGGCCGGGCCGTGCACCTACCTCCCGACAGTGTCGTGGTGATCGGCCCCGCCACGCCGTCCGCGCCGCCCGGGAGGTGACGGTTCATCACCCGAAGCTCCCACCAACTGGCGCGGCTCACGCATCCCGACCGCCGCGACGAGCGAGACGAGCGGCATGATCACCAGGCACAGCAGCGCGATCCGCAGGCTCGTCAGCGACGCGATCCACCCGATGAGCGGGGCCGCGAGGCCTCCGACGCTCACGGCGAGACCGAGCGTCACCCCGCTGGCCGTCCCGATCCGCGTCGGTAGGTAGTCCTGGCCGAGCGTGACGTGCAGCGAGAACGGCACGTAGATGGCGAGCGCCGCCAGGGCGATGAACACGTAGACCGCGTGGCCCGGTGCCAACGCGATGCCGGCGATGGCCGGCGCGCTCACGGCATACGCGGTGCGGATCACCGGGACCCGGCCCCACCGGGAGGCCAGGTGGCCGCCCAGAAGGGTGCCGCTCGCCCCCACCGCGAAGTAGACGACCAACGCCGCCTCCCCCGGCACATGGCTGTCGCTGCGGAGTTGTTCACCGACCCAGATCGCCAGGAACGTGTTGAGGCCGAAGGTGACGATCGAGCGCATCACGACCACGGTGACGAGGCGGGCGAACTGACCCCATTGGTCCACCAACTGCGCGGAGCCGCCGTGGCGCAGCCTGCTGCTGACGGTGTTGAGCCTCCGCAGGAGAGTGGACAGGACCGCACCCAGGACCACCGCGGGAATGATCAGCAGCGGACTGCCGCCGAGACCGAACCCGGCCATGACCGGCGCGACGATGATCGGTCCGAGCGCGAACCCGACGTTGCCACCGAGCGAGAACCAGCTCATCCCGACGTGATTGCCCGCGCTCGCCGCGCGCGCCAGACGGGCCGACTCCGGGTGATAGGCGGCGACTCCGAGGCCGGACAGGGCGATCGCACACCAGGTCAGCGCGTAGGACGAGGACAACCCGGACAGTCCGATGCCGAGGGCCGCGACGGTCAGCCCGGCGGGCACGAGCCAGGGCATCGGCTTGCGATCGGTGAGGATCCCGAACACGGGCTGCACCACGGACGACAGCAGCGTCGCCGCGAGCGTGATGCCCGCCGCGGCGACGTATCCGTAGTGGCGCTCGGCCACGAAGAACGGCAGCATCGCCGGCACGGCGCCCTGATAGAAGTCGTCGACGACGTGACTGCCGACCAGCAACGGCAGCCTCCATCGGGCGGGTCGACGGAACGTCCTCACCATCCGATTGTGTCCGGTCCGAGGCCGGGGCCGGAGAGGAGGTGGCGCCAGGGGTGCCGATCAGCCGACGAGCATGGTCAGCCCACCGGCGAGCACGCGTGCGGTGACAGGAAGCTGCGCGAGCGGCTCCCCATCGGCATACGCCGGCACCCTTTCGGCCTCGATCGTGACGTGGCGACCGCGCACCACGGTGACCTCGGGCTTGTGCACGTGCGTGCCGCGATACAGGCGCGGGAGATTGGAGATGAACCGCATGCGGTTGCCGGCCGCGATCATGACGACGTCGAGGAGCCCGTCGTGGACGTCGGCGTCCGGTGCGATGCGCATGCCCTTGCCGTAGAAGCCGGAGTTGGCGGCGACGACCGAGAAGCCGTCGTATTCGTGGAGATCCCCGTCGACCGTCACCCGGTATGCCGTGCGCGGGAACGTGGCGAGAGCACGCACCGCGCCGTACTGGTATTGCACGATCGCCGGCACCCGGTGCAGCGAGTTGACGATCTCGGACGTGCGCGAGTCGACTCCGGCATAGACGCTTCCCACGGCCACCCGACCGTCCACGCCGATGGCGTCGACGGATCTCGGCTCGGCCTCGACGAGCATCTGCGCCAGCGCCTCCGGCCGATGGGGTATGCCGAGTTGGCGCGCGAAGTCGTTGCCTCGCCCGGCGGGCACGAGCGAGAACGTCGCCCCGTGACGCACCACCGCCTCGGCCATCGATCCGGCCATGCCGTCGCCGCCGACCGCGACGACGGCCTCGCCCCGCTCGACCGACTCGGCCACCAGCCGGTCGGCGGCCTCCACACCGGGGCTGTGCGTCACGCGAGGGTCCGCTCCGCGCGCTCGGAGCGCGGCGACGACCGCCGTGGCGGTGGCGACGGCACGGCCGCCTCCGGCGTGGGGATTGATGATCAGGTGCAGTGGTCTCATGGGCCCTTCGGTTCGTCGGGGATGAGGACTCCGGGATTGAGGACACCGTCAGGATCCACGGCCGCCTTGACCGAGCGCAAGACCGCCACACCGATCGGACCGATCTCGTCGGCATACCAGGGTCGATGGTCCCTGCCGACCGCATGGTGATGGGTGATCGTCGCACCGCATCGGCGGATCGCGTCGGACGCGGCATGTTTCGCGCCCTGCCACCGATCGGCCGGATCGTCCCCGGCATCGAACGCGACGGTGAAATAGAGGGAGGCACCGGTCCGATACACGTGCGAGACGTGGCAGAGGACGATCGGGGTCGATCCCGCGGAGCGCAGCGCCTGCTCGAGGTGGTCCTTGACCGCGCCGTAGAGCTCCTCGATCCCGCTCCAGAACGTCGCGGTCTCGAGGGTTTCGACGACGACTCCCCGATCCATCAGTGCGTCGCGCAGGTAGGGGGCATCAAATCTCCCGTCGGCCCAGCGACGTCCGGGTGTGTCGCCGAGTGACACCCCTCCCAGCACCTCGAGTTCGGCGGTGGCTTCACGGCGCATCCGCTCCACGATGGGCGACGTCCCCTCGTAGCCGCAGATCAGCAGGCACCCTCCCTCGGACTCCTCCCCGATGGCGCCCGGGTCCGAGAGGTTGAGGGCCGTCTCGGTCTCGTCCGACAGGCGGAGCACCGTCGGGTTCACGCCGGCCTGGACCAGGCGACGTATGGCGTCCCGGCCGCGCGCGAAGTCCGGGAACCGCCACCCCTCATATCTCTTCGTTTCCGGTGCCGACCGGACTCGAAGGCGCACGCGGGTGATGATGCCCAGGGTGCCCTCGGAGCCGAGCACGAGCTGGCGCAGGTCCGGCCCCGCCGCGCTGGCCGGTGCGGAGCCGAGGTCCCACGTGCCCTGCGGCGTCGCTACCGTCAGGCCGACCACCATGTCGTCGAATCGGCCGTATCCCGACGAGGACTGGCCGCTGGACCGGGTCGCGGCGAAACCGCCGATGCTGGCGTATTCGAACGACTGAGGGAAGTGGCCGAGCGTCATGCCGTGCGGGGCCAGCAGCGCCTCGGCGTCGGGGCCGCGCACGCCGGCCTCGAAGGTCGCCGTGGCGGACTCCTCATCGACGCCGACGAGCCGATCCAATCGGCGCAGGTCGACCGCGACCACGCCACCGCCGTGGTCGTGCGGCGCGTCCAGACCTCCGACGACGGAGGTGCCGCCACCATAGGGCACGACGACGAAGCCGAGGCGCGTTGCCGCCACGAGGAGTTCGACGACCTCGTCGTGCGTCCCCGGCGACACGACCGCATCCGGCGCCGCACTCGCGTCCCCCGATCGCATCGCCAACAGGTCGGGCGTGGATTTGCCCCGCGTATGCCGCACGCGCGCCTGCGGATCGGTGCTCACGTGATCGTCGCCGAGCAGATCGCGCAGCGCCGCGAGCGCCGCCGCGCCCAGACGGGAGGGCGGCAGTCCGACATCTGTCGGCGCCACCGGCCGCGACGAGTGCAGGTCGCCGAACGCGGCGGCGAGGAGCGCATCGGCACCGTCCGGAAGGCTCTCGTCGTGGCGCGGGTCGCCCCATCTGGCCCAATGCATGTCGGTGCTCATGGTGTTAAAGTGTGACACATGCCGTCTATTCGTCACAGTGTTATCGGCGAAGAGACTCTGCTCGCGGCCGCACGAGACTGCATCCTCGCCGTCGGGTTGCGGCGCACCACGATGACCGACGTCGCCCGCCGTGCCGGCGTCTCACGCATGACGGTCTATCGGCGATGGCCCGACATGACGGCGCTGGTCGCCGACCTGATGACCCAGGAACTGACCGCCGGGGACATGCGCTTCGCGCCACCGGACGGGCACCTGACTCCCGCCGTGATCGCCCGCGAGGTGGCCGATCGGGTCGTCCGCTTTCGCGACAACCCCCTCTTCCGCAAGATCGTCGAGGTCGACCCCGAACTGCTGCTGCCCTACCTGTTGGTCCGCCGCGGCCGGACGCAGGACGAGCTCTTGGGCGACCTGCGCGAGGCGATCGCGCTCGGCCAGCGAGCGGGGCACCTCCGCGCCGGGGCACCCGAGGTGCTCGCCCGCAGCGTGCTGCTCACCACCCACGGGTTCGTGCTGTCCGCACACACGATGGACGACCTCGCGGAGGGTGACGAGGACGACGGGATCCGGCGGCTCCTGGACGAACTCGTCGCCATGCTCACGGCCTACCTGGCACCGCCGACTCCGGCCGCCACCCGATGAGGCACGCACCCAGTGGGCTCGACGCATCGCGCCGCCGCGACGAGCTGGACGAGGCGACCGGGGAGCACGTCACGGACGTCCTCGTCGTCGGCCTCGGAGCCACCGGCGCCGGCGTGGCCCTGGACGCCGCGAGCCGCGGGCTGGACGTCACGGCGATCGATGCCCACGACCTGGCCTTCGGCACGTCGCGGTGGAGCTCCAAGCTCGCACACGGTGGCCTGCGCTACCTCGCACACGGCCAGATCGGGATCGCCTACGAGAGCGCGGTCGAACGCGGACACCTGTTGCAGCGCACCGCTCCCCACCTGACCCACCCGGTGCCCTGGATCATTCCGCTGACCCGCGACACCGGCCACGTGCCGGCGTTCCTCGACCTCGCGGCGTTCGAGGTCGGCGACCTGTTGCGTCGCGCCGCGGGCACCTCCGGGCGACTGCTGCCTCGACCACACCGGATCCCGGCATACGCCGCACTCGAGATGGCCCCCGCCCTCGCGGCCGACGGGCTGCGCGGTGCCGTGCTCGGGTGGGACGCACAACTGGAGGACGACGCACGCCTGGTCGTGGCGATCGCTCGCACCGCCGCCGCACACGGGGCGCGGATCCTCACGCGCACCAGGGCGCTTCGACTATCCGGCGACAAGGCGCAGGTGCGTGACGAGGTGGCCGGGGTGACCGGGGCGATCCGGGCTCGAGTCGTGGTCAACGCGACCGGGGTCTGGGCCGGGGACCTCGCCCCCGGCATCCGCCTGCGCCCGTCGCGTGGCACCCATCTGGTGGTGCGCAGCTCCGCTCTGCGCGAGAGCCGCGCCGTGCTCAACGCCGCCGTGCCCGGCCACACGGGGCGCTTCGTGTTCACCCTCCCTCAGCCGGACGGCGTGACCTACATCGGCCTGACCGACGAGGAGGTCGAGGGCCACCCGGACGACGTGCCCGCGCCGGGCGACCACGACCGCGACTTCTTGCTCTCCACCGTCAACGCGATCCTCGATCGCCCGCTGCATGCCGACGACGTCGTCGGGGCGTATGCCGGGCTGCGGCCGCTGCTCGACGCCGAGGGCGAGAGCGCCGACCTGTCTCGTCGACATACGGTGCTGACCTCACCCGACGGGGTGGTGACGATCGTCGGGGGCAAGCTCACCACCTATCGCCGAATGGCCCAGGACACGGTCGATCAGGTCGTGCGCACCCACGGGCTGGCGGCAGGCCGGTGCGTCACCGCGCGGCTGCCGCTCATCGGCGCCGCCGGACGCCACCGGCTCACGCGCGTGGACGCCCCGCCTCGGCTGGTGCGCCGTTATGGCTCCGAGGCGCCGCGGGTGGCCGCGCTCGCCGGCCGCGATCCCGCGATGCTCGAGCCGATCGCCCCGACCGTGCCCACGACGCCCGTCGAGTTCCTCTTCGGCGTCACCCACGAGGGTGCTCTGGACGTCGACGACCTGCTCGACCGGCGCACCCGGATCGGTCTGGTGCCCGAGGATCGGCGTCTCGCGCTCGACGCCGCGACCCGCGCCCTGGACCGGGCGAGCACCGAAGGCCCACCCCGCCCGGCTGAGTTTCGTTGGCACTGTTCGTGACGCCGTATATGCGTGAAATGTCGCCAGTCACCAGTCCTCGCTGGTCGAGTAGGGCGGAGGAGCGAGGCCTCGTCACAAGCGTGGCCAACCAGGTCGCCCGCGTGGTCACCAGGTCGGGGTGGGGGACACGCTGCGGTCGCAACCATCCGCGCCTCGGTCCACGGTGGTCACGTAGGTCGCGGGCCGACGGGCGGGACCGAGGCGCTCCCGCCAGGCCCGTCCACGCTCCCTCCGCATGTCCCCCGCCCCTCCCCATACGCCTCCTCCGACACGTTCCGGCTCGCCGGTCGGGTCGAGTACTCTCCGGTCAGTAGGCGAGGAACGAGCCGTATCGAAGCCCCACCCCGGCCGGCTGAGTAGGCGAGGAACGAGCCGTATCGAAGCCTGGTGAGATGCCGCACATCCGCGCCACTGAACTGGCTTCGACCGCACGGCGCCGGATAGACTGACGAGGCACAGGGCCGATGCGTGACTGCTGGGTGGGAAGTCACGCGCATGATCGTGTTCGGAGCCCGTCACTCGTGTCAGCAGTTCAGTCCTACCGTCGCCTGTTCTCCCTCACCGGCCTCGGCTATATCGTCATCGCGTTCCTCGGCAGGCTGCCCCTCGCCATGAGTCAGATGGGCGTCCTGCTGTTCGTCGCCCACCGCACCGGCAGCTTCGGCGCCGGCGGCGCCTGTGCGGGAGCCCTCGCCGTCGCCAACGCCGTGGGCTCACCCGCCGCGGGCAGCCTCGCCGACCGCCTCGGCCAGCGCTCCGTCGTCCTCCTGCAATCGCTCCTCGGTGCCACCGGGCTGGGAGTCGTCGTGCTGATCGTCTCCTCCGGCGCCGGATGGGCGTGGGCCGCGCTGGCCTCCGCGGCGACCGGGCTGCTGCTGCCCCAGGTCGGCCCGCTGGCCCGCGTGCGGTGGCGGCCGATCATCGCCCGCCACCACGGCGGACCCGCACTGCTCGACACGGCCTTCTCCTACGAAGGGTCGGCCGACGAGGCCACCTTCGTGCTCGGCCCGGCCCTGGTCGGCATCATCGCCGCCGTGACCGATCCCGCCGTCGGGCTCATCGGCGCGCTCGTGCTGTTGGCGGTCTTCGGCACGCTCTTCGCGGTGCACCCGACCGCCGCCATGGCCTACCCCGAGTCGACGGCCCGCCCGGGCGACGGACGGCTGCTCACCCGCGGCCTGCTGGTCCTCGCCGGCGCGCAACTGGTCATCGGCACGGTCTTCGGGTCGGTGCAGACCGGAGCCACCGTGATCGCCACGTCCGCGGGCCACGAGGGCATCGCCGGGCTGTTGCACGCGACGCTCGGGGTCGGCAGCGTGATCGCCGGACTGTGCATGGCCGCCGTCCCCGCTCGCATCGGCCACGTCACCCGCTGGCGCGCCACCGCCGGGGGCCTGCTCGTGCTGGCCACCCCGCTGTTGCTGGTCCACTCCATCGCGACGCTGGTGCCGGTGCTGCTGGTGCTCGGCGTGTGCGTCGCGCCCTACATGATCACCACCTTCACGCTCGCCGAGTCGATCACCCCGGTGCAGCGCACCGGAGCGGCCATGACCCTGCTCGCCGCGGCCACCGGCATGGGATATGCCGTGGGCGCGGCCGTCGCGGGCCGGCTCGCCGACCTGGGCGGAGAGACCCCCGCCTTCGCCGTCACGGTCGCCGCCGGTGTGCTCGCCGTGACCGTCTCGTCGCTGGGTGGACGGGCGCTGCGTGCCCCGCATGCAGTGCCCGCCGCCCCGGCCGCGGTCGCCTCGGCCGCGCGATAGCGCGCGGGCCGTCGCGGACCCGGCTCCACGGCATACGGGCGCGCTGACCGTAGAGTTGGTATATGCCGATCAAGCGCACCCTCCTGCACTCCCCTGCCGTCCACAACGGGATGGCCGCCGCGGCCGCCGGGCTGCTCACTCTCGCCCACCCGGGGCGGTTCCCCCGGTGGGCTCGTCGCAGTGTGCGCCTCGCGCGCACCGCGGGCACCTTCGGCGCGGTCTACCTCGCCGCGCAGGAGCAGCAGGCCTCACCCCTCGACGTCAAGCCGGTCGACGGGCGCACCGAGGTCGCGTCCATCGGCTCGGCCGTCGCGACGGCGACGAGCAGCATCGGGCTGATCACCTCGGGTCTCGGCATCGCCGCCGACCGCAAGGTCGAGGCATTCTTGCTGCGACGCGGTGTCCACCATCCGCGGATCTGGATGGCCGTGGGCGTCGCGAGCGCCGTGCTCGCGCTCAAGACGGCCCAGGAGCTGGCCACCAAGCACACCGACTTCCAAGCCCTCGCCGAGAAGCAGAAGCAGGCCGTCGCCCGCGCCACCCATCAGGACAAGGGTGGAACGCCCGCGACCTCTCCCGCGCCGGCGACGGCCACGCCCGAGGACGCCCCACGGTCTGTCGGCACGGCCGCACCGAGCCACACCGAGAGCGCCACCACCGCTGCGGAAACGCCCGCATCGCCGGACGGCCCGGGCACGACGCCGGGCGCCGACGCGTGACCGACCTGCCGAGCTACGTCGACGTCGAGCGTGCGGCCGAGCGCCTCGCGGGGGTCGCTCACCGCACGCCCGTCCTGACCTCGTCGCGCCTCGACGCAGAGCTGGGATGCTCCCTGTTCTTCAAGTGCGAAAACCTCCAGCGCGTGGGAGCGTTCAAGTTCCGCGGCGCCTACAACGCGCTGTCCTGGTTGCCAGGAGACCGCCGAGTCGCCGGCGTCGTCGCCTTCTCCTCGGGCAACCACGCGCAGGCGGTGTCGCTCGCCGCGCGGCTGCTCGGCATACCGGCCACGATCGTGATGCCCACGGACGCACCGGCCGCCAAGCTCGCCGCGACGCGCGGCTACGGCGCGACCGTGGTGTCCTATGACCGGGCGAGCGCGGACCGCGGGGCCATCGCACGCGACATCGCCGAACGCTCCGGTGCCACGCTCTTGCCGCCGTTCAACCACCCGGATGTCATCGCCGGCCAGGGCACCAGCGCTCTGGAGCTCTTCGACGAGGTGCCCGAACTGGACGTCGTCCTGACCCCGCTCGGGGGTGGCGGGCTGACCTCCGGCACGGCGCTGGTGGCGTCCGCCCACGGTGCACGGACGATCGCCGTCGAGCCGGCGGCCGGCGACGACGGCAAACGTTCCATGGAGTCCGGGCAGATCGTCACCATCCCCACGCCCCAGACCCTCGCCGACGGCGCACAGACGACCGCACTAGGCGAGCTGACCTTCGCCATCATGCGTGAGCACGTCGAATCCGTCCGGCTGGCAACGGATGACGAGTTGGTGGCGGCCATGCGTTCGCTCGCGGCGACGATGAAGTTGGTCGTCGAACCCACCGGGGTCCTGGCGTATGCCGGGGCCCGTGCGGCCGCCGCAGAGTTCGCCGGCAAGCGGGTCGGCATCATTCTCTCCGGCGGCAACGTCGATCTGGCCACCTTCGCGCGCCTCATCGCCTGACGCACCCCACTCTCCCCGCCGAGCGCCCCGAGCGAGGCATCCACCGGCCGGTCGAGTAGGCCGAGCGCCCCAGCGCGAGCCAAGGAGCAGCGTTCCCCTACCGGCTGGTCGAGTAGGCCGAGCGCCCCGGCGCGAGCCAAGGAGCAGCGTTCCCCTACCGGCTGGTCGAGTAGGCCGAGCGCCCCAGCGCGAGGCCGTATCGAGGCCTGGTGAGCAGGAGTTTCAGGCTGGTTGGCAGCGCTCGTTCCGAGGTTTCGCTCCCCCGCGCGCTCCGCTCCCTGCGGGTAGTGCCAAGGAATCGGGATATCCGAGGTTCCAAGCCTCGCAACCCTCCCCGCCGGACCCACGACACCTACGTGCGCACAACGTCCAGGTCCGCCTTCGTGAGAACGGGCACGGTGGTGATGCCCACCTCGTGCAGCGTGTTGGCGCCCGGCTCTGATCTGTCGATGGCACACACCACGGTGTGCACGGTCGCCTCGCGTTCACGCAGTGCGATAGTGGCGTTGCGCACCGCCCCGCCGGTCGTCACGATGTCTTCGATCAAAGTGACGGTGCGACCGGCGAACTCGCCGCCTTCGGCCAGACGGCACGTGCCATAGGTCTTGGCCTCCTTGCGCACGAACACCGTGGGGAGCCCCGTGAGCGTGCTGACCACCGTGGCAATCGGCACACCACCCAATTCCAGGCCGCCGAGCACCTCGGTGTCCGGCGGCAGCAAGGTGGTCATGTATTCGGCCACTCGGCGCAACAGCACAGGGTCACCCTCGAACCGGTACTTGTCGAAGTATTCGTCGGTGGCGAGTCCGCTGCGGAGGGTGAATTCACCGCGGATCCGGCACGTCGAATCGATTGCGGTGGCGAGGTCGCGGAGATCTTCGGTCACGCGCCACATCCTGTCACGACACGATTGAACGTTCGGGTCGGAGGGGATCGCCCGTCTGCACTGGGGGCCACCGCAATAGACTGCACACGTGAGCTATGGCTGGCGGGATCTCGGGCAGGACCATTTTGAAGAGTTGTGCGACGAGTGCGGCTTCGACAGCCGACGGAGCGACGTCTTCCGCGATCTGCCCGCTGCGCTGGACGCACTGGCACGGCAGGAACGAGAGCTCTGTTCCGACATACGTCCCGAGGCTGGCACCTGGTCCGCGGAGGAGTATGTCGATCACTGCCTGGACACTGCGAGTGAAGCAGTCGCCGTCATCCTCTCCGGCGATCCGGAACAGTCAACCCCCTTCGATGGCGTTGCACCGGCGAAGGAACAGATCACCTCGCTGCTCCACGAACTCGATCGAAATCAAATGGATCGGGAGATCGACGTGGGTGGACCCTTCCCGGCATCCCCGGCGTGGATGCTGAACCACCTGCTTCACGAGGTAGAACATCACGTCCTGGACATCCGTCGGGGATATGCACGTATGACGTTGGCGGACCAGTCAGGCCCTTCGGTCTGGCGTTAGGCGGTGTTCTGGGCAGTGGCGGCTTCCACAGTCGCTGAATCCCAACTCAGCCGCTTTCGGAGCGCAGTGGATCCGGCGGCAACACGTGCTCGATCCACTATCCACCACAATGAAACGCAAGCCGTATCGCTCAGGGCGTTTCACCGGACTCCTCCGGGATGATCCGCTCGACGACATCTCCGCCGGCGGTGAGAAACTCGATCGCTCCCGCACCGTCATCCGTGAGTGTCAGTCTGAGCCTGGGCCGCCCATCGGTGTCACGCAACGCAAGCTCTGGCGTGCCATCGTGCGCAATCTCGACCGAGAATCGTTGCGCTCGTGGCTCACGGTGCTCCGGTTCCGGCGCGTCATTGATGAAGAAGCCGGCGGTACCGTCGTCATCGACCATCATTCCGACCGCATCCCCGCCGGCATGGTCGAGCGCGCAGAGGACACGTGTCCCTTCGGGCAGGTCCAAGACGCCGATGCCGCCACGCTCTCGACCGTTCTTGTCGCGGACGATCAATCCTGCAGCAGGGGCGATGCGCTCACCTTCGAGGTCGTCTGCCGAGGTCAAGCTGACCCGTTCGACGCCCTCGACACTCGTCATCTGGATCTGTCGCGTTTTCAAGGACTCGGTCGTCATCTTTGTATCGTTCCATGCGCCGGGGCAACGTGGCGAGAGCGCGCCACCTCACCGGATCTCGATACGCTCGCCCAGGGGCTCGCTACTCGATCAGCCGGGAGAGTTCTGCGCCCAGGGGCTCGCTACTCGATCACCCGGGAGAGTCTTGCGCTCAGGCTCGGGTGCCCAGGGGGAGTTTTGCGCTCAGGCTCTGTCGGCCGTCAGCTGCCGAAAAAATGCCAGAGGAAGGCGATCACGGCCGCGAGCAGCATCAGCGAACCGAAGTACGCGAACGGCCTACCGACCTGCGCGATCTCCTGGGCGACGTCGGCAGGTGCACCCATCTCGAGCATGCGCTGCTGGGGCGACCGGCGGACCTTCAGCTTCACGCGCACCTCGGAGAGGGTCATCGTGTAGGGCACATAGAGGACGATCACGAGCGCCGACAGCGTGATCCGCAGCCACCACCAGCCGTATGCCGACTGGGCCACGAACGCTGCCACGATCGCCACGACCGCGACCAGGGCGGCGATCGACTCCGTCAGCAGGGTGATCGCGTGGGCGCGTCGGGCGTTCCCCCGCGAAGCGCGCACGAGCGCGGCGAGGTGCCGGCGCTGCATACGGGCCTTCGCCCACCAGGCCCACAGCACGGCGACCACCACGAGCGCCGGCACCAGCCACATCCTCATGGCTGGACCCTATCCACCGGCGCCGAGAGGCCTACTTTCCCACCGGCAGGCAAACGAAGAATGTGCACCGCTGGGCGCGGACGTATGCCTGTCGGCGAGCGGTCAGACGGTGCGGCCGGCGAAGGCGGCGATCCGGGTGTAGGCGTCGGCGCCCTCGGGAGCCTCGGTGGCCGGCCCGAACGCATCGCCGCGCATCCCGTCGGTCAGGTTCTCACGCATGAAGTCCGATCCGGCCTCGGCAATCTGCGGATCCAACGCATCGGTGCCCACGCCGAGCGCCGTCGCGAGATCCCACGTGTGCACGCTCAGCTCGGCGCACTGCATGCCCGCGCTGCCGCCGCTCCCGTCGGAGATGCTCCCCGACCAGGCGGCCGTGAGCGCCCGTGCGGCGGAGTCGAACGCGGCCGCGCGCCCCGCACCGAGCTCGGCCGTCGGCGCGGCCCAGTCGACCTCGTCGCCACGCACCATGACCGCGAAGTTCTCGAGGCTGCGCACGATGTGGTCGACGAGTTGGGAGACCGTCCACTCTGCGCACGGCGTCGGATCGCCCGCGTTGGACTCGTCGACCCGCGCGATGAGGTCGGCGAGTTGATCCACTCCGGAGGTCACGGTCGCTGCGTTCGCTGTCGCCATACGGTCGATCGTAGGCGTGCTCGCCCCCGCGCGACAGGGGATTTCTCGCCGAGAGGCGCACCTATCCACCGGCAGGCAGACGAAAAATGTGCGCCCCTGGCCACGGAAGTATGCCTGTCGGCAAGGGCGCGTGGCACGCTGAGGCCATGGGCATCGAGCCGCTCGACGCGTTGCGCCGGATCGCGTTCCTGCTGGAGCGCTCCCGGGCCGGCACCTACCGGGTCAAGGCCTTCCGCGCCGCCGCCACCACGATCGCCGGGACATCCCGCGAGGAGCTGGAACGCCGGCGTGACGACGGGTCGCTTCGGGACCTACCCGGCATCGGCTCCTCGACCGAGAAGGTGGTGCGCGAATGCCTGGAGGGCGATCGACCCGAATATCTCGACGCTCTCGAGCAGAAGGCCGGTGGCCCGCTCGTCGACGGAGGGGAAGAGATCCGCGCGGCACTGCGCGGCGACTGCCACTGCCACTCCGACTGGAGCGACGGAGGCTCCCCCGTCGAGGAGATGGTCGCGACCGCCATGGATCTCGGCCACGACTACCTGGTGCTCACCGATCACTCACCGCACCTGAAGGTCGCACGCGGCCTCACGCCCCAACGGCTCGGCAAACAACTGGACACGGTCGACCGGATCAACGACCGCCTCGGGGACGACTTCCGGTTGCTCAAGGGCATCGAGGCCGACATCCTGGAGGACGGCAGCATCGACCAGACCGACGAGATGTTGGCCCGTCTCGACCTGCGGGTCGCCTCCGTGCACTCGAAGCTGCGCGCCGCGAAGGCGACGATGACTACCCGCATGGTTCGCGCCGTCGAGAGTCCGTGGACCAACGTCCTCGGGCACTGCACCGGCCGCCTGGTCGAGGGCGGACGCGGGACGCGCCCACCGTCCGACTTCGACGCGGCCGAGGTCTTCGCCGCCTGCGCGGCGCACGACGTCGCCGTCGAGATCAACTCCCGCCCTGAGCGCCGCGACCCTCCGGACGACCTGATCCGGGCGGCGATGGAGGCCGGGTGCCTCTTCGCGATCGACAGCGACGCCCACGCCCCGGGCCAGCTCGACCTGCTCGCGTTCGGCTGCGAGCGGGCCCAGCGGCTCGGCATACCGACCGAGCGGATCGTCAACTCGTGGCCGCTCGAACGCCTGCTGGACTGGGCCCGCGCGAAGACCCCCGGTGGGTGATCGGCCCCGTTTTGGTGATTTGCCCCTTCCTCGCCTATAGTTTCGGAAGTCCACGACGGATCCGAGCTGGGTCGCCCTGG